>NZ_LR214950.1:358279-716558 GCF_900660495.1 Mycoplasmopsis gallinacea | reverse complement strand
AGCAAATTGATTTTGCTGGTTGAAATCCTGGTCTTGAAAAGAAAATTCTTATTGAATATTGCGAATTTAATAACTCAGTTTTTAATGTTATCGCTCACAAAACACCGATAGCTTTAGATAAAGTAATTCCAAAAAATTTATTTCTTAAGAAACAAAATACAGACTATTTTTCATATACTAAACCGTTTTTAAGTCAAATGGGAATTCATAAATTGCAAATCGATAAATCTGGTAATATAGCTGCATTTTTAGGATCAATTTTGCTTGGTTCAACAATTCACTCTTCATATATTTTCAAGAAACTCCGAAAAACTGGTGATAATTTAGAATTCCAAAAAGTGCGTCAAGAGCTTATTAAATATAACTTAGGCGATGTTTTAAAGCTTGATTTTTATGAACAAAACAAGCAAAAGTGAACTGAATTAATTGATGAACAAGATGAGCTTGTAGGCCCAATTAAACTTCAAAGAAAGAAATTTAATAAAGTTATTTTAGACATTGCAAAACAAGCTCGTCTTGAAAACTTTAAAAAGTTTCATAAGGCATATTTAGATAAGCTTAAAAACTTAGACCCAAGTAATTTGGTGAAAAAAATTCAATCCGTCTTTGATACATTTAAATTAAATGTCGAATTTCTCTTGAGTTTCAAACAAAACTACTTAGGCTCAAATCTTCAAATTATTTCACAAGGCCTTGTAACTTTCTTAGAAAAGGTCAAAAACATTGGTGACGATGTTCTTTTAGAACAAATTGACGAATCGCAACTTAAACCAATTGAAATTGAGATTCTAAAAAATGTGATTTCGCTTGAAATCAAGAATACTAATCCAAACTTTTTCAAAATAACTGATATTTTAAATAAAAGAATTGATGCCTTTAATCAATTTGAAACCTACTTAAAAAACAACTTCAAGCTAAATACAGTCTTAGAAGTAAAAAATATGATGCTTACAATTGGCTCTGTGCTTGAATTTATTCAAGAAAATAATTACCAAAACGATTTTGTTTCCCTTAAAAATGATTTCATTGAATTTACTAAAAACACGCGTGATGAAAATAAATTAAAAATTGAATCGCTTAATAAAGAAGAAGAAAAAGTTGTCTTTAATTTATTTAAAAAATACTTAAATATCTCAACCAATTAAAGGTATTTAAGTATTTTTTATCACTAAAATTTAGGAATATCTAGAAAAAAAGTAATAAAAAATAGAGCCAGGCTCTACTTATCATTTCTTGAAATATAAAGTAAATACGGAATAAAAAACATTCCATAAATACTTCCAAGGATCGGAACTACAATTAAAGATAAAAGGAATAATGTAAAGTTTTGAATGTTCCGTTGATAAAAAGTAAAAATTAAAATAAATAAAATGATAATTTTAAAAATAAACGCCATTATTGCAAGTAATAAAAATAATGGATTAGGGTTAGGTAATTGAGTAAGGAATATAACTCCAAAAATCACTTCTAATAAACTGAAGATAAGTGTTGGAATTCCAAAAAATTTTAAATTTAATCTAAGCATAGAATTAATAGTATACTAAATTTGAAAAAAAAGGTATAAAAAAATGGCGATCACGAGAGGATTCGAACCTCCGACCACAAGCTTAGAAGGCTCGTGCTCTATCCAGCTGAGCTACGCGACCACGTAATATTATTTTACAACAAAATCAAAAAATCAAAAACATTTTATTGAATTAAAATTGTCAATTTACTAATAAAAAAGACCACTAGACACAACACTTCCTCATGTGGCTGCTACATTTCTGTCCTGACCAAGTTAGTGGGTTATTGTTCTAATGGCTATAAAATTATAGCACATAAAAATGAAATTTATAAATTTGAAAAATCACTCGCAAATTTTTATTAAATAGCAAACGAAATGTCACATTAGTTAAGTTTATTTTGTATAATTGTTTTGCTATATTATTTGCACACCGGAACAAAAAGATTTTTATAACAAAATTGATAAAAAATATTTTTTGTTTTTTGTTTTTTATGTATAATAATTTAGCAACCAAACAAAATGGGGGGATAGCAAAGCGGCCAAATGCGGGTGGCTGTAACCCACTTTCTTAGGATTCGGGGGTTCGAATCCCTCTCCCCCCACCATTTTGCCCCATAGCCAAGCGGTAAGGCAGCGGGTTTTGGTTCCGCCATGCGTTAGTTCGAATCTAACTGGGGCAGCCATATCACCGGAAGGTGATTTTTTTATAAATTAGAAAAGTCACACGCAAATTTAATGCATGTGACTTTTTTGTGTCCATTGTGTAAAATAATAATGCTTGCAAAGAAAGGACACATTTTTATTATATGAAAAAATTGATAGATTTATCTAAACTAAATATTATTTGTGTAAAAAATAATGCTGAAAACTCACGTCACTTTATCATAAAAGAAACAGATGATGAGATAAAACGTCTTCACTCAAATGTTTCTTCTAAAAGATTGCTTAGAGATAAACAAATATCTATACTATTAATGTGAGAAATTATTTTAAAAGTTCTAGTGTTGAATTCAATATCAAAAGCAGCGAAATATTTTGGTTATCAATCTAGAACAATTAAACAAAAAATGGCAATAATGATTGAAAAAAATGACTATCATAAAAGCTTAAAAAATAAATTTATTTGCAAAAATTGTGGAGACAAAATTTTTATAACTAAATTTCTCTCCTTTAGAAAATTAGCAAATCATTTACTCAGTTATAAAACTAAAAGGTTAATGATAGTGTCAGAATCACAAAAAAATAAGTGAAGTTACTTCAAGAAATATTGAAACGATGTAACTAAAGAATTAAGAAAAAAAGCAAGCAAAAACTCTAAAAACATTAAATGTAAAATGTCTGTGAAATTTATGGTCAACTCGTTCAAACAAACAAATCCAGATACTTTTTGTCCTACATTTAGCACAATTTACAAAGCTCTAAAGCAACAAAGAATAAAGCTTCCTCTTGACCCGCTTTTATATTTATCAAGAGGTGGCTATACAAAAACTACATTAAAGCAAGGTAAAAAATCCTTGATACACGCTAGAGACCTAAAATATAGACCTGAAGAAGCGGATTTAAGGCTAGAAAAAGGGCATTTTGAAGCTGATACAGTAATAGGTAAAAGAGAAGATAAGTTTGTTCTTTTTACACTTTTAGACCGTAAAACTAGAGAGTTATATATCGCTTTAACCAAAAGAGATGCAAAATCAATTAACAAAGCATTAAAAATGTTAATAAGAAAATACAATCTTGAAATAAAGACTTTGACAGTAGATAATGGTAGCGAAAACACACTTCTTCATAAAGTGGTAGGTAAGAAAAAATTATTTAAATGTAAACCTTATGCTTCATATCAAAAAGGTTCAATTGAAAATGCTCATAGATACATTAGAAGATTTATTCCGAAGGGTAAAAGTTTCAATTCACTCACACAAGAATATGTGTTTTGACTCAAAGAACAAATCGATGAATACAAAAGAATATTAGCGATAGAAAATTAAAATTAATATCGATAAATGCTAAGTTCAAGATTGACGACCTAAACTAAATTTATGTGAATAAAACCTATTTTTTCTGTAAATGTCAGTTTAAATAAGAATAGTCTTGTAATGACAGTCTTTTGTTACAAATACATTAATTGCGTTGGCACGCGGCCTTCTTTTCTTTTCTTTCGCAGAAAAGAAGCAAAAGAACTTCAAAATTAATATGGGTAAAAGGGAAACTTTGGTCTTTGAGACCTAAACTAGATTTTAGTGACTGAAGCCCATTTAATGTGAAATGCTATTTTTTTGCGGTGTTGTGCTATGTCTATCTTTAGACACAGATTCAATGATTGTGCTGCCGCACGGGCCTCCTTTTCTTTCGCAGAAAAGAAGCAAAAGAACTTCAAAATTTATAAGAAAACAAGCCACAAGGGCTTGCGCTTTTGATTTTGCTTTTGTCACTATTTCTTCATTTTTTGCACTAATTTTTTTATAATTTAAACATTAAAAAAGCATTGTTATTTTTTACCACTTAACTTGCGCGTCACTTTTCCAATTTTTAAAGGTGATTTTTTTATACCTTTTTAAAATAAAAAACAACTTTTTGTTTAAAATTAATTTAATATGAAAAAAGAATTAGAAAAAATTACTCCACTTGAAGTGGACTTTGCCAAATGATATACAGATGTAGTAAAAAATGGGAATTTAATGGCTTATGGGCCAACAAAGGGAACAATCGTTTTTAAACCTAATTCATATGGGATTTGGGAAATTATTCAACAAGAATTGAATAAAATTTTTAGGCAAAAAGGTGTTCAAAACGTTTATCTTCCTCTTCTTATTCCAGAAAGATTATTTAACTTAGAAAAAGAGCACATTGAAGGATTTAACCCTGAATTAGCCACAGTTACTAAAGTAGGAGATAGAGATCTTAATGAAAAGCTTTTTATTAGACCTACTTCAGAGGTTTTATTTGCTGATTTATTTAAAAATTCAATTGAATCTTATAATGATTTGCCACTTATTTATAACCAATGATGCAGTGTTATGAGATGAGAAAAAACAACTAATCCTTTCTTAAGAACTCGTGAATTCTTATGACAAGAAGGTCACACCTGTCATTCAGACCCAATGGAAGCTCGTAAGTTCACAAGAACAATGATTTCAACATATGCTAAATTCTTACAAAAATATTTAGCTATTCCTACAATTGTTGGTAAAAAAACCCCACATGAAAAATTCGCAGGTGCTTGCTCAACTTACACAATTGAAGCAATGATGAAAGATGGTAAAGCTTTACAAGCTGGTACAAGTCACTACTTGGCTCAAAACTTTTCAAAACCATACCAAATTACATTCAAAAATAAAAACAATCAACTTGAAAACGTGTACCAAACTTCATGAGGTGTTACTACAAGACTACTTGGTGCAATCATTATGACTCACGGGGATAATAGAGGGATTATCATTCCGCCTAGAGTTGCTCCAGTACAAGTTGATATTTTAGAGCTTTTTGCAAATAAAGAACCGAAAGTTAAAGAGGTATCAAAACAAATTTATGATCAATTAAGCAAGAAATTCAGAGTAAGAGTGGATGCAAGTGATAAAACAGTTGGTTTTAAAGCTTCTAATAGCGAAATTCAAGGTGTTCCATTAAGAATTGAAGTTGGACCAAGAGATTTAGCTAATAATCAAGTAACATTAGTTAGAAGAGATACACTTGAAAAAATCGCTATTGATATTAATGATGTTAAAAAAACAGTTACTATGCTTCTTAATAACATTCACGACAATTTATATAGTGCAGCTAAAGAAAGATTAGATTCTAGAACTGTGCTTGTTAAAAATTATGATGAATTCAAAGAAAAAATTGCTCAAAACTACTTTGTTATTGCTCCATTTTGCTGTGGTTCAGAAGCAGAAGAGAGAATTAAAGAAGAAACCGGTGCATCGACAAGATGTATTCCAAAAAATATGGATAAACCAGGTAAAGATGTGGAATGTATTTTCGAATCTTGCGACACAAAAACGGCTAGATACGTTGTTTTTGCAAAAGCATATTAATTTTTTCAGCTAAAACTTTAAATAGTTTTAGCTTTTTTATTTTTTCTTTTTAAAAAAGACGAATCATTGAAAATGTGGAACAAAAATAATCCAAAATCAGATATTTTTTGCAAAGAAAGTTCAATTTTTGTACATTTAAAAATGAAAGGAGAATAATAATGAATGCAATTCTAACAAAGGAAGAAAAAACATTTTACAATCAACAATGTAGGCTTACTAAAGAAATTTGCAAAATGCACCTGCTTTATTTAGACAACATTAAAAAACAAATATCTTGTCTTAAGTTTAAGGAAAGATTTGAAAAAACTAATCCTGAATTTGCCGCAAAGAGACAATTACTTGAAGAAAAACTTCAACAAAATGATAGTTTGATACAAATTGTATTATCAAATATGTCTCCAAAAAATGCATGAATAATAGAAAAAACCTATTTAAGTAATAATTACAATAGTGAATGATACTTAGATTATTTTTCTAAAACAACTTTTTACAAAAGAAAACGTGAGGCAATTAAAGAATTTGTTGATCTTTATTTTAGTAACTAATTATGATAGCCTGAGACCATGTTTATAACGAACATAAAATCTTTGAAGTAGACAATTTTAACTACAGCCACAAAATCTTAAAGCACCATCCTTATTTATCAGGTTTTGTTAATGAAGCATTTATCAGAATTAATAAAAACTTGGAAAGCGGATTTTTTGACATTGATTCTAAAATTTCTACCAGTTTCCCAAGTTATTACCAAAGTCGATCTAGTTATGTAGTTTATATTAATGGTAAAAAGATAATTAATAAAACTTCAGTTAGCAAAGAAAATGTTCACATTGATGAATCTGTTTTAAACCTAAAATACAACCAAATTAAAGAAGTTACTTATGAAATTTATTATGAAAACCAAAAAGTTTTAACTTATGCAACCTTATTTTCAGAATTTGAAAAAGCAAGAGTTGAAGAAGTGATCAATACACCTAAATTTATCGCGAAAATTCCAAGAAGCATTGAACTAAATTATCGTAACGCTAAAACAATTTATGTTAATAAATACTTTGCTTCATATATTTTAGACATCAACAAATTAGATAATCAAAATTATTTAAATAAAGTGGCTCATTTAACTATCGGAAGCAACCCAAAATGATATCCTCTCTCGGATAAAGAAAAGCCATTTAAAAATTTAAATTCTCTAACTTTAAAAAAATTCCTGGTTCCAGGTTTATATAAAAATAACTTTGAAGTAAGAGTGAAAGAAATAAGTAAAAAAGAATACAACATCCGTGCGCGTGAATTTGAATTATTAATTGACTCTTTTTACATAACTGATGAAAATACAGGAAAAATTGTTAAAAGCAACTCATTTGGCTCTAAAAAATCAATCAAGGCTCCTTTTAAATACAAGGGCCAAGTAGAAATGCAATTTTGACTAGATTGTCCTGATATTGAAATGTTAGTAACTTACAATTATTTACTTAGCGAAAATACGCAATACCAAATTCCAAAGAAACCAAAAATTCGAATTGATGCAATTAACCAAAAAGTAACTAGCTTCAGATACAAAATTGACTTTGACAAACTAACTGACAAACGCAAAGAAGGTTATGTGTTTATTAAAGATGATTGAATCCTTGAGCAACCTTTTATTCTAGAAAATAAAGAAGATAAGCAAAAAGATGATTAAGAAAATCTTAATTTATTTAGCATTAATGCTTTCGGTTTGTGCAATTTCCTTTGGTTGCTATTTCGTTATAAAATCAAATACTACTAACAATGAAACTAAAAATAAAGAATTAAAACCAAGTGAAGAATTTTTGCGAATTTTTCCGCTTGTTGATGCAAAATATTTCCAAGATTATTTGCTAGAAGATGGCGATGGAAGCTTTTATATTAACACAGAAATTATTGATAAATTAGTTGAAGATATTTCTCGAAGAGTGAGCACTTACGATGGCCATTTATACTTTGATTATGAGATAGTGAGCAAGCAACAAATTCTGATTCACTTCTTATTTGCGCACCAAAATGGTCAAAAACTTACTCAAAGTTATAACATCCACATTTAATTAATTGGTATATAATAAATCTATGAACACAAGAGAAATTATTATTAAAAAATTACAAAATTTAACTAAAGTTAAATTCAATGAAGATTCTTTGTTGGAAGATCTTAAAATTGATTCATTAGATTTAGCTGAATTAATCATTGAAGCTGAACAAGCTTTTGAAATCAGCATTGATGATAATAAATTAAACGATGTTAAAACTGTAAAAGATGTAATTTTACTAATTGAAAATTCTAATTAGTGTATAATATAAAGGCTTAGGAGTATAGTTCAACGGTAGAACAACGGGCTTCAACCCCGTGTGTTGTGGGTTCGAATCCTGCTACTCCTGCCATTTTTTTTATACTTTTTTTTACTAAATTAATATAATTAAAGTTATGAATAATAAATTTTCAATTATTGGTACAGGTGCTTGAGCAACCGCCATTGCAAATGTTTTAATCGATAATAATGTACAAGTTAAAATGTACGGAATTAATAAACAAGAAATTAGTGATATTAACAAAGGAAGAAACACTAAATTCTTTGGTGAAACAATCCTTACAAATTCGCACTTGCTTTCCGCTACAAATAATTTAGATGAAGTGCTCCAATTTTCAAATAATATCGTGCTTGCAGTTCCTTCAGTTGCTTTAGATTCAGTGACAAAAAACATTAAAGCACAGCTTAATGGTGCCAAAATTAATGTAATAAACGTAGCTAAAGGTTTTGATAATACAACCGGAAAATTCTTATCAGATATTATTGAAGCTAATCTTGGTGATTCAATGATTAATCTTGCAACTTTTATCGGTCCTTCATATGCAATTGAAGTTTTTGAGAAAAAACTTACAATGATTAATGTAGCTACTAAAAATGAAATTTATGCTAACTTTTTATGCGAAATTTTTGATAATCATTACTTTAAATTGGAATGAATTTCAAATGAAATGGGTGCTCAAATTTTTGCAGCTCTTAAAAATGTTTTAGCTATTGGAATTGGGATAATTGCTTACAATAATCCTGGTAAAAACACTCACTCAGCAATGATTTCACTTGGAGTTAGAGAAATTCTCAAGGTTTATCATGTAATGAGCAATGATAATAATGATATGGTTGGATATGAACTTTCGGGAATTGGGGATGTGTTCCTTACTTGTTCATCAACTAAGAGTAGAAACTTTAGTTTTGGACAAAAAATCGCACAAATTGGTGTAGATCAAAGTTTAAAACAAGAAAAAATGACCATCGAAGGTTATGATACAGCTAAAATTCTTAAAAACATTTTAGAAAGTCATAAAGTTTATGTACCATTATTAAAAAACATAGTAGATGTTCTTTTTAATAGCAAAGATCCAAATCAAATCTTAGACTTTCTAAATTGATAATTTAAACCTTGAATATGGTAAAATATAAAAAATATAAATCATTAAGAATCATTAAGGAGAAAAATGATTAAGTTTACATTAGATAAAAAAAATGCTGAAGTTGTTGCTACTTCAGTTGTTAATAAAGATGAATTTACAAAAGCATTAGAAAAAAACATTGATGCTGCTGCTAAAAAAGTAGTTGTTAAAGGTTACAGAGCAGGTAAAGCGCCTCGTGAAGAACTTTTAGCAAGAGTAGATTCAACAAAAGCTGTCTCTAAAACAATTGAAGAGTTTGCTTCAAAAAGATTCCAAGAAGTTTTAAAATCATTTAGCGAGAAAGAAAATGAAGAATTTGCTAAAGTTGCTTTCGGTCAACCTGTTTTAGACAATGACACAGATAAGGAAGGAAACGTAATTCTTAAATTTGTGTTCCCAGCTCTTCCTGATACATCAGAATTATCATTAGAAAAAGTAAAAGTTAAGTATCACTTAGATAAAGTTACAAAAGAAGTTGTTGATGCTGAAGTTGAAAAAATTGAACAATCACTTGGATCGACAAGAGAGCTTAAAAAAGGTGAAAAAACACAATTAGGTGACATTGTTACAATTAATTTCAAAGGATTCATTAACGATGAAGCTTTCGAAGGTGGAGAAGCTTCAGAATATGACCTTGAACTTGGTTCAAAAGCATTCATTCCTGGTTTTGAAGATCAACTTCTTGATAAAGCAAAAGGATACAAAGGCGATGTTACAGTTACTTTCCCAGCTGATTACTACGTTAAAGAATACCAAAGCAAACCAGCTGTATTTAAAGTAGAAATCTTAAAAGCAAAAAGAAGAGAATCATCAAAACTTGATGAAAAAGCTTTAAAAGAACTCTTACCTCACTTAAATGTTAAAACTATTGAAGAACTTAAAGAATTAATTAAAAGCAACTTATCAATTCATAATTGAAATCAATCACAAGATGTTCTTCTTAAAAGTATTGTTGATCAATTAACAAAAGAATCAAGCTTAGTAATTAATAAAGCTCTTTACCAAAAAAGAGTTGCAGAATTAAGCAAAAACTTCACAGATTCTTTAAAACAATTTGGTGTTAAAAAACACGAATACTTACGTGTAACAAAAACAACAGAAGAAGATTTAAATAAACAATTAGAAGAACAAGCTCTTAATGAAACAAAAGAAAGTGTTGTGTTTAATTGATTATTCTCACTTTCTCCACAAGCTAGTGAAGAAGATGTTAAAGAATTCGAAGAACAGATTGGTAATAAAGAAAAAATGGGTAAAGTTGACCTTAATCCAATTGTTCCAAGATACAAATTAATGAAATTTATTCTTTCTGTAGTTGATAAAAAAGGTTTAGAAGCATTTGAAAAAGCAACAAAATCAGTATTTAAATAGAATTTAAAAAATAATCATCACTTCTAGTGGTGATTTTTTATAAAAAACGAAGACAAATTATCAATGTCTTCGTTAGATAAAAAAATATAAGAAATAAGTAAAAAATAAAAAATTAAAAATTTAGGATATTTTCGCGTTTACAAAATAAATAAAATACTAGGCTAAAATCCTGAAATACACAAGCAGGAAGACTGGAGGGAAAGAAAGGGAATAAAAAAATAAAAAAGGGGGAATACCAATATTACAGCCTGTAAAAATACAAAATTCAAGAATGTTTTTAACAGTATTTTAAGCCTTTGTTTAATAACATTTTAAACAATCAACGAATAAAAAATATTTGAGTGAGAGAACATAAAAGAATTTACTTTTATGTAAGTTGAGAAATATCAAATTTTTAACTTTAAAATACGATAAACGGGGGTATTTTTACCCCGGTATTAATTATAATACAAAACAAAATAAAAAGTTCTAAATTTAGGATTCGAAATTCATTATTTTCCAACTTTTACTTTTTTGATATTTCTTAAAATAATTGCTTATTTTAAGCCAAAAAATAAATAAAAAATCGCTTGATCAAGGCGATTTTTCAATGATTAAATTAATCCTTTTAATTTAAGAGTTTTTAATGTTTTAGCACTAACTCTTAATGTTTGAGGTGTACCATCAATTGTAACTTTAACTTTTTGAAGGTTAACATTGAATTTACGTTTTGATGCGTTCATAGCGTGTGAACGTGTGTTACCTGATAAAGGTCCTTTACCTGAAAGAACGTCTCTTCTTGCCATATTGAATCCTTTCTATTTATTAGCTAATAATTAGTCTTGTTTATTCATATCTCAAGACCTGCCTTTAAATTATAGCAAAAAAGTTAATTTGTGAAAAATAAAATTAAGCAAGGTTTTTTATTAAATAGCAAACGAAATATCACTTCTTTTCTTTCCATTTAAAAATTTACTAATTGTAAAAAAATTTTACAAAGGTTTTATTAAGAAAATTTTGAGCTAATATTTTCGCCACAACTTTAAAGTGAAATATGCTTGGCTCATTATTAAATAAATAATAGTTAACTTAGTAATAATATTTATTTAATAATGGTTTTCAATATATTTTTGATTGCTCCAAAAATAGCCCTATTTTGAATCAAAATTAACAAAATATATAAATAGTCATTTTTAATTTTCTCTGTAAAAATTCTGTTATTTCTTAGCTTCTGAGAGTAAAGGTATATATAATTAAATTAGAAATGCGGAGGTCTAATTATGGCAAAAGAAATAAAAATTAAATTAATTGATAGTAAAGAGTTAATCTTCCAAATTGAAGAAGATGCTCAAAAAGGTGATTATTTTAACATTAAAGAGGCATTTGATGTTGATTATTCAGAATTAATCAAAGCAATTGAAGAAGGAAAAAATGATGAATATAAAAGATTAGTTCAAAATGAGAAACAAAACTGAGAATCTCAAATTGAATTAAATCCTAAATTTAAGCAAGTTAAAGATTTGCTTTCACAATTTGAAAAAAGAAATGAATTGTTGCAACAACAAATTGAACAAATCAAAAGTGATAGTAAAAAGAATGAAGAATTACTTAAATCAAACCATCAAAATGAAGTTAGTGCAAAAACTACAAACTTAAAAGAAAGTTATGAGCAAACAATTAACCAATTAAGATCTGAAGCTGAGTTATTGAAAGCCGAACTTCAAAACACAAAAGAAAATCTAGAATTACAAATTCAAAATAAAGTAAGTGAAAAAGAAAAACAAATCCAAGATAAATACTTACAAAGTATTGAAAAAGAAAAAGAAAAAATTAGCAATTTAGAAAAAGAAAAAGAAAAAGAGCTAGGAGCATTAAAAGTTCAAATTACAGAACTTCAAAAAAATCAAGAAAATGCCGAATTACAAGTAGAGAAAAAATACTTAAACCTTCTTGCCGACGAAAAACAAAAAGTAACTCAATTAAAATCTGAGCAAGAAACTCTTAAATTAAAATACGAAACAGAAGTTCAAAAAGAATTAGAAAAAACTAAAAATACTTATGAAGAAAAAATCTCAGAAAAAGATAGAGAAATTGCTGTTTTAAAAAATGTTAATGAAGAATTATTAACAAGAAAAACATACTTAAGTACAAAACAGCTTGGAAATAGCTTTGAAGACGCTGTTTATCAAACTCTTAGAGATTCTTTCGGATATTCACAAACAATTAAAATTGAAAAAGCTAAAATGATTGCTGACGAAGAAGGTAAAAAAACAGCAGCAGACTTTTCTATTGAAATTTATGAAAATGCAGATTCAAAAGAACCTATTGCGAAAATTGCTGTAGAAGCTAAAACCAAACAAGAAAATTCAACAAGTAATATAAAAAATGAAGATCACCTTAATAAATTAGAAAAAGATAGACAAAAATCAAAATCAGATTATGCTATTTTAGTTTCTGAACTGGATTTTAAAGAAGGAAACTTCTATATTAATAACCCTCGTGATTACAAAAACATTTACATCTGTAGTTTAGACTTAATCGTTCCAGTTGTAGGACTTTTAATTAATATTTCACAAAAAACTCACTCAATTAAAGCAAGCGAAACTAGAATCGAAGAAAAAGTAAAAATTCTAAGCAAGTTTGAAGACTTAAGAGAATATCTTGCAAAACATATGGAAGTTATTAACAAGAGCTTAAATGATATGCGTGCAAGTGCAGAAGCAATTCAAAAATCAGCTCAAAAAATTAAAGATAATGCTGACAAAATTCAAGATAAAGAATTCCGTTTAATGAATAATAAAGTTAACGGATTCAAAATTGAAACACAAGTGAAAAAATTGGAAAAATTAGGAGCATTTGAATCTTCTGATCCAAAACAACTTCAATATGTAATTGAAGTAAATCCGGAAGAATTCTCTGAATATAATGAGGAAGATGAAGAATAGTCAATCATTTCCAAGCTAGAAATATAAAAACACCGAATATGTCTATAAATTAGGTATATTCGGTTTTTTTCATGCTCTAATTACACAACATATAACCTAAGGCATTTTAAAGTAATAAAAAATCGAAACATTGCTGTTTCGATAATTATTAAAAGTAGTAGAAGAAACTTTTTTTGGAAATGGTTCTACCACTAATGAAGTTAGAATAATAAGCTTTATTAAATGTAATTCCAAGGAACATAAAGTGAGTAAATAAGTTGATGAAGAAAGCGATGGTAAGGAAAAACCCTACTGCTCCACCAAACTTATCATAACTAAATAGTTTGTTAATTGATGAGAAAATGATAGCTAAAATTGTAATTGGAAGGGCTGAAATAATAGCTCCACGATACACTGAAGTCATTTTTTGCTTAAATGAAGGAGCTAATTGGAAAAGACCTATAAATAGTATTACAAAGAAAACAAATGACATTATGATAAAGTGAGTTTCTCTTACAACCGAAAATACTGAAGAGTTTTTATCAAAAATCTTTTTAGCCATTAAAGCATCAATTAAAATATGAAAAGTAGAGAAAAATCAAAGGAGCACAGATACAAAAAGAACTAAGAAAAATCCTTTAAGTTTATTTCCGATAAATGTTCCAATTTTTTTATGATCATAAATAAAGTTGCACGAAGAAATCAATTTAGCATACCCTTCACTGGAAATATAAAGAGCTGAACCAAGAAGCAATAATTTAGGGATTAAAGTAGCATAAGAAGCTACGTTGGTATTTTCTTGGAAGTCTTGAATTCCAATCAGGTATTTAACTGATCCAGGCATAAAACGACCTAGAATAACAGTTCCAAATGATTCTTGAAACTTACTTGATGAAAGACCAATAAATGGCGTAATTGACACAGTTAAGTTGTTTAAAAGAAACACAACGTAAATAACTGGTACAAATGAAATTAACAAATAAAAAGCAGTTGAAAGTCAAATAAAATTGTATTGTCTTGATGAAAAATCTTTATAAACAGTATTGATAACGTTTTTCTTTTTCTCACCTTCGTTTTCATCTCTAACTCTAATGAAAATAGTCGAAACTATCTTGATGAAAAACTTAATTATTTTTTCATAAAACTTCTCAATAACGTCAAATTTTTCTGGTCAAATTAAGTTAAGGTGAAAATCTTTGAAAACTTTTCGTTTTTTATTGATTTTCACAAGTTGTTTATAGTTTAAAGTTTTTTTTCTTTTTCAAAACATAGCAATTAGTTGTTGAATTTATTTTTTAAAAATTCAACTGTTGAATCATTTGCAAGTTGTGGGTTAATTTGTCCACCAGTTTTTTTCATCATTGCACCTAAAATAAATTTAATAACTTTTTCAGGGCGATTTGGGTATTCATTAATTAATTCTTCATTTCCATTGATAATTTCTGAAATAAGATTGTTAATTAATTTAGGATCTGAAATTTGTTTAAGGTTTTCTTTTTCTAAAAGTTCATTAATATCACCTGCAAAACCTGCTAAAAGTGGAATAAGTTTTTTAAGTGATTTACCTGAAATAATACCTTCTTCAAGCAATTCTAGGGACTTTTGAATAAATTCGGGTTTGATTTTAAGCTCCACTGGATGAATCCCTTTCGCATTAGCAAGTGAAACAACTTCAGCAAAAAAGACTTTTGAAAGTTTATCTTTATCCGGATAAGAAACTGAGTCAAAATATTTTGAAAGTTCAATATTGTCAATTAAGCTTTGAACATAAATGTTTTGAATGTTAGCTTCTAAATATCTATTCTTCTTCTCTAAAGGGAGTTCTTTAAGAATTACTGAATCAATAAATTCTTTCGAAAGCTTAATAAATGGAATATTTGGTTCTGGGAAATATTTATAATCAGTAGTTCCTGTTTTAGTACGCATAACAACGTTGATATTTTTTTGGTCATCAAAACGCTTTGTTTGTTGAAGAATTTCTTGGTGAGTAAGAATTTTTTCTCTTTGAAGCGAAATTTCATACTCAATTGCTTTTTTGATATTTGAAAGCGAGTTCATGTTTTTAATTTCGACTTTTGTCCCAAATTCTTTGGTACCAAAAGGTCTAAGTGAAATGTTAATGTCAGCTCTTAATGAACCTTGCTCTAATTTTCCTTCAGAAATTTCTAAAGCAAGAACTGTTTTTTTAATCATATCGACGTATGCAGCTGCTTCATCTGCATTTTTAATTGTTGGATAAGACACAATTTCAATAAGAGGAATTCCAGCACGATTATAATCTAGTTTTGTCCCGTTTTCATCATGGTGCTGTCTCGCTGTATCTTCTTCAAGATGAATTCTTTCAATTTGAATTTCTTTAAGTCCATTTGGAGTTTCGATATTTAAAATTCCGTTTTTACCAATAGGTCTATAATACTGGGTTATTTGGAATCCTTTAGGTAAATCTGGATAAAAATAATTCTTACGGTCAAAGTGAAGTTCATCATCAATTTCCATTTTTAAAGCCTTAGCTAATGCCACAGCATATTTAACCGCTTGTTTATTAACAAGTGGAAGAGTACCTGGATAACCTAAATCAATTTGGTTAGCACAAGTATTTGGATCAGCTTCAAAGTCAATTAATGAAGGAGAAAACATTTTAGTTCGAGTTTTAAGTTCAACGTGAATTTCAATCCCAATAACTGTTTCAAAATTATTCATTAGTTACCTCCTTTAATTAACTCTTCGAAGTAATTAGCATAGTTTAATAACTCATTATCTTGGTAAATTTGTTTTTCTAAACAAAGGTTAAATGGCATCTTTTCAAAGTTTCCAAATGGAATTGTAATTGAAGGAATACCTGCTAAATTAGCACCTGTAAGTATATAATCCATTAAATTCGGTTCTTGAATTTCATCAAATAATGGAGCAATTCCACGGTAAGCTGGATAAATAACCACATCACCTTGCTTTTGAAGAGAGTCGATATAATCTTTAATCACTCTTCTTGCTTTTTGTGCTCTAATAAAGATTTCTTCTTGGTTTTCGCTATATAAAAAGTAGCTTCCCAAAGTTAATCTTTCTTGCACCATTTTTCCAAATTTTTGTGAACGGGTGTTTTTCATAATTTCTTCTCAAGTGTTTCCGTTAACTCTTGATCCAAAACTAATTCCAGTAAGGTTTGATAAATTTGAAGAAGCTTCAGAAAAACTCACCACTTGATAAACGATTTTAATAGCTTTTAAAATGTCATAATCAGGCTTAATTTTAATAACTTCAACTTGATCTTTTTCAAGCTTTTTAAGTAAGTTATCAAAAGTTTCATTAACATAAGAATTGCAAAAGGCACTAAAATCTAGGGCTACAACTTTTTTTGGTTTGCTTGTTTTAAGTTCATTAAGTTGCATATCTACACTTGTCATATCTTTGTTATCTTTACCAAACATCGCTTTGGATGCTGCGAAAATATCATTTACATTGTGAGCAAAGTAAGCTACTGTATCAAGTGAAGAAGCATAAGCGAACATTCCGTATCTACTAATTGCTCCATAGCTTGGCTTAAAACCTACAACCCCTTGAAAAGAAGCTGGAAGACGCACACTATCACCAGTATCACTTCCTAAAGCAATTGATACATTTTCAGTAAGAGTAACAACTGATCCTGAAGAACTTCCACCTGAAAATCTCCTTGGATCAAGTTTATTTTTAACAATCCCAAAAGCACTATAAGTTCCGGTTCCACCTAAAGCAAGCTCATCATTATTTACTTTAGCAGCAACAATAGCGCCTGCATTTAAAAGTTTTTGGACTGCAGTTGCATTGTAAAAAGGATTAAAGTTTTCTAAAATTTTACTTGAAGATCTTGTTGGTGCATTTTTAGTAGCAAATACATCTTTAACAGTAATTACACTATCATTTAAGATACCTTCATTTACTTCTTTATAACCATTTTCATATACAAAAGCAACAGCATTATTATCATCATTTTTAAGCTCAATAAGTGCTTTTTCTAAGTTTCCTTTTTGTTTTAATAATTCCATTTTTAATCTACCACCTTTGTTGTAATTACAAATGAATCATCTTTTTCAGTTGCATTTGCTAAGATTTGTTCTTTATTAATGCTTGGTAAGCTCGCTGGTTCATCTTCTCTTAAAAAATCAATGTGTAACTGTTCATTTATATGTGTCATTGGCTTGACATTTTCTAAATCTCAAGCTTTAATATCTTCAAGATCATTTTGAATTGTTTCTCATTTTTCTAAGATACCTTCAATAACTTCTTTGCTTGGTTCAAGCATTAATGAGTTAACTATTTCATAAAGTTTTTCTTTACTAATGTGTTTCATTGTAGCTCCTTTTATCATTTAGGGTGCGAGATAAACTCTAAACCATTTAAATATTTTAAAGCACCTTCAAGACCATTTAATTTTAAATAATATGAATGTAGCATTAAGCGCTTAGCTTTTTTACCACCGTATTTTTTATCCCCGTAAATTGGATAGCCTAGAAATTTTAGAGCAATTCTAATTTGGTGTTTTCTGCCAGTAAGAATTTCTGCCTCTTTTCTTTTTCCATCAAAAGTTAAAATAGTGCGAGCCATTTTGGAATTTTCTCTTTCTTTAGGACTAAATTTTAACTTCTGAGTTTCTTTATCAATGTATTGATAAAGCACCACATCTTTTTTATCATAATTAAAATCGCTTATAAAAAGATATTTTTTAATGAAGTTGTTAGTTGCTTTGTTAAATTGCACTACAGCTTCATAAGTTTTTCCATAAACAATAATTCCGCTAGTTTCTTTATCTAATCTTCCAATGTGACTTGGTTTAAAGCTATCAGTTTTTTTGTATTTTAAATAGCTAAGAACCTGATTATCTAAGCAGTTATCTCCATCATGGATGCTAATGCCTTCTTTTTTATCAATAACTAAAATGTTTGCATCTTCGTGCAAAATAGTGAAATTGTGATTTACTTTGATAATTTCTTGATCTTTAGAAACATCACTAATTCCATAAACTCAAATTTGATCGCCTTCTGAAACAATGTAGTCTTTAGGAAGATTTCTTTTACCATTAACTTTGATATCTTTTTTTCTAAAAAGCTGCTCTAATTTGCTTTTAGGAACATTGTCAAAATATTTACCTAGAAGTTTATATAAACTTCTTCCTTGGTCATTTTTAGTCGCTGTAATTTTTTCTAATTGCATAAATTTCCTTTAAATAATAAAAAATCCTATTAAAAAATAGGAAATTTAATCTTGTCTTTGACTTGTAAATAAATTGAAGTCTTGATCTTCGTTTTCAACTCCATCAACATAGTTGAAGTCTCTCATTTTAGGTAAATCAGTCATATTTGTTAATTTAAAGTGATCATAAAATTTAGGAGTGACTCCATAGAGCACCGGATTTCCTTGTGTTGGCGAAACCCCAACTTCTTCAATGACACCTTTAACTAAAAGTGTGTTAACAACTTGATCAGAAGCTGCACCTCTAATTTTTGCAATTTGACCTCTAGTAATTGGTTGCTTGTAAGCAACAATCCCTGCTACCTCAATAGCAGCATTTGAAAGTCTTTGTTTTTTTGTAACATTTACCATTTTGCTAACAAAATCTTTAACTGTTTCTCTAGTTGCTAATTTATAAACTTCATTAAAAGCGACTACTTTAAGCCCCCGATCTTGCTCGTTAAAATCTTTATGAAAATCTACTAAAACTTTTTTAGCTTCGCTTAATGTATTTAAGTTAAAAATTTCTTTTACTTGCTCTAACGTTAACCCTTCATCCCCTTGAATGTATAAAAGAGCTTCTAAAATCTTATTTTTCATATTCAGGTCCCCTTTTGATAACAATTTCCCCAAATTGTTCTTCTTGCTCAATAATTAATTTTTGTCTTCTTGAAAGATCAAGCACAGCAATTAATGTAACCACAAAGTGATTTAAGCTAGGCAAAGTGAAAACTTCTTCAAAAGAAAGAGTTTCTTTCTGTTTAAGTAAGTTCATAATAAAATCAAATTGATCTGCTGGTGTAAGCTTGAATGTTTCTAGCTTAGTCATTCTTAATTTTTGAGCATACACTCTTTCAAACATTTTTCTAAGTGTGCTTACAAGTTTAACAATGTTTGATTTTCCATCAAGTCTAGCATCATTTGAATCTACTACAAATTCATCAATGTTACTCGGTTTTTTAATAAAAATATCCTGACGAGCATCTTGAAAAGTTTTTAAAGCTTCCTTAATTTCTTTAAATTGTTGATACTCAATAAGTTGTTGAATAAGGTTTTGTTTTTCTTCTTCAACTTCAGCCACTTCTTCTGGTTCTTCAAGAATCATTTTAGCTTTTAATTGAATCAAAGTAGCAGCCATTAAAAGATAATCACCAGCTAAATTGATTTCACTATCTTGAAGGTGTTTAATAATTTGTAAATATTGGGTTGCTATTTCAGCAATATCCACGTCCATAATGTTGATTTTTTTATCTTTTACAAGTGAAAGTAATAAATCTAATGGACCATCAAATTTACCAATTTTAAATTTATACTCTTCTAGCTTTTCGAATTGAAGTGTATTTTCTGTATTATTCATTTTTGTCTATTTCCTCTTGAATTAATTTTCTTACTCTTTCAGCAACAGCTTTAGGTTCTTGAGTCATATAAGCAGTTGGTTTTAACGGATTTAAAAATGATACTACTACTTTTAAGCGACCTTTTCTATCTTTATTAAATACAGTTTCGCTACCACTAATTGCAACTGGCACAATTGTGTAATAATCATTTTTTGCTACCTTGAAAGCTCCAGATTTAAATTCACCAAGTTCTTTACCTTTAACTCTTGTCCCTTCTGGGAAGATAACACCATAAGTTTTATTTTCCTTAACAAAAGCTGAAAACTCCTTAAGAACTTCTAAACTTTCTCTAAAGTTATTACGATCAATAGCAAAAGCATCGTTTAAAGAAAGTGCATTTCTAAGAATTCTTGAATCTAAGAGTTCTTTTTTAGCTAAGAAAGTTGGCACTTTTCTTTCTTTATTTGGATCATCTTGTACTTTTCATAATGCAGCCATAATCGCTAATGAATCTGCATTTGATTTATGATTAGGCACAAGCATTACATTACCTGAACTAGGAAGATTATCAGCACCAAATACTTCTAAATCAACATTGTAAATGTCTAAGATTTTACGAGAAAGCTTGCTTAAAAAATCATTTCTTAATTGTGCAGGCACATTCTCAGGTGTTTTACGATATTTTCTAGATAAAGAAAAAATCCTTCTAAGTCTATTTAATCATGGAAATACAAATAAAATTTTCTTGAAAATTGGTTTTATTGTTAACTTCATTTCCCCTCCCTAAAATTAATCATTTTCAACCACAAAAGCAATAATGAAGTCATCATCATGCGAAATTGAAATGCTAAAGTTTTTAAACACTCACTTTTTATCTTCTTTAGAAAGATCAATTTCTGTAAATTTAGCATAATCATTATTTGCTTTAAAAATCGCTTCTTTAATTGCTCAAGCACGAGCTAAAAAAAGAGGCTTTCTTTCTTTTGGTACTTTTTTATAAATTGCTAATTCTGAAATAGATAAAATTCGCTTTGCAAAATTAATATCTTTATTAGCAAAGCGAGATATTTTAGTTAAATCTACCCCAATATTTTTCATATTAAAAATATTATAATTTATTAATTAAATAAAAATAATAAATTTATGCAAAAAATAGGCCTAAAAAGCCTTTTCGATTTATTATTTTGCTTTAGAAAATCCCTTAAATCCTTTGATTGAATATTCAAATTCATCGTATGTAAAGTTATTAGTTAAACCTTTAATTTTGACATTTACATCAATTATTCCGGGCTTGTTTTGATTTATTTTTGCATCACTAAATTCAACTACTAAAGGCTCAAAAAGATCTGTTTGTGTATCAAAATTAATTAAGTATCCGTTAATAAAAGTTGTAGCTACTCAATTTAAAAACAGAAGTTGGTTTTGGCCAGAATAATAAAACTCATATGGATCAATTTCACTTTGCTTTTTACCTCAAAACAAAGATTTTGAGCTCAGTTTTTCAATAGATAAATCTAGGTTTTTAATAAAAATATCTTTAAATTCATTGTAGTGAATTTGACTTGTTGCAATCATGTTACCTTGCTCATCTTTTTCATATGAATTATAATGATATAAGTCAAAAAGATCATCATTATCCAGGTTTGTTTTATACCCTGTAAAAAGGTGTTTATGAGATGAAAAATCAATTGAATAAAGATAAGTTATATCTAATAAATTATCTTCTTTGTCATATTTATTTAAGTAGATTTTATCAATTGAATGTGAATTATTAAGTAAATTAGTGCTACTTGAATTTTCTATATCTATTTTATAGACATATTTGTCTCTAAGGTAATCAGGAATATTTATTTTTAAATAATCGTTTGCTTGCTTAATAAATGCTAAAAATCCTTTGGCTGTCATTTTATAATCTAAAATACCGTTTTCTAAAATATCTTCAGAATCTCTAATTCCTAATAGATTATTTTCAAGTGCGATATTAAAGTTTCGAACTTGCTCATTAAATAAAGCAACTTCATCTCGAATTTCTAATTTAAATGAAGTTGGAAAGCTAGGTGTGCGATTGTAATTAAAGAAATCAAAAAGAAAAGCAGATGAATTTTTAAATATCTCTTTATCCTCTTGATCATAAAAAGTTATTTGTAAATAAAGTTTATCTAAAGAATAATTAAGTGGATGTATTTTTACTCTTTTTAAACTTTTTCCATTAAATTTATAGGCTTTAAAGTAAAAAGTCAAAAGTTTTTCTAAATACTCAATTTGTTCCTGATTATTTACAAAGCCAATCATTCTCATATTACTTGTTTTGATCAGATTTGGAAAAATTGAATAATATTTGTCCAGGTTGGAAGTTATATCCAAAAGAGCTAATTGAATGTTTTTAACATACAAATTACCATCAAAGAAGTCTTTTTTGATTGAACTGATTCTATTTTTGTTTAATTGAAGCACAAGCGAATCCAGATCATATTCATTAGTGAAAAGTACATCAAAATTCGAAATATTTTCTAGGTATTTCTCTTGATAGTTATTTTCAGTTGTTATTACTGTTTCTCCTTTGTTATAAAAATTACTTAATTGCTTTAAGAAAAGAAATTGATCTTTGTTGTAAATTTGATTATTCAGTTCTTTTTCAATCGTAATTTTTTGCGCATCATTACAACTAATGAAAACACTTGGGAGAGCAAATGTTGATAATGAAAGTAAAAAAATCTTTTTATTTTTTTTCATATCTAAATTATATTGAATCATTATTTTTATATACAAAAAAATCCAGAATAACTCGGATTTTATTAAATAGCAAACGAAATGTCACACCCTTGATTTTATACATCTTGGATAAAATTTGAATTAAAAAGAGTGAATATGAGTGTATTTAAAATTACAAGATATAAAAAAATTCCTTTTGTAGAACTGTTTTTATAAAAACATAGTTCACATAAAAGGAATTGTAATGTATTAATTATTTATTTTCATACTCATCTTCTAAACCAAAAATTTCACAAAGACATAAATATGCAGCATATCTCTTTGCTTGTTTTTTAGAATCTCAACTTGCAGTTCAAGATATATCTTCGCTTTTTACTTCACAAGTCACTTCTCAAAAAGGATCTCCGTCTTCATCGTATAACTCTTCTTCTGGTATGTCATATTCTGGCATTGAAATATAACCTTTTTGAGCTAAATTGTGAAGTGTAGAAATTGAATTTCGTAGAGTTAAATCTTCTGGACATTCATCATTAATTGTCCATAATTCATCATGTTTTCATAAATCATCATATGCTTCTTTAGCAACTAATCTTCTTCCTTCTGATTTGCTATCTGAAAATACTTGATATAATTTTTGGCCTCTTGGTGTACTAAGACTCAATTTCACAAGATATTTTTTATTTTCATAATTTCGTATATAAATTGTAGTAAAACCGAAATCAAACGGATCTCTTTTCTTTGAGTAACAATCAATAAATTCATAAACTGGAATTTCGCCATGTTCTTTTTGGTTTCACTCTTGAATAAATGTTACATAATCTTCTTCTTTGAAATTTTTATCTAGAAGATTTTCGATGTTTAACATCATTTCTACAGATTCTTCTAAAGATTTTGGATCTCAATTTGAATCAATGGCAATTGCTCCTAAAATAGCTTCAAATAAATCTTCTTTAACAGATGCTTCTTCGTGGCGTTTTTGCTTAATGTCGCCTTTGCCCATATAAAGAAGATCTTCTAGATCCATTTCTTCAATTCTGTTTGCAAGTGTGCGTTTATTGACAAGTCTTTTCTTTAAATTGGTTAAACTACCTTCTGTTTTGTATTTGCGAGTAGCAAATTCATCTCAATCATTTTGAAATCCGTATTTATCCATCAAAATTTTAGTGACATATAAATTTAGGACTGTATCACCGATAAATTCTAAAACTTCGTTATTTTCTCCGCCCTCTTCAATAGAAAAACTTCTTCTTGTGAATGCTTGATATAGTAATTCTTTATTTTGAAATTCGTAACCAATTTGGCTTTCGACAACTTCAATATAATCATTTAAATTTCTCATAAAAACCTCCTAAAACATTAATGCATTAGAAGGTAAATAAAAATTCTACAAAATAATTGCATTTGAAAAAAGACAAAATATTTTATAGAATATAAATTTCCAAAATTTCTTTATAAACCACTTTTGTTGAATTTTCCCCACTGTTAATAAGGCAAATTCAACAAAGAGAATTCCATAACTTAATTTGAGAGATTTACACTCTTTATTCATCTTTTGACACTAAAATTGTAATAAAAAATTATGAAATTTTTAAGCAAATTGACAAAAATTGCATAAAAAAACTAACGACTATACATCGTTAGACACTAAAACATGGTGCGCAAGAAGGGACTCGAACCCTTATGCCGGAGGCACTAGAGCCTAAATCTAGCGTGTCTGCCAATTTCACCACTCGCGCTTAAAAAAGTTATAAAAAAATATGCTTATGCATATGGTGCCGTCTATAGGACTCGAACCTACGACCTACTGATTACAAGTCAGTTGCTCTACCAACTGAGCTAAGACGGCGTGGTGGAAGATAAGGGACTCGAACCCATGACATTCGCCTTGTAAGGGCGACGCTCTCCCAGCTGAGCTAATCTTCCATAAATGGCAGTCTGTACGGGGATCGAACCCGTGCATGCATGGATGAAAACCATGTGTGTTAACCGCTTCACCAACAGACCATATAATGGCGCCGATTATTGGGATTGAACCAACGACCAACTGGTTAACAGCCAGCTGCTCTACCGCTGAGCTAAATCGGCATCTTGTGTTTGTTTGCTAAATTATTATAGCATAAAAATTTTTATTAACAAAATATTTTTTAATTTTTTGCTAATCGAACATCACTTGCGGTGTGTTCGTTATTTATCATACATTAAAAATATAAAACAAAAGCTTTTTTTATATTTTTTCAATTTTTATGCATATTATTAAATGGATTATAAAAAGTAATAAAATTATATACAAAAGTATTAATCTAATAATTATTATTTAATTATCAAAATCTTCAAGAAGAGGTTTACATTAATGAAAATTATTGAAAATGTTACAGTTGTAAACGCTGATAGCACAATTGAATGTGCAGACATTTATATCGAAAATGACAAAATATCTAAAATCATTGCTAAAGAAGGACAAAAATCAGATAAGCTCGCTATCCCAGGATTTATTGATACACACATTCATGGTTTTGTAGGTTATGATGTAATGGAAGGCACTAAAGCTACAGAAATTATTTCTGAGAATTTAGCCAAATACGGAGTTACTTCTTTCATGCCTACTGCAATGACTAATTCATGAGAAAAAATTCTTGCTTCTTTAAATGAAATTAGCTTGAACCAAAAATGAGTAAGCAAAAACTTAGGACTTCACATTGAAGGTCCATATATTGGTGAAAATAAAAAAGGTGCTCATAAATCTGAATGATTATTAAAAGCTAGTGATGCAAATTTAAATCAAATGTATCAAGCTTCTAATAAAATGTTAAGAAAAATTTCATTTGACCCTAAAATGGTCGATCTTAATGTGCTTAAAAAAATGTTTGATCTTAACATCATTCCTTCAATTGGGCATTCAGATGCTTCATTTGATATTTCCCAAGAATACTTTGCAAATGGTTGTGCTTCGGTGTGTCATTTATGAAATGCAATGAGTGGGGTTGATTCAAGAAAACCAGGAATGGCGCAAGCTGCTTTAATGAATCCTAATGTATATACTGAATTAATTGTTGATTTAAATCACGTAAGTGCTCAGACAGTAAAATTCACTATCCAAAACAAAGGCGTTGATAAAGTGTATTGCGTTTCTGATGCAATTAAACCAGCATATGGTCCAAATGGTGATAGCATCTCAGGTGGAGTTGCTGTGGTTAAGCAAGATTTACTAATTACAATTAAAGAAAACGGAACTATCGCAGGAAGTGGAATTACCCTTTATGATAGCTTTAAAAACATCATTAAGCTTGGATATTCGCTTGAAAATGCAGTTGCTCTTACATCAACAAATGTTGCTACAATGATGAATTTAGATCTTGGTGCTATTAAAGAAAATAAAATAGCTGACCTTGTTATTTTAGATAAAAAGAATTTAGATATTTTAGGTGTTTATGTAAACGGAAACAAAATCTAAGGAGAAATAATGAAAAACGAAATTAAGGTACAAATTTTCCCTACTTATAACCAGCTTTCAGAAAAAGCTGCACAAATGTTTATTGACCAAATTAATAGCAAAGCAGATAGTAGAATTTGCTTTGCTACAGGATTAAGCCCAATTGAAACTTATAAAAACTTAATTAAAGCTTACCAAGATAAAAAAGTAAGCTTTAAAGATGTTGTAAGCTTTAATTTAGACGAATATGTTGGTATTGAAGAAACAAACAAATGTTCATACCACTACTTTATGAATGAAAACTTATTCAATCACATTGATATTCAAAAACAAAACATCAACTTCCCTAACGGAAATGGAAATATTGCAGAAAATGCAGATGAATTTAACAAAAGAATTGATGCTCTTGGTGGAATTGATTTTATGATTTTAGGAATTGGTACAAATGGGCACATCGCCTTTAATGAACCTGGGTCACAAAAAGATCAATTAACAAGAGAAGTACAACTTACACAAAGCACAATTGAATCAAATAAAATTTACTTTGATAACCCTAATGATATTCCAAAAACCGCTATTTCTTTAGGGATTGGTAATATTTTAAGTGCTAAAAAAATTATTTTAGTAGCTTCAGGATCATCAAAATCTCAAGCTATTTATGATGCTGTTAAAGGTCCTGTTTCTTCAGATTGTCCAGCTAGTTTCTTACAATTACACAATGATGTAACATTCTTAATCGACAAAGAAGCAGCTAAATTGTTATAAAAACAAAATCTAAAATGTGTAAATGATTACACATTTTATTTTTGCCCTTTTTTGCGCTACCTAAATTACTGTGGTAAATTTTGTAAAATTTAAAAACTATTAACATTGATAATAAGGAGTTATTATGGTTATCAAAGGTATCGGAGCATCTAAAGGTGTTGCAATTGCAGAGGTATTCAAAATTGAAGAATTACCTATGGACATTACAAAAACATCTTCAGATCCAGACAAAGAATTAAAATTATACGAAGAAGCGCGTGAAAAAGTTTTAGTTAAATTAGAAAAAACAAGAGAACTTGCTTCAAACCCTGAGCATGCAGCAATTTTTGATGCTCACATTAGTTTCGTGCTTGATCCAGCTGCTATTGATGGTGTAAATGCTGAAATTAAAAATGGTTCATCTGCAGAATATGCAGTTAAAACATTCTATGACCAATTTGCAGCTATTTTTGAATCTATGGATGATGAATATATGCGTGAAAGAGCAGCCGATATTAAAGACGTGGCTAAAAAATTATTATTTGCTCTTAACGGAATTGAAGAACCAGATCTTTTAGCAATTGATAAAGAAGTTATTATTGTTGCTGAAGATCTTTCTCCAAGTCAAACAGTTCAATTGAACCGTAATTTTGTTAAAGGTTTTGTTACAAACATTGGTGGGCCTACATCACATACAGCTATTATGGCTCGTTCACTTGGAATCCCTAGTGTTGTTGGAACAAACTCAATTATGGAACACTCAAAAATGGGCGATGTAATTGCACTTGATGGAAGTAAAGGTGAAGTTGTAGTTAACCCTTCAGAAGAAGAACTTGTAAGATACAAAAAAGCTCAAGAAGAATATGCAAATTACTTAGAAAAACTTAAATTATTAAAAGGTAAAGCATCAGTTACAAAAGATGGTAAACATGTTGAACTTGCAGTAAACATTGGTTCACCAAAAGAAATTGAAGCTGTTTTAGAAAATGACGGTGAAGCTGTAGGACTTTTCAGATCAGAGTTCTTATATATGGATAATGAAAATTGACCAACAGAAGAAGAACAATTCCAAGCATATAAATCAGCAGTTGAAGGAATGAACGGAAAAAGAGTTGTTATCCGTACTTTAGATATTGGTGGAGACAAAACTTTAAAATACTTTAAGTTCCCTGATGAATTAAACCCATTCTTAGGATATAGAGCTATTAGATTCTGTCTTTCAAATTTAGACATTTTCGAAACACAATTAAATGCTTTAATTCGTGCTAGTGAATTCGGAAAAGTAGCAATTATGTTCCCAATGATCACAAATGTTCAAGAATTTATCGATGCAAAAGAAGTGTTTAACAGATGTTATGACAAAATGCTTGCTAAATATCCAAACATTGCTAAAAAAGAAGATATTGAAGTTGGACTTATGATGGAAACGCCAGCAGCTGCTGTGCTTTCAGACAAATTCTGTAAATATGCAGATTTTGTGTCAATTGGTACAAACGACTTAATTCAATACTCAATGGCTGCAGATAGAATGAATGAAAACATTTCATATCTTTATCAACCATTAAACCCATCTATTCTTAAATTAATTAAATATGTTATTGATGGAGCACACAAACATGGTAAATGAGCTGGTATGTGTGGAGAAATGGCTGGTGATCAAAAAGCATTGCCTATCTTATTAGGACTTGGTCTTGATGAATTCTCAATGAGCGCAAGAAGCGTGCTTCCAGCTAGAGAACTTATTAACAATCTTTCATATGAAGAATGCAAAAAAATCGCTGAAAAAGCTTTAGAACTCGATACAGATAAAGAAGTTCAAGAATTATTAGCCAAAAGCTTTTAATAAGCATTAAAGAGCCCTTTAAGGGTTCTTTTTTATGCAAAAAAACGACATCAAATAGATGCCGTTTTACTTTTAACTATTTAATAACCAAATTAAGCTGTTGGTTGAGAATCGGTTGATGGATTAGGTGATTCAGAATCTGATACTGGTTGTTCTCTATCTGTTGCAACTTCTTCATCTGATGAATCATCAGATTCTACCGCTGCATTTTCATGAGGAATTGTGAATGATTGTGGATATTGTTGTCCATCTTTTCCTTCGATTACAAATGAAAGAACACCTGATTGCTTATTGAAAGAAATGCCTTTAAGATATTTATCATTTGAGAATGCGATTAATTCTACCACTTCTGCTTCTAATTTTAACATATCTTTTCCTGCAATTTTACCTGAACCTTTTGGTGCTAAAGTTCAATTTGGTTTGTAAAGTTGGAATTCAAAAGTTAAAACATTTGCTTGGGCTTGTTTAAATTTATTTTTATTGTTTTTTATTTGATCATTAATAGCAAGAACTTTTTCAACTGTTAACCCTTCTACTAATGTAATTTTTCCTGTAAATGGTGTTGTTTCAACGGTTTCTTCAGGTTCATTGGTTTCTGGTTCAACATTATTATCTGCGCTAGAACCTGAATCTTCTGGTGTACTTGTTGTGTTTGTTCCTTCTTCGGTTGGATCTGGTTGTTCTGGTGCAACAACTGGCGCAACTTCTTTTTTCAATCCTTTAACAACTACCACTACATAACCGTTAAATCCTTTGGCTTTAGGATCTTCTGGGTATTCTGTGGTTGTTTCTCCTAATGAATTAAGGTAAAGTGCATTTTCATCTGTTGGTTTGTTTAATAACATTTTGTATGACACTACACCTGCTTTTTTATCAGCATTTAATACTTCAAATGCAACTTGGTATCTTTCAACAAAGTGTGCACCTAAAGGAATTTCTACACCTCTTACTGTGATTGAGCTTGGTAATACAGTAATTTGTTTAAGAATTTCTGGTGTAAATTCTTCTGGAGAAATTTCTGATTTTTCTCTTTGTTCAAATGCACTAGCAAGGTTAACTTCGATTGATTCTGTAAGTGGAACTTTATCTAATTTTGGATGTGAAGCTGAATCGAATTTAGAGCCAAGAACAAATCCTGTTAAGACTAATTTTTGGAATCCTCCAACTTCAATACTTTTATCTGCTTTTTTGTTATAGAAAAGAACAGATTCTGGCTCGATAAATGCCATTTTTGTATATGTAAGTTTTCCTTCTAATGGTTTACTTTCAACATTAACGTGAACTTTTCCTCTCATTCCTGGTTTTTCTGTTAATGTAAAGGCGTTAGTTGTGTCATAGAAAGCGTTGTTAATTTTATCAAAGATTTTTCCTGATCTTGGAACAACTAATTTTACTTTACTTTCATTGAAAATTGAAATATATGAATTAGCAAGTGATTCAGTAAGAATTTCATCCACTTGTGTTTCGTTTAAGTATCCGCTTTGTTCAATTTTTTTACTTGCAACTAAGTTTGCATCACCACTTTCGTTTGGTGTACTTATTTCTATATTAAATTGTTTTTTACCATCTTTGTATAATGTTTCTAATTCTCTATATTGATCTAATCTTGTAAGATCTTGTTCTAATTTAAGTAATTCATCTCCAAGAACTGAAGTAGTAACATTAACTGACACTAAATCTAAGTGTTCTTGTTTTACAGATGGATTTGAATCTTTAATTTGAAGTGAAATAACTAAGTCTGTAGCTTTAGCTCCAAATGGTGTTTTTGAAGCAGCTTCAGGGTTTAAGCTAATCACTAGGTTATTTTCTAAAATACTGTTAAGCATTTCTTGTGTAACAACTGTCTTAGTTGAAGTTTTAGGTTCTTCAACTGGTTTAGCAGGTGTTGTTGTACCTGTAGTTGTCTCACCTTTATTTTTAGAATCTTTGTTTTCAACTTTTTTTGTATCATTACATGAAACTACTGAAAATGTTGAGACTGCTGTCAAGATTGTAGCACTCGATAATAATAAATTTCATTTCAATTTCATAAAACTCCTAAAATTTTGTATTTTATACAAAAATTTTAAACAAAACACGCATAAAAATTTAGAAAAGTTAGTTTTATTAAATAGCAAACGAAATGTCACACCCTTGAGTTTTAAATTAAAAATCTACATCTTAGATAAAATTTTAATTGATAAAGGAGTGACTATGGGTGTGTTTAAAATAACAACACATAAAAAAATGAGCTATTACGAAGAAAGAAAGGCTCAAATAATAGCAGGTATTATAAGGTTTTGAAACAAAAGAACAAACAAAGAACTTGCTAGGATGTATCACGTCAGCGTCAGAACAATAATTAGATACAAACAAGAAATAAAACCATTTATAGAAAATGGTACTTTTAACGTTGCTCACAAAGGTAGAAAAAATGAAAATGCACTCAAATATAATGATGAAACTATAAATAAAATTATGTGTGATTATTACGATTTTTCTGAAGAATTTTTTCCTAAAAAAGCAACTATTAACACCGCTCCTTTTTGACTTTATTATTATGAAAAAGTAAAACAAAGTTTTAATATTAGTTATTCACAAGCTTTTAGAAGAGTTAAAAAGCAAGGTTTCATTAACATCCAAATGACAAGAAAAGGTAAAAGAGAATCTAGAAAAATTAGAAGATTGCTTGAACAAGAAATTGGTGAAAAAACTTCACTTTTCACAAGAATTGGTTCTTTAGAAATAGATGAACGTGAGAAGAAAAGAAAAAGCGTTTATCAAGCTAAAAATATACATTTAAAATTTGGTGAAAATGTTGAATTAGATGCTTGTCAAGAAATATTTTTCGGGGATAAAAAAGTTTTCATTTACCACGCAATTGATTCAGCTACAGGTAAATTACTTGAACTTCAATGTGAAGAGCAAGAAACAAATGTGGGATACCAAAAGCTAATTGATAAACTCTTTAAAAAATATGGATTTCCTTCAAATATAACAACAGATCGTAGAAGAACTTTTTGAGGTTCGGAAAAAACATACACAATGTTTGAAGAGGCTTTAATCGATAGAGGAATTACTTTATTTGTGTCGTCTAACCCTAAAGATAAGCCAAATGTGGAAAGATCTTTTGCTAGTGCTCAAAATTATTACCCTTATTTATTTAAAAATAAAGGTATTGATTCTATTGAAAAGTTAAATAAAAGAAGCGAAGAAATTATTGATGAATATAATAGACATTTTCAAAAAACAGAAGGTAATAAAGAAAGCAAATTTATCAAAAACGATCCTAGTTCAAATATTTACGATTTTTCTTTAAGAATTAGAAGAAGAGTAAATAATGGAGTCGTTATGTATAAAAATAAAATGCTCGCCCCTTACGACGAACATAATAAAAGATTAATGTTTTTTTCACAAAGCGGAAAAGATATTAATTTATGTTTAGATGTAAACCAAAACTTATATTTCGAAATCAATAATAAGAAATATATTGCAAAAGTAGTTGAAGAATCTGAATTGAATGAAACCGAAATTTATGCTTTAGCTAAAGGGTTAGATATTTCTATCCCACAAGTACATGTGATTGCAAAGGCAATTGTAAATTCTAGAAAATTCACTTTAGCACAGTCACAATTAAGACATTTTCCCGACGAAATTCTCAAAAATGAAAATGCACAAAAGATAATCAAAATACTTGAAAGAAGTGAAGAAATTTTGTTAAAACTTTATAACTTACTTGAAAAAGATATAGAGTGAAAAGATAAAGTTGCATTTATTGACAACTAATATCACAAAACATATTTTATAATCAACAATTTCTTTATGAATTTTGAAGTTCTTTTGCTTCTTTTCTGCGAAAGAAAAGAAGGCCCGTGCGGCAGCACAAATATTGAATTTGTAAAACCAAAAACTAACATACACAATTAATTGATTTTGTTAATTCAATACTTGAATTTTATTTCAATAATTAATATCAAAACTGCTTGTGTTGAATTCTTAAGAATTCAATATAATTATATTAAAAGAAACAAACAAGAGTGACAATTCGTTTAATAATTTACAAACAAAACACGCATAAAAATTTAGAAAAGTTAGTTTTTTTTCACGTTTTATTGAAAAGTTTGATTTACTTATGAAAAAATCTTTATTATTGCATTTTTATGTTATGAAAAAAATAAATTTATTGTATAATAAATTAGCACATAAATATTGTGATGCCAATCTTGGCACCATAGCCAAATGGCCAAGGCATGAGTCTGCAAAACTTTGATTACGGGTTCGAATCCCGTTGGTGCCTCCAATTTATGCGCCCGTAGCTCAATTGGACAGAGTGTTAGGTTACGGCCCTAAAGGTTGCGGGTTCGACTCCTGCCGGGCGCGCCATATAGTATTTATTACTACCAAATCTCACATTAAATGTGAGATTTTTTTATTTTTAAATTAACAATCAAATAACTCAAAATAAGCTTAATAAATGCCCAAATTTGAATAAAAAAAGCAATATAAATTAAAATTCATATTGCTTTATGTTTTGAGTAAAATAAGGCTTAAAAACGTTAATTAAACGATGTAATTTGAAGGTTTTTAAAGTTCTTAGGATCTTGTTGCATAACTTTAAAAATACGGTAATAAATTTCAGAGACAAACATTCTTCCTTCCATTGCATAAAGACGCATTCCGTCATTTTGTTCTTTGGATAAAATTTGGAAAAAGATAGTGACTTTGTCTTTGATTTCATCTGGCATTCATGAAGAAAGAAGAATAATTTTAGCTTCAGTATATTTGATTAAATCAATCATTCAAGAGTGCTGAAGTGATACTGAATTTACAATGATAACATCATCTTTGTTAAGAAGTCTTGAAATTCCAATTTGCTCATATTTATTTCAAACAATAATAGCCGTTTTATTCATTCTAAGAAGCTTAATTTGAAAATCCATATTATTACCTAAAGCTCCAGATACCCCAATAAAGAAGTTCCGGTGCGCTTTATTGATTAATTCAGCTGCTTGAACTATTTTTTGATCTTCATTATTCTCAATTTCATATTTAGCATTAATTGAGCTATTATGTAAAAAGAAAATTTCTTTGGCATTATTAACTTCAAACACCTTGACAAAAATACTAAGCGCTGAAGGACTAACCCCGATTTCTTCACAAAATTCGACACCTCTTTCGATGCGTTGTTTCATTTTTAACTTATGAAGAAGTTGTTCTGCAATATAACCGTTAATATTGCTTTTTTCTTTCTTGATTTTAATCAATTTAGCTAAATATTGATCAGCAGATATTTCAAAAGTTTCTGTTTTTCCCATAACTTTATAATTATAAAATAATTAAAAATTTAATCTTATAAATTAAAAATTTTTATTTTTAATAGTGTTAAAATTTTGTTATGGAAAAATTACAAATAAAAGACGCCAAAGAGTTAGAATTATCATTTGATTTTAAAATCAAAAGTTTTGAAAATAGAAATTTTGTAATTGCTGTTAATGGAATGCTTAGAGACATTCAATATAGTCCAAGTTTTAATGAGTGATTTATTGAGGATTTAATTTATTTCCTTGAAAAAAATAGATATCAACTTCGTTGAGACGTTCAAATTGTTCTTTTAGAAAACCTTGAATCATTAAAGTTAAGCAAAGAACACTTACAAAGTTTAAAAGACTTTTTGGTTTCAAATATCACAAACTTTGATATTACATTTAAATAGATAATGGCGAAGGTCATTATTTTTTATATCTATTTTTTTGAATTAAAAGATAAAATGTATGTTCTAAATATACATATTTTTATGCTACTAAGTGAGAAAGGTAATAAAAAAACTCCACTAGGGAGTTATTTGTCCTCTGAAAACTGAATAGTAAATTTTTTATAATAATTCATTAAAATGTCTTGAATAACATCTTAACTTTTAAACCTATCAATTTATTAGTAATGGTCAGCTGAATGTATTACTACACTTACACTTCCATCCTATCAACCTCGTAGTCTACAAGGAATTTCAAGGGAATACTCATCTCTGAGGAGGCTTCCCACTTAGATGCTTTCAGCGGTTATCCCTTCCGTACTTAGCTACCCAGCTATGCTCCTGGCGGAACAACTGGAACACCAGCGGTACGTCCACTCCGGTCCTCTCGTACTAAGAGCAGCTCTCATCAATATTCCAACGCCCACATCAGATAGGGACCGAACTGTCTCACGACGTTCTGAACCCAGCTCGCGTACCGCTTTAATTGGCGAACAGCCAAACCCTTGGAACCGACTCCAGCTCCAGGATGCGATGAGCCGACATCGAGGTGCCAAACCTTGCCGTCGATGTGATCTCTTGGGCAAGATAAGCCTGTTATCCCCAGGGTAACTTTTATCCGTTGAGCGACTGCCGTTCCATGACGTACAGCCGGATCACTAAGTCCTGCTTTCGCACCTGCTCGACTTGTAGGTCTCGCAGTCAAGCACACTTCTACCTTTGCGCTCTACATATGGTTTCTGACCATATTGAGTGTACCTTTGAACGCCTCCGTTACCTTTTAGGAGGCGACCGCCCCAGTCAAACTACCCACCACGCACTGTCCCCCCACCGGATAACGGCGGCAGGTTAGAAACTCAACATACCAAGGGTGGTATTTCAACGGCGACTCCCTTAAGGCTAGCGCCTTAAGATCAACGTCTCCCACCTATCCTACACATGTTAGGCCAAGTTCCAATACGAAGTTGTAGTAAAGCTCCATGGGGTCTTTTCGTCTTGATGCGGGTACCCAGCGTTTTCACTGGGACCATAATTTCACCGAGTCTAGTGTTGAGACAGTTGAGAGATCATTGCGCCTTTCGTGCAGGTCAGTATTTAGCCGACAAGGAATTTCGCTACCTTAGGACCGTTATAGTTACGGCCGCCGTTCACCCGGGCTTCATTTCAACGCTTCGCATAAGCTAACGCATCCACTTAACCTTCGGGCACTGGGCAGGCTTCACCCCCTATACATCACCTTACGGTTTAGCAGAGAGCTGTGTTTTTGATAAACAGTTGCCCCTCACAATTTACTGTGGCCAACTCAAAGTTGGCACCCCTTCTCGCGAACTTACGGGGTCATTTTGCAGAGTTCCTTAACACTAGTTTTCTCGCTCGCCTTAGAATACTCATCTTGGGAACGTGTGTCCGTTCTCGGTACAGGTGACCGTTATTTTAAACGTTTAGAAGCTTTTCTTGGAAGCATGAAATCACATAATTCGCTCAAATGAGCTATGCATCATACATCCCGGTTATAGAGTGCGCATTTAACTACACTCACCAGTTTGCATTTACCCCCAAATCCAATAATGGGTAATGTTATCCTTCTCCGTCACTCCATCACTAATAACAGCCAGTACAGGAATATTAACCTGTTATCCATCGAATACGCCTTTCGGCCTCTCCTTAGGTCCTGACTAACCCTGGGTGGACGAACCTTCCCCAGGAAACCTTTCCCAATAGGCGTTGAGGATTCTCACCTCAAATCGTTACTCATACCGGCATTCTCACTTCTTAGCGCTCCACCAGTCCTCACGGTCTGACTTCACCGCCCTAAGAACGCTCCTCTAACGTACTTTCGTACCCGTGGCTTCGGTATTGTGTTTTACTCCCGTTACATTATTGGCGCAAGATCTCTTGACTAGTGAGCTATTACGCACTCTTTAAAGGATGGCTGCTTCTAAGCCAACCTCCTAGTTGTTTATGAAATCTCACAACCTTTCTGACTTAACACAATTTTGGGACCTTAGCCGACGATCTGGGTTGTTGCCCTCGCGAGCCGGGACGTTAGCACCCCGGTTCCGACTGCATGACAATACACAATGGTATTCGGAGTTTGATTATAGTCAGTACCGCTAGGCGCGGCCATTCCATATTCAGTGCTCTACCACCAAAGTTTAACATCACACGCTAGCCCTAAAGCTATTTCGAGGAGAACCAGCTATCTCCAAGTTCGATTGGAATTTCTCCACTATTCACAAGTCATCCGGGCACTTTTCAGCGTACTACGGTTCGGCCCTCCACTTGGGGTTAGCCAAGCTTCAGCCTGCTCATGAATAGATCACATGGTTTCGGGTATATGACAACATACTAAACGCCCTATTAAGACTCGATTTCTCTGCGGCTCCGCTTTTATCCACTTAACCTCGCATGTTATCATAACTCGCCGGTCCATACTGCAAGATGTACGCCATCACCCTTTAATGGGCTCTGACTAATTGTAAGTAAGTGGTTTCAGAATCTATTTCACTCCCCTCCCGGGGTTCTTTTCACCTTTCCCTCACGGTACTAGTTCACTATCGGTGTCTGGTTAGTATTTAGCCTTACCGGATGGTCCCGGCAGATTCAGACAGGGTTTCACGTGCCCCGCCCTACTCAGGATACTATCAGAAGTCTTTACCATTTCGCTTACGGGAGTATCACCCTCTTTGCTTAGCTTTCCCACGCTATTCTGCTATGATAAAGATTTGTAACTTCATGTAGATAGTCCTACAACCCCGACTAATGTCGGTTTGGGCTCTTCCACGTTCGCTCGCCGCTACTAATGGAATCATTATTTATTTTCTCTTCCTGTTGCTACTAAGATGTTTCAGTTCACAACGTGTCTCGTCTGTATAACTATTTGATTCATTATACAGCAACTAGAAATTACTCTAGCTAGGTTTCCCCATTCGGAAATCCCCGTATCGTAGCTCATATCCAGCTCCACGAGGCTTATCGCAGGTAATCACGTCCTTCATCGACTTCCAGACCCAAGGCATCCACCACAAACTCTTACTTATTTAAAAGTTGTAACAATATTTACCTATTTGTTTGATGTATTCAAAGACATTTCAATAAATTATTATTTTTAGAATAATAATTAACTCGGTATCACAAAACAAATTGACTAATTTATTTTTTGATGTCGTTGTTATATTAATTTAATATCTTTACTTTACTATTCAGTTTTCAAAGAACAAAGAGAGAAAGTTCTCTCAAAACTAGATATATGACATGACCTATTATTTGTCGTTAATATTTAATAATTTTTGTTGTGTTTTTCAGCACTAAACTGAAAGGTGTACTCCGTAGAAAGGAGGTAATCCATCCCCACGTTCTCGTAGGGATACCTTGTTACGACTTCACCCCAGTCACCAGTCCTGCCTTAGGCAGTTGTCTCCGTAGTTAACAAAACCGACTTCGGGCATTACCAGCTCCCATGGTGTGACGGGCGGTGTGTACAAGACCCGAGAACGTATTCACCGTAGCGTAGCTGATCTACGATTACTAGCGATTCCGACTTCATGTAGTCGAGTTGCAGACTACAATCCGAACTGAGAATGGTTTTTTGAGATTTGCTCCACGTCGCCGTATTGCGTCTCTTTGTACCATCCATTGTAGCACGTGTGTTGCCCCACTCGTAAGAGGCATGATGATTTGACGTCGTCCCCACCTTCCTCCCGGTTACCCGGGCAGTCTCCCTAGAACGTTTAACTAAGGACAAGGGTTGCGCTCGTTGCAGGACTTAACCGAACATCTCACGACACGAGCTGACGACAACCATGCACCATCTGTCATTCTGTTAACCTCCACTATATCTCTATAGCTTTGCAGAAGATGTCAAGAGTGGGTAAGGTTCTACGCGTATCTTCAAATTAAACCACATGCTCCACCGCTTGTGCGGATCCCCGTCAATTCCTTTAAGTTTCACTCTTGCGAGCATACTACTCAGGCGGATGATTTAATGCGTTAGCTGCGCCGATGAGTTCCCCATCAGCTAATCATCATCGTTTACGGCGTGGACTACCAGGGTATCTAATCCTGTTTGCTCCCCACGCTTTCGTCTCTCAGTGTCAATATATGTCCAGTTAGCTGCCTTCGCCATGTTGATGTTCTTCCTTATATCTACGCATTCCACCGCTTCACAAGGAATTCCGCTAACCTCTACACAATTCTAGTTTGCCAGTATCCAATGCAATTTGGGGTTGAGCCCCAAGTTTTCACACCAGACTTAACAAACAACCTACAGACGCTTTACGCCCAATAATTCCGGATAACGCTTGCAACCTATGTATTACCGCGGCTGCTGGCACATAGTTAGCCGTTGCTTTCTGATAAAGTACCGTCAAGGTCAAGGCATTTCCTCCTCGACTTTTTCTTCCCTTATAACAGCAGTTTACAACCCGAAGGCCTTCATCCTGCACGCTGTGTCGCTCCATCAGGCTTTCGCCCATTGTGGAAAATTCCCTACTGCTGCCTCCCGTAGGAGTCTGGGCCGTATCTCAGTCCCAGTGTGGCGGATCAGTCTCTCAACCCCGCTAAACATCATCGCCTTGGTGAGCCATTACCTCACCAACTAGCTAATGTTACGCACCCCGATCCCCTTGTGAAGCTTTAAAGGCTCCTTTTATAAATACCTCATGCGAGATATTTAAGTATCCGGTATTAGCGCTAATTTCTCAGCGTTATCCCAATTAAGGGGGCACGTTAAGTACGTGTTACTCACCCATTCGCCGCTAAGTTCCGAAGAACTCCGCTCGACATGCATGTATTAGGCACACAGCCAGCGTTCATCCTGAGCCAGGATCAAACTCTCGAAAAAATTGACTGTCATGTACATTGTATATATCTAGTTTTCAAAGAACTTTTTAATTCGCAAATGTTGCTAAATTATTATAACACCATTTTTAAAAATCAAAAACTTTTTTTAAATATTTTTTTGAAAAGCTTCGTTTTTAATTTGCGTGATATTATTATACACCAACACCATTTTTGACCAAAACTTTTTTTAACTTTTTTTGAAAATCATTATTAAAGAGTTCATCAACATTATTTATATATGTATAGACATCATTATAAGAAGATCAAATTAAATTAAGTAAATTGACATCCATTCATTTTTGTTCTTCATGAATATTGCAAATAAAACCACCTTCTTCTAAATCAAAATAAACGATTGCTTTATAACTGTTGCAAATTCTACAACTACTGAAGTTGGGAGCTATCCCAAACATAGTTATAAACTGGGTTAAAAAATGCGTATATATATAATTTATATTATAGGGGTTAATTTTAGGAAGAATTTTAAGGTATTTGCTCACAAATAAACTGCGAAATTCACATTGTTTTAAAACCTTAGTAATTTTTAATTTAAATTGGCTAACTGTCTCATCATAAAATTGAAAATTCTCAACAATATGAGCTTTTTTGAGCTTCCCGATTTTTCCTTCAAAACGCGGCTTATAATATTCAATTCTTACAGGAAGTCCAATTTGTAAATTTGCTCTATTTTTACTCTTTGGTTTAGATAGTCCAAGTGCATATAAATTCAAAATTCCACTATTGGTATAAAATGAAACTATATGAGCATTTTCTTCATAAGGGTAAATATCAAGTACAATCCCTATCATTTCGCTATGAGACATTTTCAATTTTCCTTTTTTTGTATATAATAACAATTAATTACTTTATAAAATAATATTAATATTATATATTTAAATTTCCTATTTAAATAAGTAAGAGGTATTTGCGCATGAGTATTGAAGCTGCACAAGAAATTTTCTACAGGGTAATTATTGCTCAACCAGGAATTGTTTCAATTTTACCCTTAAATAATTCAGGCTCTGAACAAGAACAAGAAGAACTTGATTGGCCATTAGACGAGAAACAAATTTTTAATCGATTACATGTTTTCCAATCAAATCAAGGTTGAGTTTTTAAAGTCAACTTACAAATTCAAAACGATATATCAGTAAATATTATTTCAAAAGAGATCTTACAAAGATTACAATATGAACTTAAAAAGAAAAAAATGAAATTAGATAATTTAACTATTTTCATTAAAGGAGTAATTAATGTCTAAATTTTTAGATGGAGAAAAATTATCCAAAGCTATAATTTCTGGTGCTCATGCATTAGCAAATAACAAAAATAGAATCGATTCATTAAATGTTTTTCCAGTTCCTGATGGTGATACTGGAACTAATATGTCTTCAACATTTTTAGCTACTGTTAAAAACCTTAAAAAACTAAACAATCCAGATGTATCTAAAGTAGCTGCGTCAGTTGCTCATGATACCATTTATGAAGCTAGAGGAAACTCAGGGGTTATTTTAAGCCAAATTTGAAAAGGTTTTGCTCTTGGTGTTGATAAGAGAAAGAAACTTTCTACTAATGATTTAATTATTGCTTTTGAATCAGCTACTCAGAGAGCTTACAAATCAGTGTTTAAACCAATCGAAGGAACTATCTTAACTGTTATTCGTGAAATTTCAGAAAACTTACGTAAAAATCACTTTGATCAAAAAGACCTTGAAATAGAAGATCTTTTTGATGAAATTGTTGCTTACGCTCGTAAAAGTTGTGATGAAACTCCAAATAAATTAAAAACTCTTCGTGAAGTTGGAGTTACTGATAGTGGTGGTGAAGGTTTATACCAAATCTTATGAGGAATGAATGAATTTCTTCACGGAAATCCAGTTAGCTTAAAAGAAGAACAAGAGGAAATCACAGTCTTTATTAGCGATAGCGAGGTTTATGATGGTGAATTTGGATACTGCACTGAGTTTTTAATTGATATGCCAAATTGAAAAGACTTTGACAAAAACAAATTTAACGCTGAACTTGAAAAAATTGCTAACTCATTAGTTATTGTTAATGATGATAACCTTTTAAAAGTGCATGGACACACTTTAAAACCTGGTGATATGCTTAACTTTGGTCAAAAATACGGTGAATTTATCAAAATTAAATCTGAGAATATGACACTGCAAGCTAATGATTCTAAAGCTACAACTATGGAGCTTGCAGATAAAAATTCTCCTAGAGCTCTTTGTGGTGTAGTTTCATGTAATTTAGGAAATGGAATTATTCGAACAATGAAAGAACTTAATTGTGATTACATTGTTGAAAGCGGACAAACTCAAAACCCTTCAGCTCAAGATTTAATTAACGCAATTGAACAAGTTAATGCTGAAACTGTGTTTGTGCTTCCTAATAATTCAAACGTGATTTTATTGGCTCAACAAGCTGCCCAAGTTGTTACTGATAAAAACGTAATTATTGTCCCAACTAAAACTCAAATTCAAGGAATTACAGCAATGATGAATTTCAATAGCGAAATTTCTTCAGAAGATAACTTAGAACAAATGCAAGAAGCAATTGCGGGCGTATCAACTGGTGAAATTACACAAGCTGTGCGTAATACCAAAATTAATAATATTAAAATTAAAGAAGAAGACTTTTTATGTATCTTAGATAACAAAATTGTTGCTTCTGAAAAAGATCTCTTTACAGCTGGTAGAAAATTAGTGGATCGCATGATTAAACCAAAAAATGAAATCGTGTCAATTTATTATGGAGATGAATCTAGCTTAACTGAAGCAGAAGAATTACTTAATTATATTAATAGTAAATATGATATTGAAGTCGAAATTATCGAGGGAAATCAACCAAATTATCACTTTTACATTGGAGTAGAATAATGATTAAGTATAGAATTGCTTTCGATATTAATGGAAATGATAACGGTCCAATGGCCGCTTTTTTTGCTTCACTCAAATTTGCTAAAAATAATCCTGAAATTGAAATTATTTTAGTCGGAAACACTGATGAAATTAAGTACGATCAAGAAATTCCAAGCAATATCAAACTCATTTTAAACAAAAATAAACCAAGTGATATTAAAAATATCCGCGCTATTATCAAAGAAGATTTTTCAATGAATCAAGCTATTGATTTAGTTTTAAATAAAGAAGCTGATGCAATTATTTCTAGTGGTGATAGTGGGGCTTACATTTCTCTTTTAACTCTTAAAGCTAAGCGTATTAACGGAATTAGCCGCCCTGCATTTATGGCTGAAATTAATACAGTAAAAAGAGAAAAAACACTCTTTTTAGATATTGGGGCTAATATTGTAGTTAAACCTGAATATTTATACGAATGAGCCAAGCTAACTAATGCTTTTTATAAGCAAATGCACGGTAAAAATGATCCAAAACTTACTATTTTAAATATTGGAACAGAAGAATATAAAGGGCCAGAGCTCCTTCAAGAATCTGCTAAGTTAATCAAGGAAGATTCAAGCATTAATTTTATCGGTTTTAGCGAACCAAGAAACTTGCTTAAAGGCGATTACGACATTGCTATTTGTGATGGATATGCTGGAAATTTAATTCTAAAAAGTTATGAAGGTGCAATTTTCACATTTAGAGATCTTTTAAAAGAATCAATTATGAAAAAGCTTAAATACAAGCTTGCTGCACTTCTTTTAAAAGGTGCTTTCAAAGATACAATGGAAGTTTTAGATTATCGAAATGCAGCTTCTGGTTGAGTTTTAGGTGTTAATGTGCTAGCTATTAAAAATCACGGGTCTAGCGATCAAAAAAGCTACGAAACAACACTTGAAAAACTTAAAGCATCCTTTGAAAATGATCTTTTAAACAAATTAAAAGAGGTTGCTAATGAATAAAGTAATCACTAAAGCAAATTCACTTGAGCATTTTTTGTTTCTAAACGAAATTGAAACTTCAAATATTAAACTATATCAAGAAGCCATCACTCACTTATCATATTTGGTAAATCATCGATCAGCTCACAGTTATGAAAAGCTAGAATTTTTAGGAGATGCAATTTTGCAGCTGGTTTCTTCAGATTACATTTTCCGTAAATATAATAAGTTGGAGCCTGGATATCAAACTCGACTTAGAGCTAATGTGGTGCGAACCGAAACTCTTGCAAGCATTACTGAATCACTTGGTTTAGTGGAGCTTATCCGTACTGGAAGTGGACAAATGGAAACTGATGTGAAGTTTTCTCAAAAAGTAAGGGCTGATGTTTTTGAAGCAATAGTTGCTGCAGTTTATTTAGACAAAGGATTTCGTTTTGCTGCTAAATTCATTGGTAAATATCTTTTTGACATTATTGATGATATTCATGATGGGCATAACAAAGATTCAAAAACTGAACTTCAAGAATACTTCCAAAGCGTAAGCAAGGAAAATATCCATTATCAAGTTGAACAACTCAGTGATGGAAAATTCAAGGCAAAAGCTATCCATGATAAAATAATTTATGGTAGCGGAATAGGGAATACAAAAAAAGAAGCTGAAACACAAGCAGCTACTGACGCTTTAACTAAGTTAAAAAGCGACAATTAAAGAAGGTAAAAAATGAAATTAATTAAAGTTGAAACACATGGATTTAAAAGTTTTGCCGATCCAGTTACACTTCGTTTTGACGGGGGTGTTGTTGGGGTTGTAGGACCTAATGGTTCAGGTAAAAGTAACATCAACGATGCGATCAAATGAGTTTTAGGGGAACAAAGCTCAAAAGAACTTCGTGGGGATAACATGCAAGATGTTATTTTCTCAGGATCAAAAATTGTGCCTGCAATGAATAAAGCAAGCGTAAAATTAACGTTTGAAGACCCACAAGAAGGTGTTGTAACAATCGAAAGGGTGATTCAAAGAGGAAAAGGTTTAAACCAATATTTCATGAACAATAAACCTGCTCTTCATAGTCAAATTAAAGCTCTTGCAATGCAATCAGGAATTGGAAAAAGCTCACTTGCAATTATTTCTCAAGGAACAGTTAGTGAGATTGCCCAATCTAGTGACGAACAAAGAAGAGGAATTTTCGAAGAAGCTGCTGGCGTGTCTAAATACAAAATCAGAAAAGAAGAAGCAATTAAAAAATTAGAAAAAAGTGAAGGTTCATTAAGAAACATCAACACAAGTATTAATGAACTTGAAAGACAACTTGAACCATTAAGAAAACAAGCTGAAAAAGCTATTAAATATCGTGATAAATCCAGAGAACTTAAAGAAATTGAAATTGGTTATTTAGCACACGAAATTGAAAGATTATCAGCGCTAAGCGAAGAACTTAATGCAAACTTAGAAGGTGTTCAAGAAACTAAAGAATCATACGAAAACGATATTGAAGAAATTACTAAAAAAATTGATCGTAAGAAAATTGAATCAAATGAGCTTAATAATGAAATTAATAAGCTTGCTGGTGTGGAAATGGCTCTTAATCAAACCATTAATAACTTAGAACGTTCATTTGATTTAGAAAACCAAAGACTTCAAATGATTGCTCGTGGTGAGTTAAATGTTGACCCAGAACAAAGAAAGAAAGCTATATTTAATCAAATTGAACAACTTACACACCAAATTAACTACTACAAAGATATTAAAAATGATCTTGAAAGTAAATTAGAAGAATCAAAAACATTTATTAGTCAAAAAAATGCTTTATTAAATGAAAGAAGAGCTAAATTTGAATCTCTTAATAAACGTAAAATTTCTTATGAAACTCAATTAAGACTCTTAAAAGAAAAACAAAGCAAAAGAACTAACCTTTTTAAAGGGACTAGAACTATTTTAGAAAACAAATCTAACTTTAGAGGGTTTAAAGGGATTGTTGCTGATTTAATTGAAGTTGAAAGTAAATATTCAGTAGCTATTGAAACTATTTTATCTAACGCATTGCAACACATTGTAGTTGATAATTCAGATACAGCTGTTAAAGCAATTAACTTTTTAAAAGCAAATAATGGTGGTAGAGCCACATTTATCCCTCTTACTTCAATCAAAGAAAAAGGAATTAGAGACGATTATTTACTTGTACTTAGAAGCCAACCAGGATTTGTTGGAATTGCAAGTGATTTAGTTAAAACTAAACCTGAATTTGCTAAATTAGCGCAATTCTTACTTGGAAACGTTATTGTTGTTGATAAAGTTGATCTTGCTGATAAAATCTCTGTTTTATTAGAAAGAAAATACATGGTTGTCAGCATGGAAGGTGACATTGTTCGTCCTGGTGGAGTTATGGTTGGAGGAGTTCAACAAGAAAGTGAAGAACTTCTTGGTTTAGATAGAAAAATCCAAGAAATGGAAAATGAACTTCCTGGAATTAACTCTCAAATGAGTGCTATTCAAGCCGAAATTGAAAACCTTGCTACCGAAAGAAATCAAAAAGAACATTATTTTAGAGAATATAGCAGTAAAATTAGTGCTAATAATGTGCTTTTAGAAAATGCTAATGCTGCGCTTGAAGAAGCTAAAGTGCAAGCTTCATCTCTTGGTGAAAGTGTGCAAAATGTAGGAAAAGAAGCTAAAGTAAATGATGCACTTGAAGATTTAAATAAAGCTAAAAGAAATCTTTCAGTAACTCAATTTGATCTTTCAGCTAAAAGAAACACTAAAGCTACTTTAGATGATGAAATTAATGCTCTTGATAGAAGTAGAAATGATTTATACAAAAATTTAAAAGCATTAAACAATTCATACCGTAGCAAAATTGAAGAAGCTAACAGAGCATCTTCAACACTTACAGTGCACAAAGAACGTCTTTCTGAGTTCTATAAATTAACTTTAGAATTTGCAAGAGAAAACTTCCCACTTCAAATTTCAGTGGAAGCTGCTGGTGAAATTATTGCTGATATTAGAAGTGAAATTGCTGAACTTGGAAATGTAAACCTTGAATCTATCGAACAGCTTGAAGAAGTAGAATCAAGATACAATAAACTTACATCTGATCGTGATGAACTTGTTGAAGCTAAAAATGCAGTTATTGAAGCTATTGCAGAACTTGACAAAATCATTATTACTCGCTTAACAAATGTTGTGCATGATATTAACTTAGAATTTAACAATGTCTTTAGCTCAATGTTTGGTGGTGGAAGTGCTAAAGTTGAATTTGTGGATCCTAAAAATGTGCTTGAATCTGGAATTTCAATTTTCGCTCAACCTCCAGGTAAAAGTATTAAGAACTTAAAATTATTCTCTGGTGGTGAAAAATCACTTATTGCAATTTCTCTTTTATTTGCAATTCTTAAAGCAAGACCTCTTCCGCTTTGTATCTTAGACGAAGTTGAAGCTGCACTTGATGAATCAAATGTTGTGAGATTTGCTGAATACTTACAACAACTTAAACATCAAACACAATTTATCGTTATTACTCACCGTCATGGAACAATGACACGTGTAGATCACCTTTTTGGTGCTACAATGCAAAAACGTGGAGTTACTTCATTTTTCACAGTTAAAATTGAGGATGCTAAAAAGCTTATTGATGAAGCTCCAGAAGCTTAATAAAAAACTCGCGCTTGCGAGTTTTTTTTACACAACTTTTAAAAGGGTGTATCAAGAAGGAAGGTATCCACCATTTATCCCCGGATTTACAATATTCACAATTAAAAAGGCCATTAATGAAAGGATAAATAAGACTACAAAAAGATCAAGTCATTTAAGTTTTAATTGTCTATATTTAGTTCTTTTTTCGTATGGATCATACCCTCTAGTTTCCATTGCATTTGATAAATCTTCTGCTTTAGCAAATGATGAAATAAAAAGCGGGATAATTAAGGTGGTAAAAGCTACTACTTTTTCTTTAATATTACCATTTTTGAAATCAACTCCACGAGATGATTGAGCTTTCATAATTCTTTGAGCCTCATCTAAAAGTGTTGGAATAAAACGAAGTGCAATTGAAATAATCATTGCAATAATGTGTACTGGGACAAATAAGAATTTAAGTGGTCACATTAAATCTTCAAGTGCTTTAGTAAGTAAAATTGGTCTTGTTGTATTAGTTAAAATTGTAGTTGATAAAATCATTGTGTAAACTCTTAAGAAAAGAGATAATGTTTTATTTAAAGTAAGCATTGAAATTCCGTATTCAACACGATACGTACTACCACGTTTTAAAGTGGTTAAGGCTCCGTTAATTATAAATGTTGCACTATCAATATTGATTTTTTGCTCAGAACCTTGGAAGAACTTAATAAATGAAGTTGGATAATATCCTTTAATTCCAACTTGATAATTAGTAAGTGAATAAATGTTAACTAAAAGGATCACTAGCGATACAAAAATCGGAAATTTTAGCATTGAAATAAGTGGTCTAACTTTCTTAATTGTAAATAAATAAACAATAATTAATGGTGCTAATAAAATCACCATATCAATAAAATATTGTGAAATAAAAACAAAAACGATATAGAAAATAGCAATTAAAATTTTAATCCTTGGATCAAGACGATACATAAAAGAGTTATCACCAGGGATGTATCTACCAAATACACTTTTCATTAGTTAACTCCTTTACTTTTTAAATAATCATTAAGGAAAGCAATTAATTCTTCTTCTGTTGTTACTTTTGGAACATTAATTCCTTTATTTCTTAGTTTATTTACAAATTCAAGCAATTTTGGGGGCTGTAAGTTATTTTCTTTAAGAAACTCCACATCATTAAGAATTTCATAAGGTTTACCATCACGCACAATTTGTCCATCTTTAAAAATAATAACTCTCTTGCTTCTAGCTAAAATATTATCAAGATCATGTGTTACATTAATAATGGTAACGTTGTTGTTTTCATTTAAATCAGCAATGATATCCAAAATTTCTTTAACTCCAACAGGATCAAGTCCAGCTGTAGGTTCATCAACTACTAAACAATTAGGTTCCATTGCTAAAATCCCAGCAAGAGCAACCCTTCTTTTTTGCCCACCACTAAGGTCAAATGGACTTCTTTTTAAATAACTGGTAGGAAGCCCTACAAGTTGGATGTATTTTTCAGCTCTTTTTTTAGCTTCTTCTATAGGAACTCCTAATGAAACAGGCCCAAAGATGATATCTTCTTCAATTGTTGCTTTAAAAAGTTGATATTCAGCAAATTGGAAAACAATTCCTACATTTTTACGGAGCGTTTTAATTTTTCTAAAACGTTTATTCTCACGAATAAGTTTTTTGTTTTCATCATATTGGTTGTATCTAAAGCGAACTGAGTTTTTCATTTTAGGATTTGAGCAATAAACTTCTAAAGTATTAACTTCATTTTGCTTATTTTTTTTATTATAAATGTCTGTATCGTAAATTCAGGTAATTTCACCTTTTGTAGGTAATAAAAGACCATTTAAATGTTCAATAAAAGTGGTTTTACCACTTCCTGTTTGTCCAATAACTCCAACATATTCACCTTGCTTAACTTCAAAATTTACATTATTTAGAGCTTGAAATTCTCATGGTGTTTTACGAGAGAAAATATGACTAATATTTTTAATTTTTATTTGCATAATTCGTTAATCAACTCCTCCTCGTTATATGTAGGTTCAATACCATTTAATTTTTCACTAATTCTGTAGTAAAAAGGCGAGTCTATTTTAGCAATATCAATGATTTCTTTATTATTAAGAATTTCTTTTGGGGATCCAGCCGCAACAAGCTCTCCACCAGCAAAAACTAAACATTTATCAGCTAAAATTGCTTCATCCATATCATGTGTAATTGAAATTAAAGTCTTATTTTCATCAGCTTGAATTTCTTTGATAATTTCAATAATTCTGCTTTTACCTTTAGGATCAAGCATGGAAGTAACTTCATCAAAGATAACAACTTCAGGGTCTAAAGCAAGCACAGAAGCGATAGCAACTCTTTGTTTTTGCCCACCACTAAGATTTTCAGGCTCTTTTTCTAAGTGTTTTTGCATATCAACTCTTTTAGCATACTCTAACACTCGCTTTTTCATCTCGTTTTGTGGCATATTCTTATTTTCAAGTCCAAAAGCAATATCATCTTCAACACTTGAGCCCGCAAATTGGTTATCAGGATTTTGAAAGATAATTCCAATTTTTTGTCTGATTTTTCTAAGGTTTTCTTTAGAGTATAAAATACCATCAATTTCGATGGTTCCTTTTTGTGGTTTAAGTAATGCTACAAGTATTTTAGATAAGGTACTTTTCCCTGATCCATTATGCCCTAAAATTGCTACATATTCGCCTCTTTTGATCTCGAAACTAACGTTATTAAGTGCAGGTTTTAAATCATCTGGACGGTATCTAAATGTTAAGTTATTGACTTTTATCATAATACTAATTTTACCACATATAATAATCACTAAAATTAGTTAAAAATTAATTTATACTATTGTTTTTTGTGGTTAAAATGCTTTTTATGGGTTCAAAATTCTTTCTATGAAAATCAGTGATTCCATATGCAAAAATAGCATTTAAATGTTCCTTAGTTAGATATCCTTTGTTTCTATCTCAACCAAATTCAGGGTGCTTTGAACTAAGATTGTCCATATATTGATCACGAACAACTTTAGCTATAATGCTTGATGCAGCAATGCTAATTGATTTTTGGTCACCTTTAACTAAGTTAATTTGCTCTTTTTCAGTGTCAATTTTCTCAAAATCAGTCATAACTAAGTCAACATCACTTTTAATAAGATCCAAGCATCTCTCCATTCCTGTTTTTGATGCTTTTTTAGGGTTTAAATTAAAAATTTCTTCTTCACTCATAAAAACATAAACTACTTCAAGTGCATCTTTTTTAATTATTTCAAAAAGTTCTTCTCTTTGTTTTGCAGTAAGTTTTTTCGAATCTTTAATTTTGTTATTTTCGTAGTTAATTGGGAAAATCACTCCAGCTACTACCATTGGGCCAGCAACACACCCCCGACCCACTTCGTCAAGACCAATAATGCTTAAATTTTTATCTCAATACTCTTGTTCATATCTTTGCATATGTCTAAATTATAATTCATAAAACAATATATAATACATACATATGGGAACAAGAGTTTATACATTATGTAATTATTGCAATGATGAGCATATTTATATGATTGGTTTAGTAGGCGAAATATTCATCATTGATCAGTTTTTAAGAATATGAAAAACTAAGCAAAAAAATTTCTTTCAAAGAGAAAATTTTGATAATGATTTTGTTAGTTTCATTAAGGAAAATAAGGTCTTTGATGGAGTTTCTGAAAGCGAAATCCAGACACAATTAGATGTTGTATATAAATTTGTTAATGGCTTTTTTAATCCGCGTGAAAAAGAGCTTCTTACAAAAAATATTTTACTTAGTCACCAAGTTGAAATCACACCAGTTGTTAATAGCGATTTGGAAGAATCAAAAAGAGAAGTGGCTAACATCCCAATTTTGAAATTAGAGTTTCTAAACGAAAAACCTTACATTAGAGAATATTCTAGAAACGTACTATATCTTCAATACAATGAAACCTTAAAAGCATTTATTTGTCCTAGATCATTACAATTCAATGCTGTGGTTATTCGAAACGAAGAAGCTTAATCTTGCAGAAGGTCTATAAACGACCTTTTGCATTTTTTATTATCCAAATTCTCTATATAATTAAGGTTATGAAGAAACCAGAAATAATTTTTGTCGACTTAGATGCGACTTTACTTGATTCAAAAGACAATTACACAAAAGTTCCAAGTAAAGAAAACTTAGAAGCAATTGAAAGAGCTAAAAAAGCAGGTATAAAAGTAGTTGTATCTACAGGTAGAGGAATTAATCACGAAACTGAATACATCGTTTCAAAAGTTGGTGATTTAAATTATATTGCTTGAAATGGAGCTCAAATTATTCACCACAATAAATTAATTAAAAACTTTGCGATTGAAAAATCAGTTATGCAAGATCTTTTTAATGAATTAGATAAAGCTAAAGCAAGTTTTATTTTAAATTCAGACCCTGTAAATCATGCTTATGTAAGAAATATTTTTATGAAGGCAATTATGATTTTCACTAAATTTACAGGTAAACCATTAAGTGACTTTAAAAATGATTTAGATGTTTTTAAAGTGCTTGTGTGATCGCCGTCAAGAAAAAAAGTGCATCGTTTATGAAAAGAATTAAGCAAGAAATTTGAAGGGAAGCTTAATGTTGCTCTTAGTGGACATAAAGACCACGCTTTAGAAATCACAGCGCCAGAAGCTACAAAAGGTGATGCAGAAGTGTTCTATTGCAACTTTTTAGGAATTAATCCACAAAACGCAATTCACATTGGTGATTCAGGAAATGATGCTACAACACAAGGAAAAATTGGTAAAGCTGTTGCTTTAGGAAACTCAGTAAAAAGATACAAAGAAATTGCTGATGAAATTTTTGAACATCATTACAAAGATGCTGCAGTTGGCTTATACATCAATAAATTGCTTGATAAATTAGAAAGAAGTAAATAACCACAAAAAATTGCTTAATAACCCTAAATTTAAGAATTATAAAAATAATATATAATACTAGCAATTAATAAAAAAACAAAAAGGAGAGAATATGAATAACGGAGATAACTTCGGAAATGGAAACAATTTTGGAAACGGAAATTTCAACATGAACAATAACATGAATAACAATATGAATATGGGATTTGGTGGATTCCCACAAGTAAGTAGAAAAAGCAGAACTACTTTAGTACTTTTAAGCTTCTTCTTAGGTGGTTTAGGAATAGATAGATTTTACGCTGGAAGAATTGGTTTAGGAATTTGTAAATTACTTTTACTTGTTCCTACATTTGGAATTTGAGCGTTTATCGATTTTATTTTAGCAATTTGTGGTGCTCAAAGAGACGAATACGGATTACCAATTTCACAATGATAATTTAAAATGGCGCAAATCTTTTATAGATTTGCGTTTTTTATGTGTGTAATTTTGAAGGATTAAAACACTAATATCACTTAATTTTATGGATATTAGTGTTTTTTGATTGCCCTAGCTTGGAAAGGAAACAAAAGAAAAACCCTGCTTAATAAGGCAGGGTTTTGAAATTAAATATTATTTTTTAACACCTTCTCATTTTCAGTATCTAACTTCATCCATATCGATACCATATTGTTTGATGTAAGCTTTGTGTTCTTTAACTTTATCTTGCATTTGTTTTACAAATTCAGAATCATTATCTTTATAAACAGCTTTAGCTACAGTTTCTGAGATGTGGAATCTGTCCATATCACTCATTAAACGAATGTCAAATGAAGTTGTAATATCTCCTTTTTCACGATATCCATGAACTTTTAAGTTGTGGTTATGTCTGTTAAAGAAGATATCTCTAATTAACCCTTCGTATCCGTGGAATGCAAATACAACTGGTTTATCTTTTGTGAAAATTGCATCAAATTCTTCATCACTAAGTCCACGTGGGTCAATGCTTGGGTGACGAAGTTTTAATAAATCAACAACGTTTACAAATCTAATTTTAAGTGATGGATATTCTTTGTTAAGGTATGAAATTGCTGCAAGCATTTCAAGGTTTGGTTCTGTACCACTTGCTACAAGTACAACATCTGGTTCTTCACCATCTTTGACTGTTGATGCTCAGTCGATAACTTTAAGTCCTTTTTCAACTAATTCTTTAGCTTCTTCAACATTGTAGAATTGTTCTCTAGGTTGTTTTGAAGCAACGATTAAGTTAATTACATTTCTTTCTTTAAATGCTTTTTCTAAAACAGCTAAAAGAGTGTTTGAATCAGCTGGAAGGTATTCACGAATAAGTTCAGGTTTTTTATCAGCAAGGTGTCCTAAAATACCTGGATCTTGGTGTGTATAACCGTTGTGGTCTTGTTGGAATGCTGTTGATGTAGCAATTACGTTAAGTGATGGATAATCATTTCTTCAGTTAACTTTTTGTGCTTTAGCAACTCATTTCATGTGTTGTGTAAGCATTGAATCAACAACTCTTAAGAATGATTCATATGAAGCAAAGTACCCATGTCTTCCTGTTAATACATACCCTTCTAAGAACCCTTCTGCTTGGTGTTCTGATAATTGTGAATCAATTAATCTACCACTTGGCCCAATTGCTTCATCTAATTCAGCATCAACTCTTTCAAGTCATTGTCTTTTTGTAACTTTTAAAACTTCAAACATACGATTTGATTTAGTTTCATCTGGTCCAAATGCACGGAAATTGTGTGGGTTTTTCACAATCATATCAGCAAAGTATTTTCCAGCATTAACCATATCTTGATCTTTAATTTCACCTGGTTTGTCAAATTTTAAAGCAAATTTTTCTCATGGTGATAATTCAAGAACTTTAGGATCTACACCACCATTTGTAATTGGGTGCATTCCCATTCTTTTGTTTCCTTTAGGAGCAATTTCAGCATATTCTGTTTTAAAGCTTCCATCTTTATTAAATAACTCTTCTGGTTTGTATGATCTAAGTCATTTTTCAAGATCATCTTTGTATGTTAAGTTTTCTGCACTAACTGGAAGTGGAACTTGGTGAGCTCTGAAACTTCCTTCAATCACTTCTCCTTTAAATGAGTGAGGAGCAGATCATCCTTTTGGAGTTCTAACAACAAGAACAGGTCAAAATCCTCTTTTAGCTTCATCAGCACTTTTTTGACGAGCTTCAGCTTGAATTTTTAAAATTTTCTCAATAGCTTCATCGAACGCTTTAGCCATTGGTTCATGAATCCCTTTAGGGTTAAATACATCACCTTCAACGAAAATAGCATCTCACCCGAAACCATTAAGCATATTTTTGATTTCTTCATCAGTTTTACGAGCTAAAAGTGTAGGGTTAGAAATTTTACCACCATTAATGTGTAAAATTGGTAAAACAGCACCATCTGTTACTGGGTTAATAAATGAATTTGAGAATCATCCAGCTGCTAATGGACCTGTTTCAGCTTCACCATCACCAATTACTGTTGCAGCAATAATTTGTGGGTTATCTAAAATAGCTCCTGTTGCGTGTGAAAGTCATATCCAAGTTCTCCACCTTCATGGATACTTCCTGGTGTTTCAGGTGCAGCATGTGAAGCTGTTCCGCCTGGGAATGAGAATCTTTTGAACATTCTTGTCATTCCTTCAACATCTTGAGTAATTTCAGGGAAAAGCTCTGTATAACTTCCGTCAAGATATGAGTTAGAAATCATAACTTGCCCACCATGTCCAGGACCTTCAATGTAGAACATTTCTAAGTCATATTTATTAATAACACGGTTTAAGTGTGCATAAATTAAGTTTTGACCAGGAATTGTTCCTCAGTGTCCAATTGGATAAATTTTAATATCGTCCGCTTTTAATTCTTCATGTAAAAGTGGGTTATTTCTTAAGTAAATTTGTCCAGCTGATAAATAGTTTGCAGCACGTCATCAGGCATGAATCTTGTTTAAATATTCTTTAGAATCGAAAAATTTTTTATCTTTCATAAAACCTCTATTTATTGTTTGTATTTATTAAAAATTTGAAAGAACTTGAATTCTTTCTTTATATTTAAATTATTTAACTTTTTAGTTCTATTTTTTAACTAAAAAGGTTAAAAAAATATAAAATATGTAATTAATTCCACTATTTTTTATAAAATATTTTTTCACTTTTTAATTTTTAGTATTTATATTTTAAAAATAACATATAAAATATAGATGTAAAAAATTTTCAAAGGATCATAATGAACAAATCAAATACAATTTTATTTGGTGTGAACAACACTGAAAAACTTGCAGAAAAAGTTTCTGAAATTGTTGGAATACCTCTTTCAAAAGTTGAAAAAACAGTTTATGCAGATGGTGAGTTTATGCTTGTTGCTGATAAAACTGTTAGGGATCATGATGTTTTCGTTGTAGCAAGTACATCTAGACCAGTAAATGACAACATTGTGGAATTATTGCTTTTCATTGATTCGCTTAAAAGAGCAAGCGCAAGAAGCATCACAGTATGTTTAAGTTACTATGGATATGCTCGTCAAGATCGTAAAGCAAGCGGAAGACAACCGATTGGAGCTAAATTAGTTGCCGATATTCTCCAAACAGCAGGTGCTACAAAAGTTATTTGCGTTGACTTACACAACCCTTCAATTCAAGGTTTCTTCAACATCCCAGTTGATGATTTAAAAGGTCAATACCCACTTGCTAAAGTATTAAAAGAAACACACGAAACTTTCACAGTAGTTTCTCCAGATCATGGCGGAACTGTTAGAGCTAGAAAATTGGCTGAATTAATTGCAGATACAGTTAAAATTTGTATCATTGACAAACGTAGAACTGGTGTTAACCAAACTGAAGTTATGGGACTTATTGGTGATATTAAAGACCAAAATGCAGTTATTATTGATGACATTATTGACACTGGTGGAACAATTTTAAAAGCTGCTGATACACTTAAAAAAGAAGGTGCTAAAAAAATCATTATTTGTGCAACCCACGGAATTTTCACCAAAGGATTTGATGTTTTTGAAAACAACCCAAATGTTGATAAAGTCATCATCACAGATAGTATTGATAACACAGTACTTGTAAAAAAATACTCAAAACTTCAAGTGGTAAGCTTAGGTGATTTCTTAGGTAGAGTTATCAAACAATCAATTAATGGTGAAAGCATTTCAGACGTTTATAAAGAACTTAAAAAAGAATTACAATCAATCTAGAATTTGTTAATACAAATTCTTTTTTTAATTTATGAAAAAAGCTAAACACATTCAAGAATATAAAGTACTTCACCAAAATGAGTGACTTTCTTTACACCAAACTTCCAAAGGATTTGTGTACGCAGAGCGCAAAGGGATTAATAGTATTGCTTCATTAGTGTTTAAAAAAGAAAATAATGATTTTTACTTTCTGATTAGAAAGCAACTTCTTCCGAATTTAGTCTTAGAAGAAAAACCTCAAGACTTATTATATCCTTCATGTATCACCGGTACAATTGAAGAAGGTGATACACCTTTAGAAACTGCTCTTAGAGAAACTTTTGAAGAAGGTGGAATATATTTAGAAAACTCACATCTTAGAGCAAGCGGAAAATATATTGCAACTACACAAAGCAATGAAGTAGTTTATACTTTTGTTTTTGAAAAAACAAGCGAAGTTGTTGAAACTGAACCCCAAAACGATGGTTCGTACTTTGAACAAATTAGTAAAAACGAGTGAGTATCCTTGCAAGAATTGAAAGATATTTTCCAAAACGCTTTATGTCATTCATCACTATATAATGCTTATTTATTGTTTATAGATAACGTTATGCATAAATAATTCTGAATTAAAAATCAGCAAGTTTTAATTATTATCTTGCTGATTTTTTAATTTCTAATATCTTCGAGGATTTACCGCTTTATCAAGAGCTTCATTAACTTTATTACCAAAGTAAAACCCTACTATCATAAGAACTAGTGAGATTATTGATGTGAAAATTCCAACAAAAGGTATTATATTTAAGATGTTTTTACACATACCAATACCTAACAAAATTGTGGCCACTTTTGCGTCGTTTTGAATTTGTGGATTATCAATATAGGGCATATTTTGAAAACCAAATTTTCCTAATTTAACGGCATAAATGATTCCGAAAGTTAAAAATACTACTCAAAAACCTATTCTTACCATAAAGAAAAGAGCGCCAATTAATATTAAATATCAATATTCTTCTGGTTTTTCTACTAACGCTGCAAAAATTCCTATCATTATGTGAGTTGAAAAACCAAGTGAAATGCTAATAATTCAAAAGATTAAAGCTTTTTTGTATGCTTTCTTCAAGTTAGGTTGGAATTCGTGAATACTTTCTTGCATTTTATCCCCTTTTTTGAATTAATATTTTAATTATACTAAAATCGTTTGTAAGTGAATTGTGGCTGTAAATTTAATATTTAAATTAGATTATAAGTTTAGAAAATTAAAAGCTTTGTGGGTTTAAATTCATTGTTTGGGAGCTATCTAGTTGTATTAATTCATTGTTAATTTTGCTCCCTAATCTATACGCTGTAACATTAAGCACAAGCATAGGCATTCCCATTGCTGCTGAATTGTAATTAATAAAAGGAATTCAATAAATAATAACAGTAAAGATAATAAGTGACATGCTGATAATCAATAATATTGCAGTATGTTTAGCTCTCTTTTTTATATCGATTAATAAAGGATTTTGGTGTAAATTCACTTTAGAAAAACTAAATTTAAACAATGGAACAATGTATAAAATAGTTAAAACAATATAACAAATTATGCTTGCAAAAGCTAATAAAGATAGCAAAATAGCTATAACTAATTTAAAAACATCAGATGCCTGCAAGTCGCTTTCATTTTGGTTTGAACCTGAAATAATGCTATTTAAACTATCAGATGTTTGAGATGTAATTGAGTCATAAATTCAATAAATAATAAATATTATGGCTATTGGGACAATGATTTGAGTTCAAAGTCAAGAAATAAATGAACCTAATCATCTCTTCTTCAGTTTTTGTTGTAAAGATAAAATTTGTTCCATTTTTCTTCTTTCTATTATATTAGATAATAAATAATAATAATAATAATAGGTTAATTATACTAATATAGTGAAAATTAGCATACAAAAAACTTTTCCAATTAAGAAAAACCTCCCTTGTTAATAGGGAAGTTTTTCAACATATTTTAAGTTTAAAAATTAGTTTGTTGTTGTTTGTTGATTAAACATTTGATATTGATCCATATCTCTTAATTTTTTATTAATGCTGTATCCAAAAACAAACCCTACAATATGAAGCGCAAAAATTGCAATACCTGAAAATCCGATGATACCATTTACAAATGGTATAAACATCACAACAAGATTAAAAGCTCAAATAGATAAACTTACGATAAATAATATTGCTGTAGTTTTTGCTTTTTTTCTTAATTCTGCTATCATGAAATTACCCATATCATTTGGTTCTGGGTTTGAGAATTTCATTAATGAAATAATATATAAAATTGTTAATACTACAGATGCAATAGCAATAGGTAAAAGTACTACAACAGTAAAAATACCTAATGCTAAAAATTTAGCAAATAGTAAATATCAAAAACCATTTGTAGAATCTGATTGAAATGTTCCTCCATCCTTAGATGAATTATAAACACCTGCAATTATAAGTGCAAGAATTATAATTGCAATTATTGTTCCTAAAATTTGACCAGCAAGTCAAACAGCAAATGAGCTTGTCCAAAGTTTTTTTAATTTAGTTTTAAAAGATAAAATGTTGTGCATTTTTGCCTCCAATATAAAAGTTTTTCACAATGCTAATTTGCCATTTTTTCGTCTAATTTTTCTAATTTAGCAATAGCTTTTTTGACTGTATCATAAGCATTTGTTCTTGTTGTTGCTAAGATTTCAGCCACTTCAGCGTAAGATAAATCGTTGTAAAAATAGAGTTCAAAAACTTGCCTTTGGTTTTGAGTAAGAAAGTTTTTGTATTTTTCAAATAACACTGAATATCTATGCAAATTTTCTAATGATTTTTTATTTTGCATCAATTAAATCCTTAGTCATTTGGTAAATAAATAGCTCTAAATCAAATTCTTGTAAATCATCTAATTTCTCACCTAGACCTAAAAATTTAACATCCAAATTGTATTCATCTTTAATTGAAAGGACAATTCCACCCTTTGATGTACCGTCCATTTTTGTCAAAATAATTCCTGTCAAATTAGCAACTTCTTTAAATGCTGCAGCTTGTGAAAGACCATTTTGACCTGTAGTTCCATCTAAAACTAAAATCGATTCATGTGGAGCATTTTCAACAAATTTGTTCATAACTGAAATCATTTTTTGCAGCTCATTCATTAAATTCACTTTATTTTGCAATCTACCTGCAGTATCAACAATTAAAAGGTCATAATTTTCGCTTGTTGCTTTATCCATAGCTTTATAAACTACAGAAGAAGGATCAGCACCTTCTTTATCTGGACGTACAATATCAACACCAATTCTGTTTGCTCATTCATTAAGTTGATTTACAGCTCCAGCTCTAAATGTATCAGCGGCAGCAATTAAGACTTTTTTACCTTGCTGAGCATATCTATAGGCTAATTTAGCAATCGAAGTTGTTTTTCCTGAACCATTAACCCCTACAACTACAAAGACATTCAATCTTCCATCTTCATAATTTAAAGTTGTATCAACTACTGAGTTATTGGTATAAATAACAAACATTTGATCAGCAACAATTTCACCAATTAATTTTGGATCATCAATTTGATTAGTCTTTACTTCTCTTTTAATTTTTTCAACTATTGTATAAACAAGTGAAGAGTTAATGTCTGACATAATAAGGAGTTCTTCGAGTTCTTCAAAGAATTCCTCATCAATTTTTGTGTGTCTGTTTTGCAGCTCTAAAAGTTTTTTTCCAAAGTTGGAACTATTGTTTAACCCGGTTTCATACTTTTGAAATTTGCTGCTATTAACGATTTCTTCACGCTTTTTTTCTTCTAGTTTTTTCTCTAATTCTTGAGCGTCTTGTTCTTTGTTTTTATTAAATACTTTATTAATTAAATTCTTAAAAAATCCCATAGCACTTAAATTTTACATTTTTATGCAGTTTTTTAATAAAAAAGTGCTATATGCTAGATTTGTTTGAAAATTATTAAACCATTTTGTACATCTAAAAACAATCAATGTAAAATTAATAAATATAGATTAATACCGAAGGAAAATATATGAAAAACGAATTAAAAAACGATTTTTATAACTATGTAAATAAAAACTGGATTAAAAAAAGAAAAATCCCTAAAGATCTTTCAAGTTTAAGCTCATATTCAGAGCTTCATTTAGAAATTGAAAAAGAACTTAGAAAGTTAGTAAACGATTGATCACTTGGTAAAAAAGAACTTCCAAATAACCATCAAATTCATGAGATGGTGAAATTTTACAAAATGCTCAAAAACACTAAAATGCAAACTAAATTAGGTTGGAAACCAGCTTTAGAAGATTTGAATTTTATTGAGTCACTTAATAGCTGAGAAGATTTTAATAATAACTACTTTAAAATAAGAAAAATCTCTTCTTTTCTTCCTTATGATTTTGAAGTAGCTGAAGATTTTGTAAATAACAAAGTTTATACTTTGTGATTTAGTGAGCCTGACTTACTTTTACCTTCAAAAGAATATTATTCACGTAAAGAAGAAGCTCAAAAAATTCTTTCAACAGTTAAAGAAGTATCTGTTAAACTTTTTAGATCGCTTGGTAAAACAAAAGCAGAAGCTTTAAAAATTGTTAAAAATGCTTTTGAAGCAGATAAAAAGCTTGTTGATTTAAAACTTTCTAGCACTGAACTTCACAAAGTTGAAGTTGTTTATAACCCACTCGAATTAAAAGAAATTAGTGAAAAAGTTAGCTTTTTCCCAATTGCTGAAAATGCTGAAAAACTTTTAAAACAAAAAATTGATCAAATTGTTGTTCCTAACCTTAAATACTTAGAAAACATTGACGATTTTTACACAAATAAAGTAACTTTTGAGCAAGTTAGAGACTTAATGTACTTAAGAAGTGTCCTTGCTTTTGCAAGATTTTTAAATCCTGAAACACGTTTAACTGTTTTTTAAATTGCTAAAGTATTAAGTGGTGCAGAAAAGCCTAGATCACTTTCGAAATGAGCTTATTCATTTACACTTAGATTCTTTAGTGAACCATTTAGTTTATATTACGGAAAAGCTAATTTCACAGAAGAATCAAGACAAGATGTACTTAGAATGATTGATAAAATTGTAAAAGTTTATCAAGATAGATTATCAAGAAACACTTGACTTACTAAAGAAACTGCTCAAAAAGCAATTACAAAACTTAACAAATTAAGACCAATGGTTGGATATCCAGATTATATTTATTCATATTTTGATAAATTTGTGGTTCAAACCTACAAAGAAGGTGGAACACTTGTTTCAAATATCAGTAAATTTGCTGATATCATCGAAGAACACCAATTAAGTTTATACAAAAAAGAAGTTGATCCTAATATCTGAGGAATGACTTCATTTGAAGTTAATGCATACTTTAATCCACTTTCAAATGTTATCGTCTTCCCTGCTGGATATTTAAAAGCTCCATTTTATGACTATAATCAAAATTCAAGCGCAAACTATGGTGGGCTTGGAATGACAATTGGTCACGAAATTTCGCACGCTTTTGATAATAATGGTGCTCAATTTGATGAAAACGGAAGTTTTGAAAACTGATGAACAGAACAAGACTATGCTGCTTTTAAAGAAAAAACCAAACTTATGATCGATCTTTTTGACGGATTTGAAACTCCATTTGGAAAAATTAACGGTGAATTAACAGTTTCTGAAAACATTGCTGATCAAGGTGGAATTATCTCTGCGCTTGAAGCTGCTAAAACAGAAAAAGATTTTGACATTGAGAAATTCTTTGAAAATTACGCTTACTGCGAAAGAGCAATCACAAGAAAAGAATCTGCTATCCAAAGACTTTTAACAGATCCGCACTCACCAGCAAAAGAAAGAGTTAACTTACAATTACGTATTTCCAAAGATTTCCAAAATCACTACAAAATAGACAAAAATGACAAAATGTATGCTGATGAAAGTGAAATTTTTGAAATTTGATAATTTACATTCATTAGCCTAAGTTTAATACACAAAAACCCATTTCTTTGTTTTATAGAAATGGGTTTTTGCATTATCAAATTACATTATTTTTCTGAAATTAAATCATTTATAAAGTTCTCAACTCTTCTTTATTCATGAAGTAATTTCTTTTATTCTTTTACATGGGGTTTTAATCAAGAGCTCTCTTTGGTGACAAATTCACCTAATTTTATTTTCTTTTCCGTTTCCTGCTCCTTAAAAATATACAAACGAAATTTGTATTTATTAATTAAATATAAATAAAAGTTTGTTTATTTTACCCAATTGCAGCCTTTGTATAAGTTGAATAAATAACAACTTTTTTAGGATTGTCGGTTTCGCTTTTAGCAAGTGGGAAAATTGGAATTGAATGTGATTGTGAACTTTGGTGTGAATTAAAGTTTCATTTTAATACATCATTTACATATAATTTGAAAGTCAATTTACCGTAAAATGTAGCTATAAAAGGGTAATTAGCTAAAGGATAACCAAGCTTTTTAAGACCACTTAAATCACCATTATTGTTTTTAATAATTTCAAGTGGTCGTTTTGGGTCTTCGCCTGGTTTTCAAGAAGTTTCATCATTGTTTAGAGAAATTTCTACCTTTACTTTTTGGCCGCTTTGAATTTGGAAATGATTTACAAAATTAGTAAATCCAAAATCAAAGAATGCTCCACCAATTCCGTTGAAATTTTCGGTGTTAAAGTCTTTATTTGCAGTTGCTTCAATTTGATAAGTGAAACTTCCGGAATTTGTGAAAGGTTGAGTGAGAATTAATTTTTCTTTCTCAAAATTAAAGTTTGAATTTTTGAAATTAAGTTCTGTGAAAAATTTTAAGAAAGTCACTCATAATGCATTTCCATATGTGAATCATTGACCATCACTGATTTTTGAATTTCAAGGATTGTTTCATTCAGTTCTAACTTTATTGCTTAAATAATTTGAATCTGAATCCATTTTACCTTTAAAATCAATTGAATACCCATTAGGAAATAATCAAAAATCATCTACTGAATTAGCCACAATTTCAGACTTATCTGGTGTGTTATCAATATCTACACCCGTTCTAATTCATGGTTTATTTATGTATTCATTTGAATAATCATTAGCATCCATTAATGAGTTTTCTATATAATGAACTTCTCTTGTATCTGGGTGATAAATTTTGATTTCAATTCATCTTTCCTCATTATCATTAAATGAATATACTTCACTAATTGAGTTGTTATCAAAATCTATATCACTTATATGAATCTCTTTTTGAATTTTAGAAAGATTAGGTCTTCTACCTTTTATTATTAATTTTAAGTTTAAAAATTTTGTTTTAAGATGTTTGTAAAGATGTTTAAGGTATCAAAATTCGTTTTGTGACTTATCAGGGTTAAGGATTTTAATTTTTAAATCGAATTTACTGTTAGTTGGCACTTTATAATAATCATTTCCATCATAGTCTTTATTTTTTTTAGCGTCTGCTTTTAAGTAAGCTTTATACCCAAGTCTCTCTGGTTTATTAGTGAGAAATTTATCTGTTTCTTCTTTAAATACATCCATCTCAGATGCTTGAATTTTGAATTTTGAATACTCTTCAATAAATAAATCTAATTTTTGATTTTCATCTTGTCTAGAATCATAGCTAGAAACAATATCATTTATATATTTCTCAAAATCATTTGAGTAATAATTATTTGCTTTGAGTTCTTGTAATTTCGGTAAATTCAATGATTTTTGTGCATCAAAAAGTTCTTTGCTATTTGAATATGATAAATTAAAAGCTTTATTAATTTCATCAAGTTTTTGGTTCAATTCTTGAACTGAATAGCTCTCAAGATTTTCAAATAGAATTGTTTTTTGGGCTAATATGTTTTTTAATTCGCTATTAGTGAATAAATCTTTATGAGCTTCAATTTTGAAGAACATTTCTTTATTTTCATTAATTTTAGAAATTAATGATTGCTTTTCATCTTCATTATTTTCTTTGATGACATTAACAATAATTTTGTCGCTAACTGCTTTATTTTCAGTTTCCCCACTTGCTAATAAGTAACCTTCCGGAATTCATTTATTAATAGAAATTGTTGCAGTATCTAAATCAATTTGTTCTACTCTTTGAAAAACTTCTGCATTATTAAATCTGTAAATTATAGTTACTGATTTTTGTTTTTTTCTTACGTTTATATCTATTTCTTGAGCATATTCATATGAAGATTGATCACTTATTAATTCATAATTATTTGGTATTTTTGTTTTGTCAAGATTTACAATTGTTTCGTCTACATAAATTTCACTGAGATATTGCGAAATTACGTTGTTTTCGCTTAAAAACTTAACAATAAAAGCTTTTTTCATTTTATGAATATATAATGTTAGTTCTTTTTTATAAGTAACATTTTCATCAGTTGGGTTATCAAAAGCAAAGTTTTCTGGAAGATATTTTTGAATATTTACTGAATTATCTTCAGCGCGAATGTTTGTAATTGTTACATCTTGATTGTTTAATGGATTTACCTTATCTACAAAATGAAGAAGCATTTGTTTTACATTTACAATTTTTGCTACATCAATTCTGATCTCTTTTTGAGTACTACTGAAATTTATTCTTTCGGGTTGAGCTTGAGCAAATTTATATCCATTTGGCAATTCAATATTTGAGCTTAAAATGCTATTTTCGTTTGAAAATAGGTTAAATGTTTGAATATAAACTTCTGAACTATTATGAATAAGTTTTACACTTATAACACTATAAATTGGTGTTATTGTTAAATTAACAACATCTGCAAAATCAACTTCATTTACTGAAGTGATAAACCGGAAAGGAAAGTTAATTTCATTTAATTTGATTTTGTTATTTGCCACTCTTGCATCAATAGAAAAATCTTTTCCAGTTAAGTATTTATTTCCGATGAAGAATTTGAAAGTCACGTTTTTTGTAACTTCCACAACTTCAATATTAGGGTTTTCTGGTTTGACAATCTCATCTGCCGGTTCTTGAGCATCTTTAGAAGGCTCACTTGGCTGGGCATTTTCTCCATTAGTTTCTGAAGTTTTTTTGTCACCATCAACTTGTTTTTCTGGTTGATTTTCTTTTCCTGTTTCACCTGTTTTTTGATCATTATTTTTAGCAGTTTTTACTCCAAAAGCAATCCCTGTTGCTATTGATCCAATGACCAATATGCTTGAAATACAAAGTAAAATTATTTTTGTTTTTTTCATAATAGTTCCTAAAAAGATTTTTATGTTATGTCAATGTTGTATAAATAATGATAAAACAATTTCTGTATAAAATCAAATTTATGTTTTAAATTTATTTTAAGGCATGCTAGAATTAAAAATTTCTATTTTAAATTACTATTATTTATATTTTAAAGTAAAATATAACAATATATGATGCGTAATAAACAAGAGGATGTTCCAATTACGCAAAAATATGATTTTCGGAAATTAAAGTTGCTATCTCTTAATGAAAATCAATCTCTTTTAAATGAAATTGATTGAATTAACCAAACCTTTAATAACAACTTGCAATTGCCAAATACAAAAGAATTTGAAGAGCTTGTTATTAACACAAATTCAAATAAAATCGAAAATCAAAATTTATTTGAATTGGAAAAAAGTTTTATCAAGTTAAATGAAAAACTCCAAAATGATAGGGGTTCTTTTATGGACACTTACAATTTCCAATCAAACGAATTAGATGATTTACTTTTAGAAATAAATCAAAATTTTACAATTAAAAATTCTAGTGCTAACGGCATAATAGATATGAAAAACACCACCAGAATAATTGTCAAAAAAATGGACATTTAAACTCAAGGGTGTTTTTTAATATATTTTAAATAAGGAGCAAAAATGAAGGTAAATATAGCTATTGATGGACCATCAGGAGCAGGTAAGTCAACAGTTTCAAAACAATTAGCTGAAAAATTAAATTACACGTTTATCAATTCAGGCAGCATTTATCGTGCTGTCGCATTAAATGCAATTAACTCAGGAGTGGATTTAAAAGATCATGATCAAGTAGTGTCTACTTTAGAGCTTGGAATGGTTAAATTAAAAGAAAATGACACTGTCTTTTTAAAAGGCGAAGATGTTTCACTCAAAATTCGTGCAGAATACATTTCTCAATCAGCAGCTACTGTAGCTAAAATCCAAGAAGTTAGAAATTTTGTGGTTGATTTTATTCAACATATGACCAAGAAAAGCAAAGGTTTCATTATCGACGGTAGAGACACAACATTTAGAATTATGCCACATGCTGAAGTGAAAATCTTCCTTTGAGCTAATCCCGAAGAAAGAGCTAAACGTAGATGACAACAAAACAAACAGTTAGGTTATGAAACTAACTTTGAAGAAGTTTTGTATGACGTTAAAAAAAGAGATGCTCAAGATATGCACCGCGAAGTTGATCCACTCCACAAAACTGAAGACTCTATTTTAATTGATTGTACTCAAATGACGCGTGAAGAAGTAATTGATAAAATTGTAGACATTGTAAACTCAAAAATTAAGGAGCAAAATGCGTAATACAGTTGCAATTATTGGAAAACCAAATGTTGGTAAAAGTACTTTCTTCAACAGATTAGTAGGTAAAAAAGTTTCTATCGTTTATGACCAACCTGGAGTTACTCGTGACCGTTTATACGAAACAATTGAATGAACAGGTCATAAAATTAAAATTATCGACACTGGTGGAATCGAAATTGAAAATAAACCTTTCCAAGAGCAAATTCAAATTCAAGCTAAAATCGCTATCGAAGAAGCTGATGCAATTATCTTTCTTTTTGACGGAAATAGCGAAATTACAAATGATGATTTATTCATTATGAACATTCTTAGAAAAAGCAATAAACCAATTATTGCAGTCGCTAATAAGCTTGAAAATAACCAAATGTTTGATTACTCATGATATAAACTAGGAGTTGATGATATTTTCGCCATTTCTGCTCTTCATGGTGAAGGAATTGGTGAAGTTTTAGATACTTGCGTTGAAAAACTCGACTTCACAGAAACACAAGAAGAAGAATTGTTCAACCTTGCAATTATTGGTAAGCCTAACGCTGGAAAAAGCTCTCTTTTAAACAATTTAGCTAAGGAAAATAGATCAATTGTATCCGAAATAGCAGGTACTACTCGTGATAGTGTTAAATCTACCATTACCATTGATGGTGACAAATACAAAGTTGTTGATACAGCTGGTATTACTAAAAAATCTAAATTAATTGAAAGTGTTGACCATTACGCTTTAATGCGTGCTATGAACTCTCTTGCTGAAGCTGATTTATCTTTAATTGTTATTGATGCTACTCAAGATGAGATTAGTCATTTTGACTCAAGAATTATTGGTTATGCCCTTGATAACGAAAAACCTGTAATTATAGTAGTAAACAAATGAGACTTAATTGAAAAAGAAACCAATACAATGGCTCAATATGAAGAAAAAATGAGAAGAAAATTCCACTTTGTTCCTTGAGTTCCATTTGTCTTTATTTCAGCTAAATACAATCAAAGAATTGGTAAATTGATTGAAACAATTAAAATGGTGCGTACCAATCTTGAAAGAGATATTAAACCTTCACTTCTTTCAAACTTTGTGTTAGAAACACAACTAATTCAACCTGCAGTTCCTTTCAATGGTGGTAGATTAAACATTTACTACGCTAGAAAAGAACTTTCAAAAATTCCTACTTTTACTTTCTTTGTTAATAACAAAAAATATGCTCACTTTTCATACCTTCGTTTCCTTGAAAATCAACTTAGAGAAACATTTGATTTTAGAGGTTGCCCAATCAAAATTAACCTTAAAAACAAAAATGGTCTTGAATAATTTGTCACCCAAAGCAAACTTGCTTTGGGTTTTATTTTGTCCTTTTAAGGGCACCTTATAAGAGCAAAAGTATTTAAAAAGCACATGCTAAGCACGTGCAATTTGTTAATTATTGGTTTTAATTTTCTCAATGAAATCATCTTCATTTGAAAAGTCCACATTACGGTCAATTCACTCTCTTCTATTTGAAACATTATCACCCATAAGCACACTTACTCTTCTTTCAGCAAGTGAAGCATCTTCAATAGTTGCTTTTACAAGAGTTCTAGTTTCAGGGTTCATTGTAGTTTCTCAAAGCTGGTCAGCATTCATTTCACCAAGCCCTTTATAGCGTTGAAGTTCGTATGCCCCCTTGATTGAATCTAAGATTTCTTTAAGTTCTTCATCATCTCAAGCATACTGAATTTTCTTATTAGCTTTAGTAGTTACTTTATAAAGTGGAGCTAACGCAATATAAATTTTTCCTTGCTCAATTAAAGGTTTCATAAAACGATAAAAGAAAGTTAATAATAAAATCTGAATATGAGCACCATCGGTGTCCGCGTCAGTCATAATTACAATTTTTCCATATTGAGATTTGGAAATATCAAAATCTTTCCCATATCCAGCACCAATTGTATTAATGATTGTCCCAATTTCTTGATTTTTAATAATGTCTAAAAGCTTAGATTTTTCGGAGTTGATGACTTTTCCTCTAAGTGGTAAAATGGCTTGATATCTTCGATCTCTACCGCTTTTAGCGCTACCACCAGCAGAATCCCCCTCAACTAAGAAAAGTTCTTTTTCTTCTGCTTTTTTGGATGTGGCTGGAGTTAATTTATCACTAAGAACAACTTTGTCTTTAAGCACATTTTTAGATTTTCTAGCTTCAGCTCTCCGTTTACGTTCTTCTTGGCGAATTTCATAAGCTTTTTTAAGCTTATCAAGCACTTTTTTCGCTACATTTTTATTTTCTGCAATTCAAATTTCTAAATACTTAGAAACAACTTCTTCAACAACATTTTTAGCATCAGGAGTTCCTAATTTATCTTTAGTTTGCCCTACAAATTCAAGTAAGTGTTCAGGGATTTTTAAAGATAAAATAACACTAAGTCCTTCACGAATATCATCGCCATCAAAAACATTTTTATTTTTAAGCACACCTTCACGAATAGCAAAATCGTTAAACACTTTAGTGAAAGCATTTTTCATCCCTGTTTCGTGGGTTCCACCATCACGAGTTTTAACATTATTTACAAAGCTAAGTCCAATGTAATTATATGAATCAGTTCATTGGAAAGCAAAATCAACTTCAATTTCTTTTTTTATTTCATGGAACGAAACAGCTTCGGTAAGTTTATCTTTTGAATCATTAAGGAAACTTAAGAAAGCTTGAAGTCCATTTTGATATTCATAAACCTCTTTAAAGTCACTACTTTCATCAATTAATGTGATTTTAAGTCCTGAAATTAAGAACGAACTTTCTTTCAATCTCTCACTAATGGTGCTAATGTTCAATTTAGCTTTCTTAAAAAATGAATAGTCAGGTCAAAATTGAACTGTAGTTCCTGTAGTTTTTGAAGTCCCAATTTCATGAGTTCTTTCTACAATTTTATCTTGGACAAAAACTGTTTGATATAACTTTTTATCCCTTGCTACAGTAACAATTAATTTGCTTGATAATGCATTTACAACGCTAGATCCAACCCCATGAAGTCCACCACTAGATTTATATGCTCCAGCGTTAAATTTACCTCCAGCATGAAGTTCTGTAAAGACAATTTCTACAGCAGTTCTATTTTCACCTTTAGCTTTATCAACCGGTATTCCCCGACCATTATCTGCTACAATAACTGATCCATCATTTTTTAAAATAACATCAATTTTATTAGCATATCCTGCAAGAGCTTCATCAATTGCATTATCTACAATTTCTCAAACAAGGTGATGAAGCCCATGTACATCAGTTCCACCAATATACATTCCTGGACGTTTTCTAACGGCTTCAAGACCTTTTAGTTGAGTTATGCTTTCAGCATTATAGTTATTATTTTGCTTCATATTGTTTAATTATAAATTAAAAAATTAGCCAATTGGCTAATTTTAAATTATTTTTCTTTGCTTTCTTTTTCTTCTAATACAGCTTTAGCAACTGCCATAGATGAAGCTACATCCCCTAAATTAGGCGGAATAATGATTTTTGTAGCTCTTCCGTTAGCTAAGTTTCCAAGCTCTTCAATCGCTTTGTAATTAAGCACTTGTGCTGAAATTTCACTTGCATTAAGAAGTTCAATAGCTTGTTTTTTACCTTGAGCTTCAAGAATGCTTTTTTCTTTTTGAGCTTCAGCCTCTAAGATTAAAGCACGTTTGTTAGCTTCGGCATTTAAAATCTTACTTTCTTTGTATCCTTGAGCTTTTAAGATTTCACTTTGTCTAATCCCTTCAGCTTCTAAAATTTGGGCTCTTTTATCTCTTTCAGCTTGCATTTGACGCACCATAGCTTCTTGAACTTCGTGTGGTGGAATAATGTTTTGTAATTCCACACGATTCACTTTAATCCCTCAAGAATCACTAGCTTTATCTAAAATACTTGTTAATTTTGAGTTAATAATTTCTCTTGATGTTAATGATTCATCAAGTTCCAATTCTCCAATTAAGTTTCTAAGTGTGGTAGAAACTAATGCTTCAATAGCTCTAATTGGATTTTCAGCTCCATATGCAAAAAGTTTTGGATCTTCAATTTTTAAATACACAACTGTATCAATTTTAATTGTTGCATTATCTTTAGTAATAACGCTTTGAGCAGGGAAGTCAAAAACTTTTTCTTTAATGCTGTCTTTAACCACTACTCTTTCAATAAACGGAACAAGGAAATGAAGTCCTTTAAATAAAATTTTGTGATATCTTCCGAATCTTTCAACAACATAAAAGTTTGTTTCTGAAACAATTTTGATTGTTGAAACAAGGATAATTACTGCTAATGAAAAAATCGCAACTAAAATAATAACTAAAACTGCTATTGCTACTGCGCTCATTTTAAATCTCCTTTATTTATGATTAATAATTAAATTATATCTTTATCTATAAGAAATTAAAAAAATATCTAAGTTATAAACTTAGATAAATTAGTGATTTTTGAAAATATTGAACTCACTTCATGAAAGATGTTCTTTGAAATATTTAAGATTTTCACCTTTAATGATTTTTACTTTCATTTTTCCTTTTGAAAACTCAAATAAAACATTATCTTGATAAAGGTAAAAAATGTTTGAAATTGCTAAAAATAAAGCACCAAAGAAAATATAAGTGAAGAAATGTCAAGGGTGTTTTGTAAACACTCCAAGTTTTTTTGAGTAAATCTTATTAACGGTATCAAGTCCTGCATAAAAGTAGTTGCTTTGTCATTGAATTGGAGCTGTAATATCTAAAATTCAATTTAAGCAATACATAAATAAAAAGGCTGTAAAAATGATAACAAATGAAATTACTGAAGTTCTAAGACTATATTTCATTGGGAAAATAATCATAATTACAATTGGAGAAAGAATTACAAAAGCGTGAATAAGATAGAAATCTCAGAAGAATAAGTTATTAAAGTTAACTTTAAAGAAGTTATCTCCAATTCATACTTTTTGGCCATAAGCCATAAAGAATTCTCTGTGGTTGTTTGGATCAACTTGAATGAAATTTTCTACTCCCATTTGTTTTAAATCATCATTAGTTATTGTGTAAATGTATTTTAAATCAGGAAGAGAAAGAGCTACAATTCCACCAATAATTGAGAAAAATCCAAAGTATTTAATATATTCAATCCTATTAAATAGAAGTAAAAAGCCAATTGCCAAGCACATTAATCTACAATAATGGAACGGAATTGCTTCTCACATTCTTTGGAAGTTAGAAGAAAGTAAAAGCCCTGATCTTACACAAATAAAGAAGATTGTAAAAAGCCCTGCAGTTCTAATTAAAATATTTTTTGTAAGCGGGGAAAGCTTGTTATTTTGGTAACTTGCATAAATTTGTCTTTTAAAAATCCATAACAAAAGACATGTGATAAATACTAAAATTACACCTATAAGAAAAATCACATTGCTTAGTTTTGAAATTTGATGATATTCTGGCGCACTATTTGGTGTTGTTCCAGTTCATGAGAAAAAACCAGGTTTAAGAAAGGGGAGCTTTTCTTCAATGGCTGTCATTTATACCTCCTATTAAAAAATTAACTGATAAATAAAAATATAAGCTTAAAGCTTATATTGTTTAAGAACATTCTTAAGCAGCTGCTCTTTCAGCTCTTCTTTGGTCTCTTGCTTGTTCTTTTTGTAATTTGTGTTTACGTTTTTCAGCACGTAATTTATTTTTTAATCTAACTACTTTACGCATATTTTGTCCTTTTGTTTGAATTATTTGATTAATTATTTTTAACTTAAAAAATATATTCGGATAAATTAAATTATCACCTTTTAAATATAAATACTATTTTACATTAAAAAAGAAAATTTGTGAAAATAAATATTACTTAATATGTTCATTAATAAAGTTTAAACACTCATTTTTAGCTTCAAAAAAGATAGCGTGCCCTTTGTTTTCAAAAAGGATTAAAGGTATCTTTAATTCATTAGAAATATTGATAATACCTTCTTTTTTTGTATACTCATCTTTGTTTCCGCTAATAATAAAAATATCTTTTGCTGTTTTAAATAAGTTAAATACATTGTTTTTAAGGAAATTTTCATTTAAAATTTGCTCATTAATCATTTTTCCAAGGACTTTTGTTCTTTTACTTCAATCTCTATCTTTTAATAGGCTAATTGTTTTTACAATTAACGGATTGTTTTTGTCATAAAAAAAGTGGATATAAGACTGTCTAAGTTGCTCTAAATTTTGCGGTTCTAATCAAGTTCTAAAAACACTTACATCTCTATTTTCAAGTAGGAAAGGGTTAAATGGGCTAAATAAAAAAGTTTTTTTAACATTTTCTTTTTGATTAAGCATAAGAGCGCAATACGAACCTAAAGAATGCGAAGCTATATATACTGCCGGTTCATTTGAAAAGTGCTCATTGTAAAATGCTTTCACTATTTGCTCATAATCTTCTAATTTTAAAGATATATCAGAGTGATTTTCATTTGGTAAATTAATTGCTGCAATTCTGAATTTACGCTCAATATTTTTATAAGGAAAAAGGAAGGTTTTCATAGAATCTCCAAAACCATGAATAAAAAGAAGAATTGGCTTATTTGCTTCTTCTTTTTCATAATAAAATTCCACCTTTATACCTAAATATTCTAAGGATCCGTTCATTATTATCCTAAAAATAAGCTTAAAATTTCTTCCTTGCTAATTCCACCAAAATACATTTCTAAATCAATTGATGAAAGAACTTTATCAAGTTCTTCTTTTTTAAATGAAATTCCTTTGAATTTATCCATAATATCATCAATGTCTTTTTTGGCCAAGAAGTCACCTTCGAATTTCACTTCATCTAAAAGTCCATCTTTGACATTGAATTTTACTTTTAAAATTCCATTAGTAAATTTAGCTTCATTAGTCGCTTCAAAAGGTATGTTTTTGTTGTAAATTCATTCTTCAGATGCTCTATATTCAGCAAGTTTATCAAGCTCATCTTGATATTTGCTCATTGGTAACTCTTCATATTTTGCACCATAATTTTTCACAAAAAATTCAATTAAATTATCAATAAATTCTTTTTCAGTAAGTGAATAATTAAGTTCTTTAGCTATATTTGTTACTCTTTGACGCACTGATTGAATCCCTTTAGATTGAATTTTTAATTTAGAAGGATTCAGTGCATTAGCAAGCTTGGTTAAATCAACATCAAAAAGTAAGGTTCCATGTGATACAATCCGATTTCCACGGATAAATTGTGAGTTACCACTAATTTTGTAACCATTGCACAATAAATCATTTCTTCCTTTAAATTCAGCATTTAAACCAAGTGAATTTAAATAGCCAATAATTGGGGTTAAAAATCTTTCATAACCACCTTTTTTATCATAATCCGTAATAAAAGAAAAGCAAATATTACCCATATCTTGGTAAACAGCTCCCCCTCCACTTAATCTACGGGCTAATTCAATTTTATTTGCTTCTACATAATCACGTTTAATTTCTTCATAAGCATTTTGATTTCTTCCGATAATAACAGCGTTATCGTGTTGATATAAATATAAAATATCACCAGTCATTTCTGGGTCATTAACTAATAATTCTTCAATACTTAATGTTACATAAGGTGAAGTTGCTTCTGTTTTAAAAATTTTCATAATAATAGTATATAAAACATTTATAATTAAAAAAAGGAATAATGATTTCAAAACAGTATTTTGCATAAAATTTTCATATCTAAAAGGGGAGAGAATGGATATAGAAAAAACAAAAAAATTGCTTAAATTCTTCTTATTTTCACTACTTTTAATTTCTTTAGCATTAATTGGTGTGTCAATATGAGGGTTTGTTTCATGGGTTTTAGAAGCTGCTTTAATACCAATAATTGTTATTTTAGTTTTAGTGATTTCATTGCAAAATATTTACTATAAAGCACAACTTAAAGGTATTAAACTTTTTGAAAAAGATCAAAGTAATGCAAATTAAAAGCAAATAGAAATAAATCTATTTGCTTTTTTGATTAAATTGTTTAATTATGTGCTTTTGAGTGTTTTTGAAAAAATCAAGTTTTTGTAGAATCTGAAAAAGGCAAGCTACATCATCATTTGCATTGTGAGCGTTGTATTGAATCCCAAAATGCCTTGCTAAAACTTCTTGTTTATAAGAAGTAAGTTTTAAGTGATGTTTTGCATAAGCTAGACTATCTACATATAAAAATGGATCACCTATAATTTCATATCTTTCAAAAACTTTTTTTAGTACATCTACATCATAACTTGCATTGTGAGCTATGCAGATATAATCTCCATTAAAATAATGCTTGATTTTTTCTCAAACTTTAGGGAAAGGATCTGCTAAATATACTTTTAAATATTCAACATTTGCTGCTTTTTTCGCGGCAGGATTAATTTGCCCTCCATCGCTATTAATGTAGTGACTTTCATGCTTTAAAACCTGCTTTCCATCAGTGACTAAAATTCCAATTTGGACAGGTGTTTGGCGTGATCAAGTCTCAAAATCAAAAATCACATATTGTTTTTTATCTGTTTCTTCAAGCGATATTGATTCATTAGTTTTTTGTTCAAATTCTTCATTTCCTAAAAATACCAAAGATTCAGTTTGAAGATTTTTTAAATGCATATTGATCATGCTAATATTTTTATTTAAATCATTAAGCAATAAGTCTATGCTTTCTGTAGAGTTTGCTTTTTCAATAAATGCAGCATCATTAATTTCATCGCTTCTATTTTCTTTAATCTTATTTTCAAGCATTAAATCAACAATTAAATCAATATCTTCTTCACTTGTTAATAATTCATAAGCAAAGTTGTTTTTAATGTTATAAAGCACAAATTTATAATCTTTATACTTTTCATAATCAGTTTTTAATAATAAATATTTATAGACTGCAAGTTGTTTAAAGTGATCGTTTTGAACATCATTGACAAATTTAAATTCATAAACAATTTTATTTTTATCATCAATAGCATCAATAAACCCAATGATGTTTCGATCAAGCCCATTTTTAAATACTTTAGCTCTCTTTTCAACCTCAAATTCAATATTTGCAAGATTATTATTGAAAATTCTATTAAATAATTTATCTAAGTAAACAAGACTCCTACTTTCCATTCATGTACAATCACTATATGCAATTTGTCTAAAAATTGCTACATTTTTCGATTGAACTGTCATTAAGGCATTTGTTACATATAAAAGTCATTGCGGATTCAAGTCTTTATTAATACTGATTTTTTGGCAACATTCATAAATTTGCTTAATTTCTTCCTTGCTAAAATTCACCTTATCTCTTGGATTAGTAGCTGAAACAACAGTTTTAATACTTTTTGCGATTCTATTAAAAAACTCTTCTTTGTTCTTTTTAATCATAGCATTAACAGTTACTAAAGCACCATTAATTGAAGATACATCTTCTGTATAAACTTTGTTTCTAGAAACTGTAATTTGGCTTGTGATGTTCTTGAAAAAATCAGTGTTAATTTCTTTAGCTAAGCTTTCGTATTTTTGAATCACAATTTTACTTTTAATAAAGTTTTCAAGCTTGTAATCTAAAAACTTTACAAGATCAACTGCTCCAAAATTAGTAGTATCTTCTTCTATTTCTTCTTCATATGATTCTAATTTAATAACTTCAAAAAGCTCTTTTGCATTCTGAAGCTCTACTAAATCTTGTCTATTTATAACTTTATTTGAATCAATTCATTTAAAAAACTTATTTTGCACATCATGAACTAATCAAGTTTCCTTTTTTTGCCCTTGTACAAGCAACGTAAAGAATATTTTGAGGCGTATCTTGCCTTTCATTTTTAGCATAATATTTGTAGTAACTTCTATCAAAACCAAAGACAAAAACTACATCTCTTTCAATTCCTTTAGCTTGGTTATAAGTTGAAACTAAAACTTTATTTTTCAAAAACTCATCACCTTTGTTTAAATCATCTTCATTTTTTGTTAAGTGAAAATGAATTTCATCTAAACCTTCTTGACGAACAATCTCCGAGATTGTATTGGTGATATTTTGGATCTTAGAACTCTTTTCGACACTAGGAGATAGGATTAAAACGTTTTCAGCCCCATATTCTAGAATTTTATTAATGATAATATTGCTAAGCTGGCGTACTTCTTTTTCATAATTAGCAAAGTAATATCTGATTTTTTCATTATTTTCATTTTTAGCTACACCTTCAATTATGTTTTCATTTTTGTAAAAGAAAACATTAATAAAGTCAGTAAAGTTTTTATTTAATCTAAAGCTTTTACTAAGTTCAGCTTCATCTCAAGGGTGTTTATTTTGAAAAACCCTATCAGCAAGAGTTAAATACCTAGGATCAGCACCTAAAAATCCATAAATACATTGCTTATCGTCACCAAGAATAACAATTTGATAATCTTTATTTTGATTTTCTGCCATTACTTTTTTGATAAAGAAAAAGTAAATAAAATTAAGATCTTGGGCTTCATCTACAACAATAAAATCATAATTTATATCACTATGACGTAGTGGTTGTTTATCTTTTTTAATCACCGAAATAAGACCATCGTCAGTATTTGCTCTTTCGCCATATTTTTGATTACAAAATGAGTGAATTGTAAAAATATCTAAATTATAAAGGCCCTGAAGATTTGCTCTTTCTTGAGTTTCTTCCATTAATCTACGGTTATAAGTAAAAAACAAGATTTTTTTGTCTTTAAAATTATCTGCAATTCTTAATATAGTTGTAGTTTTTCCGCTTCCTGCTACCGCATTAATTTTTAAGTTCAAACCTTGTTTCAGTTTTTCTATAATGCTAACTTGTTCTTTTGATAAATTCATAAAATCCTTTGTTATTAATAATGATATAACAAATTTCCTTTTAGCATATAAAAACAGCGCTATTAGGTGTTTTTTAATAAAAATTTTGATAAAAATATAACTTAATTATGAGATTTAAACTAACTAATTATTAGTGATAAATATTAGTAGTTATAATAAAATAATTTCTTTTTTGAATTTTGAATATTATTAGAGAAATAAAATATAATTAAAAAAAGAATTTACATTTTATATGATAAAAAAGAAAATTTTAGAATTAAATAGAGGTACTAAAATGTCACAACAAAAATTTAGTGAACAAGAGTTAGTAAGACGTAATAAACTCAATTTTTACAAAGAAAATAATGTAGAAGCTTTTGCTAAAGCTGATAATTTAAAGCCACTTTCATACTCAGATGAAATTAAAAGCAAATTCGAAAGTTTTTCGAAAGAAGAATTAGAAGAAAAACAACACAAAGTAAACCTTACAGGTCGTATCTTAACAATGCGTGGACCTTTCATTTTACTTCAAGATTATCATGGAAAAATCCAAGTTTACTTTAACAAAAAAGCACACCCAGAATTAGCTAAAATTGTTGATTCATTTGACCTTGGAGACATTGTTTATGTTGAAGGAACAGGGATGAAAACACACACAGGTGAAGTGACTGTAAAAGCAAGTAATATCAAATTATTAACTAAAGCTTTAAAACCTCTTCCAGATAAATTCCATGGACTTACAGATATCGAAGAAAGATACCGTCACAGATATGTTGATTTAATCGTTAATGAAGAATCAAAAAATGTTTTCTGAACAAGAACTAAAATCATTAGTGAAATTAGAAGATATTTTGATGAACTTGAATACATGGAAGTTGAAACTCCTTTCTTACATGATTATCTTTCAGGAGCTAGTGCTAGACCATTCAAAACACACCACAATGCTTTAGACCAAGAATTTGTACTTAGAATTGCAACTGAAATTCCTCTTAAAAAATTACTTGTAGGTGGGATTGATCGCGTTTATGAAATTGGAAGAATTTTTAGAAATGAAGGAATTGACACAACTCACAATCCTGAATTTACTTCAATCGAGTTTTATGAAGCATACTCAAATTTAGAAGGTATGATGCAAAGAACTGAAGAACTTTTCAAAAGACTTGCTAAAAAATTAGGAAAAGAAAAAGTTCTTAACAAAGGTGTAGAAATTGATTTAACCAAACCATTTAACCGTATTGATATGGTTGATGCAGTTTCAAATGCAACAGGTAAAAATTTTAGAGAAATTTCTTTAGAAGAAGCTGTTGAAGTTGCTAAAAAACACGGTGTCAAAATTCAAAAATTCCACCAATTAGGACACATCATTAATGAACTTTTTGAAGTTTTAATTGAAGAAACATTAATTCAACCTACATTTGTTTATGGACATCCAATTGAAATTTCACCACTTACAGCTAAAGGACAAGATCCAAGATTCACAGAAAGAGCTGAATTATTTATCAACACTAAAGAATATGCAAATATGTATACAGAGCTTTCAGATCCAATTGATCAACTTGAGCGTTTTGAAGCTCAATTAGAAGAGAAGAACAATGGAAATGATGAAGCAAGTGATATTGACTGAGACTTCGTTGAAGCTCTTGAATACGGAATGCCTCCAACAGGTGGATGTGGAATTGGAATTGACCGTTTAACAATGCTTTTAACTGAGAAAGAATCAATTAGAGACGTTTTACTTTTCCCAACAATGAAAAGAAAATAAGTTAATTTTAAGAAGCGTTACTTGCTTCTTTTTTTATAAAAAAATAAGCATTATTTAACAAAAATAGTAAAATAAATTTATAAAAATAAAAATTGAAAGGATATTTAGAAAATGATTAAAAAAATCGATTCGCAACGTAACGAATCTATGCTTGTAAAAGCTGTTTTCAAAGGTGATGAATACCCTAAAACATTACTTGAAAAAAACGGAGCAGCTACAGAATATTTTGCTCAAAATGAAATTTTAGTATACATGGGTGAAGAAGATAAATATGAATATAAATCAGTATTTAATTTTGCTAAATCATTTTTCTCTTCTCTTGTAAGAGATGTTCAAGTTGATCTTGATTCATTTGTTAAAGGTAAAGTATGTATTCCTTGTGTTGTTAAAGCTATGACACACGCTTACAACTATGTAAATGCTGATATTTACTCAGCTAAAACAAACAAAAAAGAAGAAAAACACTCAGTTTCACTTCTGTCATCTCAACCAGAAGAAAAATTTGCAGAAGCTTTCAAAGAAGCTACAGTTCTTTCAGAATCAGTAAATTTCGCAAGAAACTTACAAGTAACACCTCCAAACATTTGTAATTCAGAATGACTTGCAGAACAAGTTAGAAAAGATCTTGAGCAATATGACAACTTAAAAGTTACTGTTTTAGATAAAAAAGCTATTGAAGAATTAAAAATGGGATTATTACTTTCAGTAAACCGTGGAAGTATGTATGAACCAAGAGTAGTTGTTATTGAATATAACGGAAATCCTGAATCAGAGGAAAAAACTGTTTATGTCGGAAAAGGAATTACATTTGATTCAGGTGGATACAGCCTTAAACCATCAAGAAGCATGTTAGGAATGAAATTTGACATGTCTGGTTCAGCTTTTGTTGCTAGTGCTTTAAAAGCTATTGCGCAACTTAAACCAAAAACAAATGTTGCTGCAGTTATGTGTATCACAGATAACCGTGTAAATGGTGATGCTTCATTACCTGATTCAGTTTGAACATCAATGAATGGAAAGACTGTTGAAATTAACAACACAGATGCTGAAGGAAGACTTGTTATGGCCGATGGTCTTACATATGCTGTAAGAAACCTTAAAGCTACACGTTTAGTTGATGTCGCAACACTTACAGGTGCTATTTTAGTTGCTTTAGGTCACACATACACAGGAGTTTGAGCTACAACAGAAAAAGCTTGAGAAGATCTTAAAGGTGCAGCAGATACACAAAAAGAACTTGTTTGAAGAATGCCTTTAGATGAAGCTTTTGGAAAAGAAATCAAAAACTCAATCGTTGCTGATCTTAAAAACACAGACTTATCAGGAATTGGTGGAGGAAGCTCATCAGCTGCTATGTTCTTAAAAGAATTTACAGAAGGTGTAGAGTACATTCACCTTGACGTCGCTGGAACAGCAGATATTGGCGGAAGACCTACAGGTGTAACGGTTAAAACACTTGTTCAACTTGCTTTAAACGCTTCAAAATAATTTATTATTTGCGAAATACCATGCTCTAGTTTTAGAATATGGTATTTTTTATAACCCTTAGTACCTATCTATGTAATCGAAAGTATTCAAAAACGAATACACATTAATTGTAGGTATATTCGTTTTTATGAGAGATTAACTTGGAAACTAAATTCTTACATAATTGCTGTTTTATGCCCGAACTCTGGTTATAGTAATTTTTAAGGCAATAATGACAAATACATCTATATAATAGGGATATTCGTTATTAACATCCTTACAACTTGGAAATACTTAGTTAAGGTTAAAACACATAAAAAAATAATAGAGCGTTAAGCTCTATTATTTTTCTTCTTTTTGACTTTGTTTTGAATAATTATAAATTGTATTTACTAATGTTTCTTTATCCATATCTTTATATCCGAAAATATGCATTTTTTCTGCAATTTCATAAAGTTTATCATTAGGTAAATCAAATAATTTTTTAATAATTTCATCTTTTTTGGTTTGTTCTTCATTTGTTTTTTCAGCACTAAAATTGTTGGTTGCTGTATTTTCGTTGTTAAACCCTGTAAATGGATTTGTTGTTGCGTGTGAATTATCAAAAATTGTATTTCCGGCACTTGCATTAAAGATTTTTGTAAGTTCTTGTGCAGCTTCTTGGAATCTTACGTATCTGAAAACATTAATAATTCTCATAATATTTAACGCTAAATAAACTGATCCGATTGAAAGAATAAGTTCTAAGATGTAAATAGCTAAAATAGCTCTATTGACACCTGATGCCCCAACACCATCATATCCACCTTTTAATAATGTATAAAAGAATGTTGATATTGAGTAAATTGATGAAATAAATACAAAAAGAACAACAAAAGTAGATAAATTAGCAAAACTTTTTTCTTTATAACAAGTAATTGTTCTAAATACAAAATAAGAGCATAAAGCTAAGTTTAAAATTGCTTTAATCAATGTATGTGCTTTTTGTGAATTAACAATTGTTCTTATATCTGAATCTGAAAAATTAGTATTAGATGTTTTTAATTGTTGAAATAATACATCTTGCTCTACAAATATTAAGATTGTTAAAGAAAGTTGTAATGCAAATCATGCAAATAAAACAAAAATAAATCCAAAAATAAAGTAACGAAAGACTTTTTTGGTTTTAGCATCTCAAAGATGAGATACTTTTTGAAATTTACTTATTAAATCTTTAGAATTAATCATTCTTTTCTCCTTTTTAATTTAGGATATCTATATTATATAGAGTTCTTTACTTTTACAAGTTCGGAAAAATCGAATCCTGAAACATTAAATTCTGCTGGCGGCATTGCATAAAAAGTCATTTGTTCACCTGTGAATGGGTGCATAAAATCTAATTTATATGCATGAAGTCTTTGACCAAAATCATCAACTTTTTTCCCATATACTTCATCTCCATAAACCGGGTTTTTTACATAAGCCATATGAACTCTAATTTGGTGAGTTCTACCAGTTTCTAATTCACATTTCACTAATGATTTAGGCATTTTATCAATGTAAAAGGTTTTTAGAAGCTCTACATGTGTTATTGCTTCTTTTGAATTTTGATGTGTGATTGTCATTTTTTGACGATCTTTTACATCTCTACCAATTGGTAAGTTTAACTTAAGTTTTTTATCTGTTAACACACCATCTACAATTGCAACATAGCTTCTTTTAATATCGTGAGTTACAAATTTTTCAGCAAGTTTTTTGTGTGCTTCATTTGTTTTTGCAACAAGTAAAAGACCACTAGTGTCTTTATCAATTCTATGCACAATTCCAGGGCGTAAAAGTCCATTTTCATTAGATAAATTATTTTTAAAATGGTATAAAAGACCATTTACTAACGTCTTTTCATAATGACCTGGAGCTGGGTGCACAATTAATCCAGAAGGTTTATTAAGCACAATTAAATGATCATCTTGATAAACAATGTTTAGCTCCATTTCTTGGGGTTCAATTTTAATTTCTTTATCAAGCAATTTCACAATTTTAATAATTTGACCTTCTCTAACAATATATTTAGGTTTAATTACATTTGTTTCATTGATATAAACTGCTCTTTGCTCGATTAGCTGTTTAATATCACTTCTTGATAAATCAGTGTTATTTGCAATGTATTTATCAATTCTTTCTTTATACTTAACTTCAAGTTCAATCATTTTTATCCTTTATTATTTTTGTTTTTTACTATATCTTTTCATTTAAAAGGGAATTGCTTCGGTGTCGATCTTTTTTTAGTTATCTCAATAACTTTATTTTCTTTATCCACTCCATCCATTTTAAGGTCGAAAATATTCATTTCATATTTAAGCATTTTTAAAATATCTTGTGCTTGTTCAACTTCTTTAGCTAAATTTTTACCTTTTATTAAGCTCATTTTACCCTCAAGTTTAACTGTATGAAAAGCAGCCATAAGTAATGAACGCACATCGCTAACTGCTCTTGCAGTTACGATGTCAAAAATATTTTTTTGCTCTTCTTCTTCAACCCTTTTAATTTGTATACTTACTCAGTTATCTAAATTTAGTTCCTGGATTACTAAATTTAAAAAATCCACCCTTTTTTTAAGAGGTTCATAAATTACTATTTTATTATTAGGTTTGGTTAAAACATAAGGAATAGATGGAAACCCTGCACCAGCTCCAATATCTAAAATAACTCCATTACAAGTGTGCTCAGTTATAGCATTCATAAAAATTAAAGATTCATAAATCCCTTCTTGCCACAATCTATCACCGGAAAAACCAGTAAGATTCATTACCTTATTTTTTTCTTCAATTAAGCTTACATATTTTTCGAAAAGATTAAAATCTCAATTATTTTGTAAACACAATTCTTGTACTTTATTTTTAAACATATTAAAATTATAAAGAAAAATATTTTTGTTTTTTAAAAATGGTGTTATAATAATTTCACTAGTAGCAATAGCAAGAGGGATCACCTGATACCATTCCGAACTCAGTAGTTAAGCCTCTTAGTGCCGACGATAGCCGAAAGGTGAAAATAGGGAGCTGCTTTTTTTTATAACTTTTAGTTATATTTTCTTGCTATTGCTTTTTAAGTTTCCAAGTAATTTCTAAAAATAAAAAATCACGCACAAAGTTTAAACGCGTAATTTTTTGTGTCCGTTGTATAAAATAATAATGCTAATAAAGAAAGGGCACATTTTTATTACATTAAAAAATAGAAAAATTTTTTGAAAAATTGTTTTGCGTTTTAAAAAATGGTGTTATAATAATTTCACTAGTAGCAATAGCAAGAGGGATCACCTGATACCATTCCGAACTCAGTAGTTAAGCCTCTTAGTGCCGACGATAGCCGAAAGGTGAAAATAGGGAGCTGCTTTTTTTTATAACTTTTCAAGCTTTTTAAAGTAAGGAAAGTTAATTCCTGGACTATATTCAAAAATACTATAATAACTTGGGTTAATGTTTGAAAATTTAGCCATTTCTAACTTCGAAGTTTCGTTGTCCAAATAAATAAAAATTCAAACATCTGGCTCATCACTATAAATTGCGTCATATAAATTTGAAATATTCATTTTGTTAAATTTTTTGTTAAAAGAGTTTTTTAAAGACTCTATTTTTTTACTTTCAAAAATTAACTCATTTGAAGGGATAAGTAAGTTAAGGTAAATCCTTACATTTAGGTAGTAAAAGTAATAAAATGGAGAAGTTACGCTACTTTCTTGATCAAGCAAAATTTGGTCCTTGTAGTGCATTTTAAGCTTAATAAAATCATTAAATACAATAGCAACATCAAGCTTATTTAAGTTGATGTTTTTAGACTTTAAATCACTTTTAGTATGACCTAAAAGTGAGTAAGTAAATTGCAAGCTTCTTGCAATTTGGTCAAATTTTAATAAAGCTTTAATTCCATTATTTTCTTTCATAGCTTAAATTATATTTTAATATTACACAAATACAAAAAATTACATTTTTAGTATAATTTAAATTAACTATTTAATATTTATAAATATTAAAAGATAAGGAGTAATATGGCAAAAAGACAAAAATCTTTTTTTGAAAGATTAGCTGAAAAAAATTCTAACCACGACTCAAAAAAACAAATTAGCACATCTCAAAAAAGAAGAAACAAGGGCACAATTGCTGCTCTTTCAGTTTTAGGTGTGGGTGTGGTAACAGCTATTGTTGTTCCGCTTGCTGTTAATGTAACTAGCGTAACTTACAATCAAGCTCTTGCTGGAAATACATCAGTAGCAACTTTCAATGGTAATAAAACAGCAAATTTAACAGTCGATCAAACAATGACACTTTTAAATGATAAAAAGGTTACAACTGCAGAAGAACTTGAAAATCTTTACAAGCAAGCAATTTATTACTGATATGAAAAAGAAGCAGCAGCTTCAGTCCAATATCAAGAACTTTATAACGCTTCTCTTCCAAGTGGAAAAAGTGCTAACACAGGGATTGCTCTTAAAAGCATTAGCGAAATTAGAAACACAAAACAAAAAATCATTAGTGATTTAATTAGCAACTTCAAAAAAGTTTATGGATATGAAAATTGAAATAGTCAATTTATCAAAACTATCCAAACTGACAACTATGGAAAAAGCAACACAGAAGCTGAAGCAGTTGAATATTTAACTTTTAAAGAAATTGAAGATATTGCTAAAAACAGTTTTAAAGTTGCAGTAACTACACTTGATAAATCAGAAGTGCAAAGAATTGCTAATAAAACAGTTTATGCAAAGGATGTTTCAGGAAATCAAATTAAAGATGCTAATGGACAAGCTAAAGTTCTTGTGCAAAAAGGTGACAACCCTTTCCCATGACTTAAAGAAAACACAAACTACTTCGTTGGTGAAAATGGCAAGGTAACTACTTTCTTAACTAAATCATTTATTGAATCAAGAACATCTGCTGATGCATACTTAGAAGAATTTTTCAATAACAACACACTTGTAATTAACACTGAAGTTTTATTACCTGGGGTTTATAATTCTAACTTAGAACTTCCATGAACATTTAGTGATGAAGCTAAAACTCAATTAATTAACTTAAACAAAGTTGCAATCATTGATTCAAGTGATAATGCAAATGGTTTTGAAATTGTAAATAACTTAGACGTGCTTAAAGGTTTCAAAAAAGCTGAGCAATACCTTGCAAATAGTTCAGAAGCAGGTAAAAAAGCTAAAACTCAATACGAAACATTCCTTAAAGCTTTAACTCTTTCCTCAAAAGATAATCTTGGCACAAATGGAATTCAATCTTACTCAAGCATTATTTCTTCAGATGTGAAAACAGCTTTAGCTATGATTTCTGATCAAGTTTTTGAAAAAGATACAAACAAATTACCTTCAGTTTCACTTGCTAACCTTTACAAACTTCCAACTGTTAACGAGGAAATTAACCAAAAAATTGCTAAATTAATCGAGGAAGCTAAAACTATCACTGATAAAAATCAAGCTGCAAGTAAAATTGAGTTAATTAACAGAGAAATTGAAAGCTACATCAAAAACTTATCTGCTGCACAATGAAATCAATACATTTTAAGTACATTTAACAAAACTTTCAATATTGAGTTAAATGCACAAAACTTCCAATCATTTGTTTATAGCGTAGATGAATTTGCTGATGCTAAATTGGTGCTTACAGATAAAGGAATTAAGCTTGTTAGAACCACAACCATTGATTCATTAGATAATCTTAAATACTACGTACATGAAGATTTAAAAAACATTGCTAATGGAAATAAATCATACTTTGACATAGTTTCTAAACTTACAAGTACTCAAAGCAAAAACCAAATTATTGCAGCGACTCTTAAGGAAGCAGATTTCATTGAAAGACTTAAAAAAGAGAAAAACCCATATTCTTCAACTTCAAATGCAAATTACACCCAAGATGATATCGATGAACTTCAAAACAAAAACAATTCAATTCTTCTTGTTGATAAAAACAAAAACTTCATTAACTCCTTAGTAGAAACTTCAAAATTCATCTCAACTTCACTTGCTAACCAAAGCAGTTATAACTTTGTGGTTAAAGATGGAATTATCAAAATTGCTTATAACTTAACTGATTCAAATTACAGTGAATTATCAGCAATTGACACAATTTCAAGCGTTATTAAATCAAAAATGAAAGTAGGTAATTAATGGCATTTTCATTCAGAAATAAACTTACTCCGCTTGCTTTAGCGCTAGTTCCTGCAGTAGCTCTTGCTTCTTGTGGAAGAACTGAAGATACTACAGCAAAAGTTGAACAAGACGCAAAATTCAAAAACGAATCAATTAAAACGGTAATGGAAAACTTTTGACTTAAATCAACACTTCAATCAATTTACAACACAAGCGATGATTTAACAAAAAATGACCAATACCTTAATGACGCTTTTTTAGCTTACAAAGCTACAGTTTCTTTTAACAACATCTCTAACCCATATTATTTATACGAACAAATTAATAGTTGAAATGCCAATGGAATTTTTACAGCTGCAGAAAATGAAGCTTTAAATTCCCTTAGATTATCAAATTCAAATGTTAACAAAGAGCAATTTGAAATTATTTTTAACAACAATTCAACAAACATTGAGCAACAAGTAAACAAATTAATTTTAGTTTTAAAATACTTCCAAATCAGCTCAGATGAACAGCTTAAAAAAGTTAATACAAGTTTTGAAACAAATAAAGATAATTTCCAACATGACCAATTTAACCTTATTTCATACGTATTAAACAAAAAGGTTGCGCAAGTTTGAAATTACAAAAGTTCTTCTTCAGATGATATTTTCGCAAATAACGCTAGAACTATTTCAAACGTTTCAGATTACTTAAACCTTACTTTAAATTCTTCAGTTAACCAAAACAAAGCTTCTGCCGATTTATTATTTAACTCACAAAATAGCTTTGAATTAAAATTAGGTGGATATTTAGGGCTTGTTGATTCTTCAAAAGTGAATGCGGTTCTTAACTACACAGTAAGTGATTTAAAACAATCAACAATTAATACAAGTGGTTTTTATGATTTTAGCAATAACAAAATTGTTACAGTTGATCAAAACGAAACACTTGCTACTCCAATTGCTGCTTCAAATGACGGAAGCACAATTAATGTAGTGTACTTAAACCAAATTGTGCCAGTTAAAAAAGATGTAACCGAAGGTGATAAAACAACTTCAATTCTTTCATTTGATAACACAGTATATGCTTCTGACCTTACAAAACTTGAGCTATTACTTGCTTTAAGTGATAGTACTCTTTACGGAGTTGCTCAAGAAGCTTTTGTTAAATTAGGTAATGTTTTAGAAATCAAAAACGACACAATTAAAGAAACATTAGGTAACTTATCTTTCATTAAATAAGGAAAAAGTTATGGCTTCAGTATTTACTAAAATAATTAACCGTGAAATTCCTGCTAATATTATTTACGAAGATGATCGTGTAATAGCATTTTTAGATGCTTTCCCATCAACTGAAGGTCACTTTTTAGTAGTTCCTAAAATTGAAAAACCTAACCTTTTAGAAACTTCAGATGATGATTTTGTTTATGCTATTTTAAAAGCGAGAGAACTTGCTAAAAAAGAAGTATTAGAAAAAGGTAAAACAGGATTTAAAATCTTAATCAACACAGGTGCTAGCGCTGATCAAACAGTGTTTCACACTCACATTCACGTTATTCCTTACAAATAATTTAGATTCTCCTACTTATAGTAGGAGAATTTTTATAACTCAGATTAATTAAAAAGTGAATATACCTTGAAATAAGGATATTCACTTTTTAATTAATATTATTCTTCTTTTTCCACTATGTTCTCGTTAATTACTCAGTATCCGGTTTTCCCACTTCTTATATATTCAATTTTATCCTTTAATCTTAATATATATATTTCTCTTCTTATTGTTCTTGGAGATACCCCTAGAATTTCAGCCATTTCATCTATGGTAATTCTAGGGTTTTCTTTCATCATGAAGATTATTTTTTCTGAGCGTTCAAGTTTTTTTAGTTCTTCTAAATCGTTAATATTGTTAGGTTGTTTTTGGCTCTCGTCATAGTTGCGATTAAACAAGGTAACTGATATACCATTTTCAGATATATAATAAGTGGGTTGTTTCTCAAAACCTTCATAACCTTCAAATATCTTTCTTACACCTGTTGCGTAGTTTTCAATAAGACCGATTTTGTCTAACACATTTACAATCATTTTGTTTCTTTTAGCTGTAAAACCTTCTTTTATATCTTCTAAAGTAAGATTATCTGGTAGTCCACCAGGAGAAAAAATTTTCACTTTATCATCAAAGAATTCAATTTTAATATCACCAGTTAATGAATAATCTCTATGACAAAACAATTTACTATAGCTTCTCTCAAGGCCACTTCAGGTATATCTAAATATTCATTTCTTTCCGGACTTCCATTAATAGTTATTTTCTTTCTATTTAATAAATTAGAAAAATAAATCATGTCATCTAATTGTTTCACTATTGACCCTGTAAATTCTTTTTTATCTAAAAAAACAGAAACTTTTGTGTCTGCAAATACAGCAAATTTACTAATTGTTGGGTTTTGATCACTCAATAGTAAAGCGGCGTTATTATATTTGTTGTCTTTATTAATTAAAGATAATGCTATAGGATTAAATTTAAGTCCTTTTTCTTCAAATTTGTTTTCAAGATATTTAAAAGTAAGCTTGTCATTATTAATCAAAGTAGACTCAAAGTTATTAGGTTTACGATTAAAAAGCATTTTTTTAACTTCTTCTAATTCTGCTCTTCTTTTAGTGCTTCCTACTCTAATATAGATACCTTTAGAATTAAACCCTTCGCCTTCTTTATAATAATAGGGTTTGTTGTTTCCTTCTAAAATTTTTATCTTAAATGAGGAGTCATCAGAAATAATCTCAACAAAATCTTTAACATTTTCATTAAATGCATTGGTGATTCAATTTGAAATAGTTTCTTCTCAAAATTTGCTTTTCTCTTTAATTAAATTTAAATTCGGAACACCATTATCATCAACACCTAAGTATATTTCTCCATCATTACTATTTAAAAAAGATACTATTTCTTTTTTAAATTACTTTGTTTCTCAGGTATATCTATTTTGAATTCAATATTTTTATTTTCCATTTTAACTCCTTGTATATACAAAACATCTAAAATAACATTCTCTATATTTATATTCTAAAATAAAACATATATTTTTATTTATAGATTATTAGTGTTTAGTTAATTTCTTAAAAAATAACTTAAGGTTGCGCGATTGATAAAACGATTTTTGACATCCATTTGTGCGGCCATTTGTGCGGCCATTTGTGCGGCCATTTGTGCGGCCATTTGTGCGGCCATTTGTGCGGCCATTTGTGCGGCCATTTGTGCGGCCATTTGTGCGGCCATTTGTGCGGCCATTTGTGCGGCCATTTGTGCGGCCATTTGTGCGGCCATTTGTGCGGCCATTTGTGCGGCCATATTGAGTGCCATATCTTACATTTTTATTTAAGGTTAACGAATTTCAAAAAATAATGAAATTTTTATTTTATTTTCATATGTCTAAATTAACGCAGTAGTACAGAATATCATTAATTTCTATTTATATGTTTCATTTATTGGCACTCTTTTCAGAATCGAAATAAAAACGAATACACCAATATTTCAGGTATATTCGTTTATTAATTAATAATTAAAGGTTAAATTAGTCTCACACAATATCTTTAGGGTGTGTTGGTTTTTTGTTCACTTTAATATCAGTGATTTTTCCATCTTTTACGTGAACAACTTTATCAGCAATTGGTTCAATTGAAGGATCGTGGGTAACCATAACAATTGTGGTTCCGTATTTTTTGTTGATGTCAAATAAGTAAGATAAAACGATTTTAGAAGTATTTGAGTCAAGAGCTCCAGTAGGTTCATCGGCGAAAATAATTGATGCATTTTTAGCTAAAGCTCTAAGGATCGAAATACGTTGTTGTTGACCCCCTGACATTTGAGAAGGATATTTATCTTTAACTTCTTCCATTTCAAATTCTTTAAATAAATCGTCTAAATTAAGTTTTTTGTCCTTATTTTTTTGTAAATAAGCACCAGTTTCAACGTTATCATAACCTGTAAGGTTTTGAAGTAAGTTATAGTTTTGGAAGATGAAACTTACGTTTTCTCTTCTAAATAAGGTTAATTTCACATCTGATAAATAAGGGAGATTAGTATCACAAACAATAACATCTCCTTTACTTGGTCTATCAAGCCCAGAAATAAGGTTTAAAAGCGTACTTTTACCACCACCAGATTTACCGAAGATTAAAATGAATTCACCTTTTTTAATCTCCATAGAAACATTTTTTAAAACCCTAGTAACTGTATTACCTGAAAGATAATATTTACTTACATCTCTAACTTCAATAATGTTTTCTTCGTTGTTTTTTAAATCAATGTGATCATCTTTTGGTCTTTTTTGATTAGCTGCTTTTCTTAGTTTTTTAGCTATCGATCTGTCAACACTTATTTTATTTGTTCCTTCTGAGGAATCAAGAAAATTAAATACATTTTTCTTTGTAATTTTTTCCTTAATATCTTTTTTGGAAATAATAACTTCATCAGTATTTTTTTCAGAAGTCTTTTCTTTCTTTTTGAAAATTTTTAATATTTTGTCTAAAAACATTATTTTCCTTTCAATAAATCAATAGCTTTAATTTTGTTTATATTTAATCAAGAAATAATTGATGTTACTAAGAACACACCAAATACTGTTGCTATCGTTAATGCAACGTTTCCTATTGTTAATGTTAAAGGTATTGTGATAGAAGCTGCTACAGTTAAGAATTGTGAGAATATACCCATAAGTCCAACTGCTATAGGCATAGCTAAAAGAACAGCTCCGATAATAAATGGAATGTAAATTCCAAAGAACATAAATATTTTCTCTTTGTTATTGTATCCTAAGATAGATCAAATAGCTATGTTCTTTTCGTTTTCATTGATTAAGATTGTTGAAATAATAATAAGAATAACAATTGAAACAACGAAACTGATAATTGTAATTAATGTAACAATAATTTGCACTGTTTTAGCAATTGTTAATGTAAATCCAATTTCCATTTCTTTTGAATCAATCGAAGAAGCAGTTGCTACATATAATTTATCTTCGAAAATCTTAGCAAACTTATTAATTGCAGTTCCTGCTGATTTTTTCATCTCTAAGTAGTTTTCTTTAACTGATTGAGTTTCGGGATCAAAGTCTTTATTTAAGAATTTAGCAATCTCTACATCTGTATAACCAAGTTTTGCCATTTGCCCTTCAGAACGTAAGTTATCAACTGTTGAATGAGTTGCAAATAATCCGTCAAAAAGATCAGAAATAACATTTGATGAAATACCGTTAGTATCTAAAGTATCAGCAGCTGGTGAGTATCCTGAAATTGAGTAAAGTGCAGTTGTTCAAAGTAATTGTTGAGGCAATTGATCTTTTGATAAGATACCGTTAAATGGCTCAGATGTAATGTTGTTTTGAGTTTTTGTAAGTGAAGCAAGTCCAGTAATTATATCTGCAATTGGTTTAGGGATAATAAATTCAGTATTAATAAATGTTGGGTTAATACCTATAACTTTAAATTTGTATCCTTTAATTTCTTCTACTACTTCCTCTTCAACATTTTCATCAGTGATAACTTTTTCTTCCACTAGGTTGTAAATTTCTGCGTTAAGTTTTTCAGTGTATCTTTCAACATTGTTAAGAACTGGAAGTTTTAATTTAGAACCAACTTTAAGTCCAAATTTGTCAGCAGAAACTTTATTAATTACTATTGGTAATTCTTTTTCCATAAGTAATTCAGCTTTTTGAGCATTAGTTAATGAAGAAGGGATTGTTTTTTCAAGCTCATATCATTGTTTATAAACAAGATCGAGTAAGTTATTGTCATTATCATCAATTAATTTAATTTGTGATGAATTTTGTTTATATCCATATAACTTAATATTTTGTTTTTTATATTTAGATGCTACATATGAGTAAGTTTCATCTTTAAGTGGATTAAAGTAAATTCCGTTAAATGCAACAAAGAAATCAGTTATAAGATCCGAAACTCTAGCCCCACTATTTTCTTTTTGTTGGTTTTGTTGCGAAAGTTTTCTATATCCGTCCACAAGGAATTGACGGTATTGATCTCTATGACTTGAAGTAGAGATAATATCGTGAATATAATCACCTTCTGTTGGGTCATATCTTAAGTATAAGAACTGACTTTCTAATGGGTTGTTTTCATTTTCTAAATAGTAGAAGAAATCTCTCTTAGTAAGTTTTGTTTTTGCAACGTCATATTTATTTGGATTATCTTTTTCATAAACAACTCAATCTTGAGTTTTCTCAAGTGCGTGTCCAACTAAGTTTCTAATTTTAAGAATCTTAGATTTTTGAGTATCTGGAAGTGAGTTATAAACTAATTTTCATGGGTCGACACTTACTGAAGAATCAATTTTAACATTAACTGAGAATTGCGAAATAACATGTGGATCAAAAATAGTTGGATTCCCATTTTTACCATTTGCATTAACTGCGGTTGAATATCCAGGTGCAAAGTAATCACTTTGGTATCAGTTAAGTTCGCTAACATCACCAATTGTTGTATATAAAGAATTATCTAAATGTTGAACGTAGTAAGGGTTAAATAATCCCCCTTCTTTAGTTGGTGTTTCTAAATCAAATTTGTAGTTATAACTACGGTTTTTGTAGGTTTTTTCAATTGATTTTTCAAACACTCCAAAGGTTGCAAAACCAAAGATAGTTGTAATGCTTGCTAAAATAATACTAATTGCAAATGAAGCAAGTTTTCAGAAACTATTAAATACAAGTGATGCACCAAATTTAGTTTTAATATTTGATTTGGTTCATAATTTTTTGTATTGGTTTTGAAGTTCACCAATATTTAAATCAACAATTCCACTCATTAAATCAATTGATTTATATCTAAGTGAGTAAAGTGAAATTGCAATAATAAGAAGTGACATTCCAATCAGCGGAACAATAATTGAGACACTAAATGAAACAATTGAGAAATTCAGTGTGGTAATTGGAACTGTTCAATAGCTACTTAAAATATTAATTGCTGAAGCTTGGAACATAAATCCAGTTAAGTAACCAATTACACCACCAATAAGCACTGAAAAGACGGCAAAGGCAGTCATAGAAATTGAAATTTGAAGTGGTGTATAACCTTGAGCCACTAAAATACCAATAACCTTATTTTTGTTAGAAATATAACGTTTAATAATAAAGATAATTGAGATTCCAACAAGTGCGATTAAGATACCAATTAAAATATTCGAAGTATATGTAACTGATGAAATAATTCCGGTTACAACTGTAATTCTTAAGCTTCTTTCTGGGTTAATTGGATCTAATTGATCTTTTCTAAATACCCTTTCAAGTTTCGCAGGATCATTAACAGCTTGATTTACATATTCTCTTGTTTCTTTAATCACTGTATCAACATCTTGATTTGGTTTAGTTTTAGCTACTAAATACTCTTTAACAACATTTCCACGGTAGTTTTGTCTAATTCTATTAAACCCTTTATCATTTAAGTAAACAATAGCTTGGTTCTTAGTACTTACTTGCAAGTTATTTTCATCAATTACTGGATAAACATAATCGTAAGTAATATCATCACCAAGAATTAAGAATTTAGTTCCATCAACTTCAAGTAAGTATTTTTTATCCACATTTTCAATTAACTGTGCCATTCCAACCGGATCTTTAGGTAAATATCCACCATAAATTTCTTTGTTGTTTTGTTTAAGTCAAGCATAATTTACTTTTGCAACATAAGCACTTGCTTGGGTAAATACAAGTAAGTTATTAACTCTTTGAAGACCTGTAATTGAGTTCATTGCATTAAGCATAATATCAACTAAGTTAATTCCAAAAACAGACATTTTGTCTTCTTTATATTCAGGTAGTTCAGTTAAGTTTACAAAATAATCATTATCAATTGCAATTGCAAAGGTAAAATCATTTTCCACCACAGGTGTAATTACTGAAGGTTGTACAAAGCTATTAATAAACTCAGAGATTTTTTCATCTCCTTTATTTACTAAATCTTCAAAATTCACGATTTTGTGAAGTAAAAGAAAAGCTAAATTCGAAATTGATTGATTTCCAACGTTGTTTGTATTAGTTAACAATCAAACAATAAATTGCAGAGTATTATTAAGCAATAATGAGTTAAATAAAAGATTATTAAGTCCTAAGTGTTCAATTGATACAGTGTAGTAATCATTGTTGTAAATGTAATCAATTGTATCTAATTTTTGTTTAATTACTCTTCTTTGCATTACCCCATTAAGGAAGTTGTCAATAATTACAGATAAAATATTGTTGTATTTTAAAGCATATTTATCAATTTTTGTAGTTTCACCAAAGTTTTGATACATTTGTGAAACACCAATGTAAGCAAAATCATTAGTTATGTTTAATTCATTTTCTTTAATTCATTTTTCGAATTCAGGAAAATCTCTAACTAATTCTTTTAAATCAGCATTTACATATCTTCCACTTGCATCTTTAGCAAAAAATTCATCACGCATTTTAAGTGGAGTTGCAATTGAACGAGAAACTCCAAAACCTGTACTTTGGTACTTGGCAATATTTTGGTCAGATCCTTCAAAAAGATTAAAGCTATTAAACGAATCTAAAACACCTTGTTTATTAGCAAGTGCTAATAATCTATTAGCAAAAGCAGTTCTTCTTTCGTAACTAATATCTTTATTTTTAATAAAAATACTGCTTCAGTTTTTAAGAATTAAACGACTATCTTTAATTGGAGAAAATCCAGGTGTATATGAATTGTTAGTAAGTTTTTTAAGTAATTTATTAAGAATTGATCAGGTGAAGTTAACTTCAAAATAATTAGAGAAGTTAGCATAATAATTCATTAAATTACCAATTGACATATCACTATGAATTTCTTTTAAATCATCAATAAATGCAAACGCATCAACAAATGCTTGTCAATCGTTAAATGCTTTGTTTTTAGCATCACCACTTAAGGTGTGATTTTTTGTAAGGTTAAAAAACTGTTGCGCAATAGCTCTATCTTTAGATGAAAGGTTGTTGTATTCAATTGAAGATACATTTTTAAACTTATTAATAAAGTAATTAACTTTTTCTAAAGTATTATTTGTTGATGGGCTAGCTTGCGCGCTAGCAGCAGGTGTTTCAGAAGGATTAGATTCTGCATTTTGCGCAGGTTTGCTTGCAGGACTTATAAAAGCAGAAACTAAATCAATAAAGTCTAATTTATCTGGGTCTTCAACCGGGAATGAAATATATGTATTATCATCAATTCTAATACTATCACCTTTAGATGATAAGTTAAACATATCAATAATACGTGTTTTGATATACTTATCTGACCCAGGCATACTGAAAATTGATTTAATGATTGTTGAATAAATATCAATGTTATTAATCGAACCTAAAGCATAGTATTTAATTGTTTTTTCTTTTGTTTTAGTAAGGTTATTAATTTGTATATTTTCAACATCATATGGAGAGACAGTTAATTTTTCTCTAAGATTTGATGAAACAATATTTAAATCAATTGTGTCAATTAAAAGTTTAAGTTGTTCAATAACATTAGAGAACGCTTTTGTAGGGTCGTTTTCATAAGCATTTGCTTTTTTAATAATTTCCTTGATTGAAGTAGGTAAATTAGTTAAAAAGTTTGCAAGTAAACTATTTGGATCATCTGCATTTAAAATCACATTAATGTTAATGTTATTTAAAATTGAGTTAATCGCTTTCTTAAGTTCATTTTGATCAAAACTTTCGATAGCTCATAAAATAATTTCAACACTACTTAATTTTCTCTTGTATGATTTTCCATTAAAAAGGTGTTCTTTATCATATTCGTTATCAAAGAAGTTCTTTAATTTAGATCCATATTCCTCAAAGTTAAATGAATTGATAATTGCAATTACACTATCAATTAATTTAATTGGATCTTTAACTAAATAAGCTAATTTAGTAGGCGGGATAAAAACTGAAGCGTTTTGTCCACTTATTTTTTCAATAAATTTATAAAGATTTTCAATTTGACCAATTAAGTAATTTCTTTGATTTTCTAAACTTCCTTGTTCAAGAATAAGTTGTTTTACTCTATTTAAAATTGATGTGAGAATTTTAGTTAAATAATCACCATTTGGAGAATGAGATAGTTCATAAACTAAATCAAGCGCCATTTTAGGGATAACAATTAAGTTGATATTTCCAGTACTAAAAATCTTAGCAAAGTTGTTTTTATCAATAACTACCGAAATTGACTCAATTAATGTATAAACTTCTTCTTTGCTTAAGAAACCTTTTTTAACTAAATCTGATTCAAATAAGTATTTTTGAATATTTACAAGTCCACTTCTTAATGTGTTTTGGTTTAAAGCTTCATTAATAATTTCGATTAATGGACCTCTAAATGCAAAAGGAATGTAAACAGTATTTGGATATTCTGGTAATTTTTCAACTCATCCTTGCATATTTAAATATTTGTGTCTTAAAGTGAAATTATGATCAACAAAATATCTATAAAGTTCCTCACTTGTAAATGAACTAATTTGTTTTTTAGGAATATTTACATTTTCTCAATGATCAATTTGATCTGGATTATTAGGATTATAAATTGCTCTTAATAAGAATAAAGTATCATATGAGGTTCACGCAACTCCGTAACCATTAAATTGGTTGTATGTTTCTTCTGGTAATCCATTTTTGCCAATATAATTTGCTAATTTATACACTTTAGCATTGTGCAAAATAGAAACTTCATTATTTGAAGGGTCAATGATTTTAACATCATAAAAATCAAAGTCAGCTAGGATGTATTCATTAACTGGGTTAACGTTGTCTCTAGTGTTACTGATAATTTCTTTAGCAATAAAAGGTGGTAATTCTTTTGTCATAAAGTAATTATCTAATGCAACAGAAATTTCATTAAGATCTGTTTTATTGGTTGCTTCATTGATTAATTTATCAACATTTAATTTAATTCCATCAACTTTATTATCTTTATCTCCAGTGTTAATAAAGTGGAAAACAGATTTTTCCCCTAAGTTATTTACAGAATCAACTGTTATTGTTTTACGTTTACCAATATTTGCTTCACTTACTTTCTGAACTAAATAATCATAAATACTCTTTTTAGTGATGTTTAATGCACCATCTTTAATGATCTTCACTCTTTCATCTACATTTTGTACATTAATAATATCTTTATATCAATTATTAATGTTGAAATTTGAATCTTGAGCCCTTGCACTAAGATTGTCAATTTCTGCTATTGTTTTAGACTCACTTAAAATGTATGAATTATAGTTAAATTCAGCTATATTTGGATTAAGAGGTTGCTCAGACATATCAGCTAATGTTAATTTATTTTTTTGAGTTTCCTCAAAGGAAATAATATTATTATTTTCTGATTTTAAAATTTTCTGATTGTTTACAGTTCCATCATCATGGAATTTGATGTTATATGAAAGTGTTCGTTTGCTTCAATATGAAAAATCAGAAAAATATAGTGGTAAGCTTCCATTATTTTCTTTTTCAATTCCTTCCATAAAAGTAGCGTAAGTTCCATTTCATCTACGCTTATTTTCAGGTGTATCATAAGTTGTTGTATAGTGTTTTCTTTGTCAATACACTAAGTTTTCTTTTTTAACTGCTCATTGAACAGGAAGTGAAAAGTCGATATTTTTTCTAAGTGTATATTTTTCAATTGAGTCATGATCAACTGAAGATTCTTTGAAAATATCTGAATAAGGGATATTAAGTTTAATTTCTTTTTCATAAAAATTAGAAATGCTTTCATTTCCATTTATCGAAATAAGAATAGGTGATTTTGTATTGTCTAACTTGAAAATGAAGTTGGAGTCATTATATTTTGAAAAACCTAATTTTTCAACATAATCAACTGGACTGACTTTAACAGCATTATCTTCTATATCTCATTTTTTACCAACGTTATAATCAAATGTAGCTTGTTTGGTTTTAACGTTAATAAAAAGCGTTGACATTTGAGAAAGAATTGGTGTTCTTTCATTTTCAGAACTAATAGATGCAATATCCTGTAATTTATATGCTTTATCAAGATGGAAAACATCACTTCTTTTTAAAGTGTATCTTTTTTCGTATTTTACAAATTCTTCACCATTTTTAACAAAAAGGTCTGTTTCAAAATCTTTAGTTAATCTAAAGGTTTTTTCTGGGTTTTCAAAATTGTAAATAACAAATTGATCAACATTATTTTTTTCAACAAGTTCTGTTAAAGTTGATTTTTTAATATATTTATCTTTTAAGAAGTTGTCATTTTGAAAGAAATTATCCATCTTAACATATGGAGTTTCAATCGCTTCTATATCGATTGAGTCATAAATCTTACGATAATTTGGCTCAACATAATTTAAACCTTTACCAAAAAATGGTCCTCCTTCAATTTGAGTAAGACCGTTAACGAAATATCCATTGTTATAGATGTTTCCACTAAATGGTAAGTTTAAATCTACTGTGAATTCGTGTCCATTTGAAATTTCATCATACTTTTTGTATTGTTGTTTCATTGATTTGGACATATCGTGTAAAAGAGTAAAAATAGCAGATGAAAGGAAAACTAAAATAGTAAGCCCTGCAACTGTTGCTTTATTCTTTATAAGCGATTTGAAAACTTCTTTGAATAATCTTCACATATTACACTCCTAAGTTTAAGTGTTTTTATAATTAATTTATTAATTATATAGTATTTTTAGAAGATGTAAAAAGTCATAAAATCTCTCTAATTGTATTTAATTTTGTTTCCTTAGTTCGATTTTGAAAAAAACAAATATGCCGCTAAGACATATTTGTTTTTTGACTAATTAGATTCACTTTTTTCTTCTTGAGCAAGTTCTTCATTTGCTTCGCTTAATTGCTCAGCAACATCTGCGTTTTGAAATTCTTTAGATTCAGAATTATTTTCATTTAATAAATCGTCTAAATCAAATGGTTCTTCAGCTACTTTAATTTGCTCTTCTTTTTTAGGTGGTAATTTAAGGTTTTTAGCAATGTAATCAATTTCTTCAGCAATAATTGTTTCTTGTTCTAGTAAAAGAGTTTTGATTAATTCTAAAAGTTCTCTATTTTCATTAATTGTTTTGGTTGCAATTTCTTTAGCTTGGAAAATAATTTTTCTTACTTCCATATCTATTTCGTGGGTAATTTGGTTTGAAATACCTGAGTTTTGAGCTAATGTTTTACCAAGGAATGGACTACCTTCTTCTTCCATATATTTAATTGGCCCAAGATCACTCATACCAAATTCAGTAACCATTCTTCTTGCTATATTTGTAGCTTTTTTAATATCATCTGAAGCACCTGTTGTGATGTGTTTTTCACCATAAATGATTTCTTCAGCTGCTCTACCACCCATAAAACTTGCTATAGAAGCTAAAAGTTCTTGTTTGGTGTAGTTGTATTTTTCATTTTCAGGCATCATTAAGTTATATCCACCTGCTTGTCCACGAGGAATAATTGTAATTTTTTGAACTTTGTTTCCACCTGGTGTTCTAATTCCAACAACAGCATGACCAGCTTCATGATAAGCAACAAGTGTTAATTCTTCTTTAGTTATTGTTCTAGATTTTTTAGCAGGTCCAGACATAACTCTATCAATAGCTTCGTCAATTTGTGCAAGACTAATTAAGTTGGTTTTTTCTCTAATAGAAAGAAGTACAGCTTCATTAATAACATTTTCAAGTTGAGCACCTGAGAATCCAGGAGTTCTTCTAGCAACATTATTAAAGTGAACATCGCTTTCAAATCTTTTTCCTTTTGCGTGTAATTTTAAGATCTCTTCACGTTCTTTAACATCAGGAAGTCCAACGGTAATTGTTCTATCGAAACGTCCGGGTCTAATTAAAGCAGGATCTAAAACGTCTGTTCTGTTTGTTGCGGCAATAAATAATAATCCTGAGTTTTCTTTAATTCCGTCCATTTCAACAAGAAGTTGGTTAAGTGTTTGTTCACGTTCGTCGTTTCCACCACCAATTCCACCACCTCTTGTTCTACCAATAGCATCAAGCTCATCGATGAAAACAATAGCAGGAGCGTTTTTTCTAGCTTCAGCAATTACTTGTCTAACTCTTTTGGCTCCCATACCAACAAAAAGCTCAACGAAGTTAGAAGCTGACACGAAGAAAAATGGTACATTTGCTTCACCAGCTGTAGCTTTTGCAAGAAGTGTTTTACCAGTTCCTGGAGGACCACCTAAAAGGATACCTCTAGGCATTCTCGCACCACTAGCTTCATATTTTTTAGGATTTTTTAAGTAATCTACTATTTCTCTAATTTCTTCAATTGGTTCTTTATTACCTGCAATATCACTGAATTTTTTATCTGATTTAATTAATTGTGCAGGTGGTTTGTCTTGTCCGCCAAATCCAGAAGCTCCACCACTCATCCCTCTTAATGATCATCTTATGATAAAGTAGAATAATAATAAAACAATAATTTGTGGTAATAAACCTCTTACAAAGAAAGAAACAAATCAGTTTTCTTCGGTAACACCAACTGATGAAAGTCCTGCTGATTGAATTACTTCATTATTTTTTAAGTATGAAAAAGCAGCTGAAGGTATACTTTCATATCCAGCAACACCTAAATCTCTATAGTTACCATATGCTAGAAAATTAATGGTTTTTTGGCCATCAACAAACACACCGGTAAACTTATTAGTAAATGGATCTACTTCTATTTTTTCAAAATACATACTGTCGTTTGGTTGTTTTGCAGCGTTAGTAATGTATTCTACTAAAGCTGAAATACTAATTTTTTCTGGTGTAGTTGTGAACAGTTTGTTAACAATCATATAAATCATTATTCCAACGAAAGTTAGAATAAGAATGATCATTAACACCCTAATTCAATTTAATTTAAATTTCATTCTTTTCCTTTCTATTTTAAATATAAAATATTATAAACTTTTTACTAAAAAAAAGCAAAATCCTTTATTTTTCACCAAAAAAGTGCTTTTTGATAATTTATAGCTGTTTGTCCTTTTTTTAGAAAGTATGAAATCTTTAATGCTTTGTATTTTTCCGTTTGATAAATTAATGTTTTGTGTTTGTGAATTTACAAAATCATAAATAAGGTGATTTTTATGTTTCAATGAAGCAAAAACATCTTGATTAAAGTTGCTTTTTTGTCATTTTTCAAATGCTTTAGCAATCTTTCTTTCTTTAAAACTATTTCAAAAATTAAGTAGTTTAATCTTTAAATAAAATAAGGTTTTACTTCAAATACTTTTATTTTTAAGTCTTATTGCATTCCTTGTATATTTGTTTAAAGCATTTGAATAATCAATTGCGTAATCTAGTCCTAATTTTTTAACTTTTGCTTCAATAGACCTTTTTCAATATTTAAATAAAAAAGGTCTATTGATGTTTGAATCAAAAGCCTTGCTTTCTTTTTTAATTCCATAAAAAAAACGGAATGTTTTTTTATCTAGTTGCATCTGAGCAGTTTCTATAAAATCATCTTTATGATGTCCTGTTAAAACTAAATCGCACTTTTGTTGCTTGCAAATAGTTTTAAAAAATTCATAACGTTTAATTCTTGCTCAGTTTTGAAAGTTATTTTTGACGTGGTCGTTTTTACTTAATTGTAATGAGTAAAAAGGTATTTTTCACAAAGTGCAATACCTTTTAACAATTACTTCATCGTTATTACTATCTTCTCTTTGGTGATAATTTACATGAGCTACAACAACATCTTTGTTTCGATATTTATAAAGAAGAAAAATACTATCAGGACCACCACTAACTGCAAGTAAATATTTTTTATTTTTTAACATTATATTTATTCATTATTGTGAGAATATCAGTAAATCCGAATAAAACTGAAGCCTCGGCTGCTTTTTGAATTACTTCTTGAAGAATTGTAAATTCAGTTGCAGTAAAGTTTCCTAAAACAAAGTTTTTTAATTCACCTTTTCTTTCAGGTGAATTGATTCCGATTTTTAATCTTTTAAAATCTCTTGAACCAAGTTGAGTAATTACATCAATTACACCATTGTGGCTTCCACCACTTCCACCAACTTTAATGACACTTTTACCTAAATCTAGGTCTTTTTCGTCGTGAATAATCATAATATCATCAGGATGAATTTTGTAAAAGTTAGCCACTTGAGAAACAAAAAGTCCTGATTTATTCATAAATGTCGAAGGCTTACCTAAAATAATGTCATCGCTTTTAGCTATTTCACCATTAAATTTTGATGATTTAAAGTTAACATTTAATTTTTTAGCAATTTCGTCTACTGCTAAAAAACCAGCATTATGTCTAGTGAATTTGTATTGAGAACCAGGGTTACCAAGACCAACAATTAATTTCATTCTTTCTCCTTTTCTAAAATGAGTAATTGGAAATTAGTTAAAATTTCATTTTTCTTTAGATAACTTGTGTATAAAGTTTCTTCTATTGGTACATTTATTGATGTAACGATATTTAAGGTTTTTTTAGCACGCGAAGCACCTGTATAAATAAGTTTTTTATTAAGCATAAAACTATGCGAGTCAAGAACTAAGAAAATAACATGATCAATTTCGCTACCTTGAAATTTATGAACTGTAATTCCATAAGCTAAACTAACTTCATTTCTAAATTCTGAAGCGGTGTATTCTAAAAAACGATCTGTGCCATTGTTTGAAAATTTAACAGTTATTGTTTCAGTGGTGTTTTTGTTTTTTGTAAAATCAACAATTTCCCCTATATCACCGTTATAAACATTATCTTGAGTTCTATTTTCTAATTGAATAACTCTATCTTTGAGTTTAAAAATTATTTCTTTACCTTGTTTTTGTGTTTTAAGAACTTCTTGTGACTCTTTATTTATAGCATTTTGGATTTGGTTATTAAGTTCAATAAGCCCATAATCACCACGATAAGTTGGAGCTAAAACAATCGTATTTTCTATCCCGTCTTCTTGAATTAACTTTTTGAATAATTTTGTAATGTTTTGAACTAAAACACTTTTGTCTCATTCGTATAAATTAACAATTCCTTTTTTAAACTTAGGTAACTGGCTCTTTTTAACACTCTCAAAGAAATTAAAAATGTCAATTGAATCACTTCTGAAAAACTTAGTTAAATAATATGTTTTAACAAAACTTATTTGAATCATTTGTTCAAGTAAATTTCCTGGCCCAATAGCTGGTAATTGATTTACATCACCAAGTATAATTAAGTGCTCTAAATTTGAACAAGCCTTAAGTAACTTTTCAAAAACATTGATATTAACCATTGAAAACTCATCAATAATTAAAACTTTAATTTTGTCATATTCATCACTTGAAATATCAACTTCTTCATTTTCATCTTTAATTTTTAATAAGCTGTGAATCGTTCTAACTTTATCATCAATTTTTAATGAAACGTTTGTTGAAGCTCTACCGGTAGGGGTTAAAATGTAATAATCCTTTTCATTTTTTAAACCATTTTCTTTAAGGGTTAAATTTAGGTATTTAATAATGTAGCTTTTTCCAACTCCAGGTCCACCACTTATTATTGAAACATTATTTTCTAAGGATCCAAAATATGCATTTTTTTGCTCATCTGACATTGATGAACCTTCAATTTTTGAACTTGTAGTGTAGTCAAGTTTTTTAGCATTATTAATTTGATGTAAACGTTTTAAAATATAAAACTCTTTTTCGAGAGTAACTTTTTTAGAAAAGTAAAATTTGTCATTAACTTTTTGAACAATAATATTGTCATGATTTAGTAGTAAGTTACATGAATCTGTGAAAAAATCATGTGAAATATTTAGTTTAGAACGTACATTTTTTTCAACTAAATCATAAGGAATTAAAGTTGAATTGTTCATTTCTTCTTCTGAAATAACGTTAAAAACAAAAGCTTCAAAACGGAAAAGACAAGTTTCTTGATAACCAATTAATAAAGCGAATTTATCAACTAGTTCAAAAGGAATAAAATCTTTCATATATAAATCATATACATTGTTTTGTTTGTAGTATTCTTCGTAATTTATATTATTGCCTTTATGTTTTTCTTTAAGAAATTCATAAAGTTTTTGCAAGTTATTAAGATAGAAAAATTTAATGTTACTTTTTTCTTCTTCACTAATTGATAAAAGTGATTCAATTTCACTTTGCTTATCAATATAATGTTGTTTTAAATGTTCAATTTGAGCATCAGTTAAAAAAAGATGAAGTTCGTTAGGTTTTTCATCTTTGATAAAGTTTGAAATGTTTTGTCAAATTTTTTCACCTTGAGCTTGGACTATTTTTTTTGCTGTTACTAGTCCAATACCTTTAACGTTTTTAGAAATATAGTCAACTCAATCAATTTCTTTTTCTTTGATACTTGGAACAAAAGAAAGAAGTTTATAAGTTCTATAACCTTCATTTTCAGTTAACTCTACTTCATATTCTTGATAAAGAGACGGAATGTTAGTTCCTGCGAAAACAACTGCTTTGAACTTTTTATCTTGTGAAACAAAATTAAAAAGTGCTCAATTATTTCCACTTTTTATTATTTTAAAAAAACTACCTATAACTTTTTGAACCATATTATTTTAATTATATAGATTATATTAATTTACCTTACAAATATTAGAGTTTTTTTGATGTTGATAACTACAGTTATTCACAATCTTTTTTAGGTTGTTAATAACGAGATTTTTAAAATTGTGTATAATTTACTTAAGTAGCTAAAAAATAGTATTAAAAGTTGTGAATAAGTGTTTTGTAATTTAGTTTATAAACAACAGTTATTCACAACTTAAAAACCAGAAAGGTTTATATGATTTCAGCAGATAAAACAGCGCTTAAAGTTTATACTTCTCAAGTTCGAGATTACTTAAAAAATGAGTTTGATAATATGGTTTATCAAAACTTTTTTAGAAGCATTAATGTACTTTCTTATGAAAGAAATGAAGTAGTTTTTTCGTTTCCGCAATTTACTGATTCAATAATTAATATTATTAAAACTTATTACCAAAAAAATATACAAAAAACTGTAAAAGAAATTTTTGGACCAAATATTGTTTATAAAATAGTTAATTACGATCAAGAACAAATTAAAGAAATTGAAAAAAATAATGAAATTCAATATGAAGAATTTAAAAAGTTTGGTTACGATTCTAGTGTTGATCCAAATTTAACTTTTAGTAATTACATTGTTGGTAATTTCAACAAAGAAGCAGTTAATATTTGTAAAAATTTATTAAACAAAGATTTTTTAACCGTTTATATTCATAGTAAATCAGGATTTGGCAAAACACACCTTTTATATGCAATTGCAAATACTTATTTAAGTAATAATAAAACTGCAAGTTATATTAATCCTACTAATTTCACTAGAGATATAGCAGCTTTATTACAAGAAAATGATCAATCAAAAATCTCTGCTGTTTTAAAACACTTTACAAATGTAGATGTTTTATTATTAGATGATTTTCAGATCTATTCTGAAGGTGAGAAAAAGTCAACAAAAAACTTTTTATTCCAAATTATAGACGGAAGAATGTCAGCTAAAAAGAAAACCGTAATTTCTTCTGAATGCAGTATTGATGAAATTAAATCAAAATTCGACACAAGAATCATTACTCGTTTAACTTCAGGATTTACCACAAGTATTAAAAAACCAAGCTATGAAGATTTAGAAAAACTCTTTGATTACTTTATGAAAAAAGAAGTTTTCGATAGTTTATTATTAGATAAACAATCAAGAGATTTTATTATTTATAATTCAAGCGGTTCAATTAGAAATTTAATCGGTTCTGTAAAAAGGATGCAGTTTTATAAAGATAAAATTCTTACTGTTGATGATACACTTGAATACATTAAAGAAATTTTTGAAGATACTATAAAAAATAGAAAAGAAGTAAAACCAGAAGAAATAATTAATGTTGTATGTAATTACTACAAACTTAATCGAAAAGATTTGCTAGGTAAGTCAAGGCGTAAGGAAATTGTGGTTGCTAGGCAAATGGCAATTATTGTTATAAGAAGTTACTTGCAACTATCGACAACTGAAATAGGAAAAATCTTTAATCGTGACCATTCAACAATTGTTAATGTCTTAGGAAAAACAGATGTTAATAACTCTTCAATTAAACAAGTTAAAGATTTAATTATCGCAAAGTTATACAACTAAAATAAACAATTTTTAATGTTTTATTAATATGTTAATAAACCCAAAAAGTTATTTTTTAGGTCCAAAATTATATTAAAAATACACTTTTTAAAACTTATTAACATATTAACAGCTCATATTTATCATTTTTAAAATTTAGGAGAATTTATGAAATTCACAATTAAAAAAAATATTATTGAAAACACTGTTGACTTTTTAAACAACTATGTTGATTCAAATGATGCTTCTGTTTTAAATAGGTGTTTATTTTTTGAAATAAACTCTGAAGCTTTAAATATTTCTTCTAATAACCCTGCTGTATCTGCTAAGAAAACAATCTTTGTTGATGAGTCAAATTTAAAACTTGATTCGTCAGGAAAAGTATTTATTAATGCAAATATTTTTAGAAATATAATCAAGAAATTTGAAAACGAAGTAACTATTAATGTAAATAACAATATTATTGATATATACGAAGGTAAAACAAAATTTACAATTGCCAAATTAGATAACGAAAACCAAATGCAATTAGTTGATTTTAATGAACCTTCAAATAAAATTGAAATTTCGTCTAAGAAATTAGAAAATGTTATTAATGAAGCTTTAGTTTCAACAAATTCAAGTGTAGATAAAATTAATAACTTAATTTATAAAGTTATTAATATTAAATCAAACAACGACAAATTATTAACTATGGTTTCAACAGATGGATTTAGGCTTTCTAAAGCAGAAATAGAAATTGATTCACAAGTTGAAATAGATATTAATGTTGATTCAAAAATCCTTAAAAAATTAGTTACTAAAGATGCACCTAAAAAAGTCAATTTATTCTTCAAAGACTACAAATTAGGTATCTCATACGAAAATACAATTATTCAAGCTAACTTAGTTGATTTAAAATATCTAGATATTAGTAATGTTTTTGAAAGAAATTATTCAAAAGAAATCATTATTGATAAGCAAGAATTATTAAATTTAATTAATAAAACAATCTTTTATGTTTCAGATAAAATAAAAAGATTATCATTTAACATATCAAAAGAAAAAATTAAAACATCATATGAAGTTCCAGAAATTGGTTATGCTGACGCAGAAACAACAAACTTTGAATATAAAGGTGAAGAATTTGATATTGACGTAAATTATAATTTCATAGAAGATGCTGTTTCAATTTTAGATAATGGTAAAATTAAAATACAAATTTCAGATAAAGAAGATCAATTGTTATTTACTTCCCTTGAAAATGATAAAAACAAACAATTGATAACTCCTATGAGAAGGTATTAAAATTTATGATAGTAAAAATCAAAGGTGATTCAATTAAAGTTAGTCAGTTCCTTAAAAAAATTGGTGAAATTTCCACTGGTGGTCAATCAAAATCTTTTTTTGATAATAACACTATGAAAATTAATGGAGAAGCACCAAAAGGTAGAAGTAGTAAAATTAAGCCTGGTGATATAATTTGAGTTAATGATACTTTAATTAAAGTTGAATCAGAAGAATAATATTAATATGAATTTCTACAACGTTAGTTGTAGATTTTTTAATTAAAAAAAGTACCTGAAGAAGGTACTTATATACTTTGTTTTTTAGATTTAAGTTTATCATTAAGAGTAAATCCGAACTGAATAGAAAATAGTGTGAGTGATATTGATTGTCAAGTAAGTGAAATAATTAAATTTACAATTGATTTTGATTCAAATAGATCGATTTTAATTTTTACAATTCATAAAACAATTCAGAATATATTGTTGATTACGTAAAGTAAAAACATGTAAATTGAAATTCCTTTTCAATTATTTGTTTTTAATGACATTCATAATTGAGGTGTAAAAGCAAGAGTTGTAAGACCAGGTGCTATTGCTGAAAAGATGCTTGCACCTGAATCAGGAATTCTAACATTTTTAGCTGCTAAACAAATAACAATAAAAATAATTCCGATTACAAATGTTACTATAACTCCTAAATAACCATACATTTTTTGTTTTTTAGAAAATTCTGTTTTGTAATGATAAAGTAAAATAGTCATTAAACCATTAACAAAAAGTGAAATCCCATCAGCTAGAACAACAGTTCATAAATTACTTGGGTGAAGTGCTCCGTACATTACTCAAAGTAAAATACCGATGTGAAATACTCAAAATGATGTAAAACTTATATTACCTGTTTTTTTATCTTTTAACAATTTTAATAATTGTGGAATACTAAGTGAAATAACTAAAATAGAACAAATTCAACCTAGTACTGTATCAAGTGTTTGTAATTGCATATATAATAAATTTTATACAAATATCAAATATAAAGTAAAATAATTTACATGTATGACAATATAGCTGCAATTTCTTCTGGTTTAAGAACTAACCAACCAATTTCAATTGTTAGATTAGCAGGACCAGATACGTTAGAAATAATTAAAAAAATATTTAAAGGTAAACTCGGAAATGATCATGAAATTACTTATGGTCACATTTATGATAATGATCAATTAATCGACGAAGTTTTAATTATGTGATTTTTAGGTAAAAAAGACAGTAATGGAAACTTGATTTTTAATAACTACGTAGGAGAACCTATTATTGAAATTAATTGTCACGGAGGGATTGTAGTTACAAACAAAGTTTTAGAACTTTTACTTAAAAATGGTGCTAGATTAGCTGAACCTGGTGAATTTACAAGAAGAGCTTTTTTAAATGGAAAAATGGACTTAGTTAAAGCAGAAGCTATTCATGATTTAATAATGTCGAAAACAAGTATGCAATCACTTGCATCAGTAAATAAATTTCATGGAAAAACTAGTGAATTAATTGATAACTTTTTAAAAGAAATTTCACTTTTAATCGGGATGGCCGAAGTTAATATTGACTACCCTGAATATGACGATATCGAACAACTTGATACAACTAAAATGCTTGCAAAAGTAAACAAATTAATTGATGAATTAAATAATGTTATTAAAGTTTCTGAAGATGCTAAATACATCTTCGAAGGAGTAAATGTTGCTATTTTAGGAAAACCGAATGTTGGTAAAAGCAGTATTTTAAACTCTCTTCTTTCTGAAGATAAAGCAATTGTTACAGATATTGCAGGAACTACAAGAGATTTAGTTGAAGCAAGTTATCAAATTAACGGAATGCTTTTTAAACTTGTTGATACAGCAGGTATTAGAAAAACAGATGAAAAAATTGAATCAATTGGAATTCAAAAATCTTTAGAACAAATCGAAAAATCAGATTTAATTATCCATGTTGTTGAACCAACTAAAAATGATAATGAATTTGATAAATATATTGAAGAACAAGCATTAAAAGAACAAAAAATGTATGTGAAAGTTGTTAATAAATCAGATCTCTTAAACACTGAAAAACAAAAAGATTTGATATATGTTTCAGCTCTAAATAAAGATATTGAAGAACTTGAAAATAAAATGGTTGAATTATTCCAACATATTGATATTTTTGATGAAAAAATATTATCTAATACCAGACAATTATCATTAATTAAAAAAGCTTGCGAAAACCTTTTAGATGCTAAAAACAGTTTAGAAAATTACCAAACATTTGATGTTATTATTATTGATTTATATGCAGCTTGAGATAATCTTCAAAATATTAAAGGTAATGTAAATCGTGAAGATTTATTAGATGTTATGTTTGCAAACTTTTGTTTAGGAAAATAATATGGGTAAAAAAAGAAGTAATTTTATTGATGCTCACAATCATATAACTACTAAGTTTTATTCTGAAGAGCAAATTAAAAAAATAATGGACAAAGCAATTGAAAACGATATTGAATTTATGATTGTAAACGGTGGGCATAGAAGTGAAAATATCGAAGTTTTAGAACTTGCAAAAAAATATCCAATTATCAAACCCGCAATTGGGATTCACCCTGAAGATGGTGAAGGTGAAAATGATGTACTGCTTTATAAACATTTAATTAATGAAGATGTTGTGGCAATTGGCGAAATAGGTTTAGATTATTATTATGAAGCTGCTCCAAGCAGAGAAAACCAAATTAAAAGTTTTGAAAACCAAGTTAAATTAGCTTCTGAACTTAAATTACCTGTTGTTATTCATATAAGAGATAAAGAAGAACAAGATCTAGCTTATAAAGATGCTTATGAAATTCTTAAAAAGTATAAGAATTTAAAAATTATGTTACACACATATGCGGGTAACATTGAATGAGCAAAATTATTTTTAGAGCTAGGATGTTATTTTTCATTTAGCGGCGTTATTACATTTGGTTCTAGCGATAAAACAAGAAAAGTTTTAGAATTTATCCCGCTAGATAATCTATTAATTGAAACTGATGCACCTTACTTAAGACCACATCCATTTAAAAATATTTTAAATGAACCTAACCAAGTTCTTTTTACAACTTATTATGCTGCAGGTCTTAAAAAAGTAGGGGTTGAAAAATTTGTAACAAAAATAAATTCAAATTTAAGAAAGTTGTTTAATTTAAAATAATGAAAAAAGAAATATATGCAAAAAAACAGTTTGGTCAAAACTTTTTACAAGATAAAAACATTATTAAAAAAATAGTAAAAGTTTTTGATTTAAACAAACAAAATATAATTGAAATTGGACCTGGTAGAGGAGCTTTAACTAGAGAACTTTTAGAAGTTGCAAAAAGTGTTATCGCTTTTGAAATTGATAAAGATATGATTGAAGTTCTTAATAAAGAATTTGATCAAAAAAACAACTTTGTTTTAGTTAATGAAGATTTTTTAAAGATCGATATTTCAAATTACAAAGATTATTACATTGTTGCAAATATCCCCTACTATATTACAACTGATATTCTTTTTAAAATTTTTGAGCAATTTAGAAACTTTAAAGGTGTTGTTTTAATGGTTCAAAAAGAAGTTGCAGAAAGAATAGTAGCAAAAGAAAGAACTAAAAATTATTCTAAATTATCAGTCACATCACAGTTTTTAGCTGAAACTAAATTAGAATTTGTGGTTCCTGCTAGTTGTTTTTCACCAGCCCCAAAAGTTGATTCTGCAATTATTTCTTTTAAATTTAAAGATTTAAAAGAAGAAAACATTAAAGATAAACTTGAATTTTTCAAATTATGTTTCCAAAATCGTAGAAAAAAATTGTCTTATTCATTAAAAACGGTTTTTAATAGTTCACTTATAAATGAATCGTTCGAAAAAATAGGTAAAAACGATAACTTGAGAATTCAAGAACTCACCGTAGAACAAATTATACAGCTCTATGATTTACTTAAAAAGTAAATATAAATTACTTCATTAATTAAAAAATATAAATTTAATATTTATAAATAAATATTAAAAATTAGGTTAACAATTTTAATGCTTGATTATATAAATTATTTTTTATGGTAAAATATATTTGCTAAATCTATTAATGTTTACGGACAGGTTCTAGCTGAAAGACTAGACTTAGGTGGTTTTAGCGCTAAAACATTCAAAAATTAAAATAATAAAAATAATATTTTTACTAGAAAGGATTCAAAATGGCAAAATTAGATTTTGATCGTAGTAAAGAACACGTTAACGTTGGTACAATCGGTCACGTTGACCACGGTAAAACAACTTTAACAGCTGCTATTGCTACAGTTTTATCTAAAAAAGGATTATCAGAAGCTCGTGATTACGCTTCTATCGATAATGCACCAGAAGAAAGAGCACGTGGAATTACAATTAACACAGCTCACATCGAATACCAAACAGAAGCTCGTCACTACGCTCACGTAGACTGTCCAGGTCACGCTGACTACGTTAAAAACATGATTACAGGGGCTGCTCAAATGGATGGAGCTATCTTAGTTGTTGCTGCAACAGATGGACCTATGCCTCAAACACGTGAACACATCCTTCTTTCAAAACAAGTTGGTGTGCCTCGTATCGTTGTTTTCTTAAACAAATGTGATATGTTAGAAGGTGAAGAAGAAATGATTGAACTTGTTGAAATGGAAGTTCGTTCACTTCTTTCAGAATATGGATTTGACGGAGATAACGCTCCAATTATCCGTGGATCTGCAACAGAAGCTCTTGCTGGAAACCCTAAATATGAAGAAGCAGTTATGGAACTTATGAACGCTGTTGATTCATACATTGAAACTCCAGTTAAAGAATTTGACAAACCATTCTTAATGGCTGTTGAAGACGTATTCACAATTACAGGACGTGGAACAGTTGCTACAGGTCGTGTAGAACGTGGAACATTAAAATTAAACGATGAAGTTGAAATCGTTGGATTAAAACCTACTAAAAAAACAGTTGTTACAGGAATCGAAATGTTCCGTAAAAACCTTAAAGAAGCACAAGCTGGAGATAATGCTGGATTATTACTTCGTGGAGTAAACCGTGAAGACATCGAACGTGGACAAGTTTTAGCTAAACCAGGTTCAATCGTTCCTCACACAGAATTCGAAGCTGCTATCTATGTACTTAAAAAAGAAGAAGGTGGACGTCACACACCATTCTTCAAAAACTACAAACCTCAATTCTACTTCCGTACAACAGACGTAACAGGTGGAGTTGAATTCGAAGCTGGACGTGAAATGGTTATGCCAGGTGAAAACGTTAACCTTAAAGTTAAACTTATCGCACCTATCGCTGTTGAAGAGGGAACAAAATTCTCTATCCGTGAAGGTGGACGTACAGTTGGTGCTGGATCAGTTACAAAAATCCTTAAATAATAACCAAAAACAAAAAGAGGTTTTCTATAAACCTCTTTTTTATATTTTTAAGCTTGTTTTTTAGGTCTAAAAGTTATTTTTTATTTTAAAAAATCATTATTTATCTGTAATTTTTGTTTTATAATTTAAATACTATTTTAAAGTAATATAAAAGAGGTAAAATGCTTAAATACAAAAAGATATTAATAAAATTGTCAGGTGAAGGATTTGCAAATAAATCAAAACACCTTGCAATTGATTATGATTTAGTTAACAATATAGCATTACAACTAAAACAAATCATAGATTTAGGTGTTCAAGTTTCAATCGTTATTGGTGGTGGTAACTTCTGAAGAGGTGCATCAGCTGCTAAAAATGGAATACCTAGAAGCAGAGCCGATTACATTGGTATGATGGCTACAATGATGAATGCAATAGCTCTTAGAAGTGGTTTTGAAAATATGGGCTTGAAAGCTAGAGTTTTAAGTTCATTTGACATTGATCCGCGTGTTGCTGAATATTATGTTAAAGAAAAAGCAATGAAATATCTTGGTGATGGTGAAATCGTTATTTTCGGTGGTGGAACAGGTAGACCATACTTTACAACTGACACTGCAGCTACTTTATATGCAGCTGAAATTGGTGCAGAAGTAATTTTAATGGGTAAAAATAACATCGATGGCATTTATGATTCAGATCCTAAAACAAACCCTAATGCAACCAAATTTGACACAATTACATATGATCAAATTTTAGAGCGTAAATTACAAGTTATGGATCTTACAGCCACAAGTATGGCTAGCGAAAATAACATTAACTTAATTGTTTTTAACATCTTAGAAGATGAATCAATTGTAAGAGCTTTAAAAGGTGAAATTGAGCATACGGAGGTAACAAAATAACATGGAATTAGATCTTTATTTATTAGAACTTGATGAACACAGTGATAAAGCAATTAGTCACTACAAATTTGAACTTTCTAAAATCTCAACTGGTAGAGCTAACCCTCAAATTGTTAAAGGTATTAAAGTTGATTATTATGGAATTATGACATCTCTTGAAGAGTTGGCTAATATTAGTGTCCCAGAACCACAACAATTGTTAATTAAACCATATGACATTTCTTCTGTTAAAGATATAGCAAAAGCTCTTTTAAATGCAAATTTAGGTATTAATCCTGTTGATGAAGGGAACCAAGTTAGAATGACTTTCCCTACTTTAACAACAGAAAGAAGAAGAGAACTTGCAAAAAGTATTTCTAAATTTACTGAAGCTGCAAAAGTGGGCGTTAGAAATGCTCGTCAAAACGTTAATAAAGCAATCAAAGCTGATGAAGAATTATCTGAAGATGTTCAAAAAACATACTTAGATAAAGTTCAAGCTGAAGTTGACAAATACATTGATAAAATTAACGAAATTGCAAAAGCTAAAGAACAAGACTTAATGAATAATTAATTAACTTCACAACCTTTACGGTTGTGATTTTACTTATCTTTTTAGTATAATAAACTTAATCATGAAATCAAAAATTTTCAATAAATTCAAACTTTTTAAACACGTTCAATCATTAATCTTTATTCGCAAAGAAATCAAAAAAATTAATGAAGAAACAATTATTAATGATAATCAAGATATAGTTCTTTCGATTAATAATTTAACTAAGTTTTTTATTAATTCACAAGGTGAATATAAAAAAGTATTAGATAAAATTAATTTCAAACTCAAAAAAGGTCAATTTCACGGTTTTATAGGTGATAATGGTGCAGGAAAAACCACTACATTTCGTTCAATTTTAGGTTTTTATAATTCATATGGTGGAAAAATCACTATCAACGGAATCGACTCAAAAAATAAAGAATCTAAAAAGTTTATTGGGTATATTCCGGAAGTTGCAATTTTCCCTAAAAACATTAATTCATGAGATTTTCTTACCTCAATGGGACAAATTTCAAATAAGAAATTGCCTAAAAAAGATATGAAAGCAAGAATTACAAACATTTGTAATAAACTTGAATTTGATCTTAAAGAATTAGATAAAAGCCCATACTATATGTCTTCTGGTCAAAAAAAGAAAATAATGCTTATTCAAGCACTTATTCATGATCCAGAACTGCTTATTTTAGATGAACCAGCTGCTAATTTAGATCCTAGTGCTAGAAATGAATTCTTTTCTATTTTGGAACAATTAAATAAAGAAGGTAAAACTATTTTGATTTCAAGCCACATTATTTCAGAACTTCAACTTCATATTGATAGTTACACTTTTATAAAAGGTGGGAAAATTGTTGAAACTACTTCAATAGAAGAGAAAATCAATAACCTTTCTTATGATAGAAAAATAAACACAAATAACAACTCATTAATTGTCGATTTTCTTACTTTAAATAACGTTACGTTTCGTTTAAAAGATAATTTTGTTTTTTATAAACTAAATGAATATCAAGAGGCAGTATTTAATGATTTCCTATTAGAAAACAAAATTCATATTTATGAACTTCAAAAAATAAATATAAATCTAAATGAGATAATATTTAACCAAAAATAATTAGTAAAATTTTACTATTTACTTTGACACTTTTAAAAATGAAAAACAACTAATAAATCTATATTTTAGATCTATTAGTTGTTTTTTTGCATTACTATTCCTATATAGCAAATTCATAATTATCTATTTAAAATTAGTTTAAAAATTATAAAAAAGACAATTAAATTTGTGTAAAAAATCCAGAAATAACATAAAAGCAAGACCGAAATTGGAAGCGATATCAGCTACTTTTTAGTCGTTTTTACTTCTTTTTAATTGTAAGTATGCAGCTTGTGCAATCATAGCTCCATTATCAGTTGCATATTTCATTTCTGGAATGATTGCTTTTGGATGAAGCTCTAAAAACCTTTTTCTTAATTCTTTGTTAGCGCTTACTCCACCACCTAAAATAATGGAAGCAGGCTTAAGATTTTCAATAGCTAAAGTTGTTTTTTCAATTAAATAATCTACTGCAGTTTTTTGGAAGCTAGCAGCAATTTGAATTGGATCAATATTAATATTTTTCATATTGTGAGTATTAATATATTGAAGAACTTGCGCCTTTAATCCACTAAATGAAAAGTCAAATTGATTATCTGTCTTAGGTTTTGTGAAATTAATATATTCACCACTATAATTAGCGGATATTTGATCAATAATTGGACCACCAGGAAAACCTAAACCGCATTTAACAGCTACTTTATCAAAAGCTTCACCAACAGCATCATCTAAAGTTTCTCCGATGATTTTGAAATTGTCTACATCATTAGCTCAAATAAGTTGAGTATGCCCGCCAGAGACAAGAAGGCAAAGAGCAGGGAAAGTGATTTCTTGGTTAATTGAACCTGATAATAAATGTCCATGTAAGTGGTTTATGGGTAATAAAGGAACATTTAAACAAAGCGCTAATGCAGAAGCAAATAATTTACCAATTTGAAGGGTACCAATTAATCCTGGTTCTTTAGTGTAAGCAACATAATCTATTTGTAAATTGGGGTATTTAGTTAAAATAGCTTGCTGAATAAGTGAGATATTTTTAACATGCTCTCTTGAAGAAATTTCCGGAATAGTTCCACCAAATTCTTTAAAAATATCAATTTGTGAAATGCTTCACATATCGATGATTTGACCATCTTCTAAAATTGCAATTGAAGTATCATCGTGTGAAGTTTCGATAGCGATAATTCTCATTAATTACCTCCTATTTGAGGTTTTTTAACATATTGAGGTTCTACTGACATTGGATCAGCTTCTTTAAAGCAATCTTTGTAAGAAGCAAAGTTTTGAGTAAGTTTTCCAAAATCAATTTTTTGAAGCTTGCTTAAATCTAAATCCAATACCTTAATTGAGTCAAAAACATCTATAGAATTAATGTTTTTGCTTGGTGTTAAAAAGTACATTTTTTTACCTTGAGCATCTAAATATAACTCTGAAGCATGAGAAAATTGTTTCTGTAACAAAGCAAATGAGTTTGTAACAAAAAAGTGAGTTTTAAGCATTAAAGCAACAGTTCTAAAGTAAATAAATGAACTTCTAATTCCAGTAAAAAAACCAGGGCCAATATTTGTATATAAACCCTTTATATCCTGAATTTTGAGACTGTTTTTAGCTAATATTTGTTCAGTTGAAGAAATAATTAAGTCCACTTTTTTCTTTTGAGCAGCTATAAAAACATTATCAATTACATTGAAATTATCATCAAATAAAATCAAGCAAAAATCTTCAGTTGCTGTATCTAAAAAAAGATTCATTATTTCTCCTTAACTATTACTTGACGAACATTATTATCATTATTTATAAGTATTTGAATATAGCTATCAAAGTAGCTATCAATCTTTTTTAAAGAAGCCCATTCAATTGCAACAATATTTCCTTCAAAGTAATCCTCAAATTCTTCTAGATCACCTTTGTAGTTATATAAATCAATATGGATTAATCCTGGATAATCTTTCATATATGAAAATGAAGGAGAAGTAATGTTTTGTTTAATGCCGATTTTTTTACCAAGCATTTTTACAAAAGTTGTTTTTCCAGCTCCTAAATTACCATCTAATAAAATAGTTTGAGTTTTCTGAATCAAAGGAAAAATTTCGTTTAAAATTCCTTCTCATTGTTCAATTCTGTTAATTGTGTAAGTTTTTTCGAATTTCATTATAAAACTGCTTTAACTTCAGGAGCAATCTTTTTAGTTAAAATTACAACGATAGCTTCTGGGCCAGTGTGGATTGAAACAACAGAAGGGATATTTCCTGTATAAACATTTAAATTATATTTTTCTTGAATGTACTGTTTTACTTTACTTATTTCTGGGTTATTTGAATGAAGTAAAATAAAATCATAATCTTTAAGATTATTTACTTTTGAAGCTTTATCATCAATTGAATTGAAAACTGCTTTTAAAAATACTCTTCCCTTACCCTCTTTAAGAAGCTGTCCTTTTTCGAACTTGATAAGTGGAACAATTTTAAAAAGCTTAGCAAGAGCAGCAGCAGCTGGGTGTAATCTCCCGCCTTTAACTAAATAATCGTTATATTTAGGGATTAAAGTAACATCAAAGTTTTCATCTCATTTTTGAACTTCCGCAATAGCTTGCTCTATGCTTATCCCTTGCTCAAGAAGCATTTTTAAACGAAACGCTTTAATTATAATTAAATGAGCAATGTCTTGAGATTCAATAACGTGCAAGTTTTTAATTCCGCTTTCTAAATTCTTAGCAATTTTATATTGGCTAGAAAGATGTGTAGAAATTGGGAAATAAACTACATTTTCATACTCGTTGCTAAGTTTTTCAAATAAGCTTTGAATGTATCCTAGTGGTGTTGAGCTAGTTTTTGCAACCTTTGAATCAAGTGTAAAAATATCAAAAAGATTATCAGATTTAATATCTATACCATCTTTATACGTTGTACCATCAATATCTATTTGTAATGGTAAGAATTCAAATCCAATTTCTTTAGCTTTTTGAGCATCAAACCCAGATGATGAATCAAGAATTATTATAGTATTTTTCATATCTCTTATTATATTTGAAATTTGATAAAATTAAACTATGTTAATAGCCAATAATTTAATGATAAATTCACAAGAATATAGCGTTGTTTTTGTTGATTCTAGAGTGAAAAATACTAAAAAAAATATCGATCAAAAAAACAATATGGTTTTCTTTGTTGATGAAGAAAATAATGTTAATTCAATCAATGTTTTTAACAAACATTTTGCTAATCCAAAAAATCATTTCCTTTTCTCTTTAAATGATGAAGAAGTAAGTTTTTTACAACAATGCGCAACTGAAAATGGATTAAAAATTAGTAATGATCCAAAGTTTGTATATGTTCAAATCAAAAAAAGAGAAGTTCATCCAAAAAGTGAAAAACTTTTTGTTCTTACAGTTTTTGATGGAGTTAGAGATATTCAAATTGTAACTAACACCTTAGAGTCAACTGAAGGTAAAGTTTTAGTAATGGCAAAACCTGGTTCATTTACTTTTAAAGGTGATTCAGTTGTGCTCGGTAAACTTATGGATGTTGAAAGTGAAGGAATGCTTACAGGTTATAAAACATTAGGTCTTGAAGAGGAAGGGCTCATTTTCGGGACTAATGAACAAATTGGAAAGGATTTTGTAATCTAATGCAAGAAATTTTAAATGAATTAAGAAATAGAGGTATTTTAAAACAAATCTCTAATGAAGACAAATTTAAAAATTTAAAAGAAAATGACGGAGTTTACTGCGGATTTGATCCAACAGCAGAAAGCCTTCACCTTGGAAATTACATTCAAATTGCCAACTTATTACGTTTTAAAAAACTTGGTTGAAATGCAGTAGCTGTTCTCGGTGGAGCAACTGGAATGATTGGAGATCCTTCGTTTAGAAACTCAGAACGTTCACTTTTAGATGAAGAAACACTTCAAAGAAACAAAAACAAAATCCGTGAGCAACTTGAGAGATTTGGCCTTACTGTAGTTGATAATTATGAATTTTACAAAGAAATGAACATTCTGCGCTTTTTAAGAGATATAGGAAAACTTGTAAATATTAGCTATATGATTAACAAAGATTCAGTAGCTTCTAGAATTGAAAATGGACTTAGCTTTACTGAATTTACTTACCAATTAATCCAAGGATGAGACTTTTACCAACTTTACAAAAATAACAATGTTAAAGTTCAATTTGGTGGCTCAGATCAATGAGGTAATATTACAACAGGACTTGAAATTATTTCAAAACAAACTAGCGATGAACATCAAGCTGTAGGACTTACAATTAATTTATTAACTGACTCAAATGGTGTTAAATTTGGAAAATCAACTGGTGGTGGAAACTTGTGAATTGATAAACAAGCTACAAAACCATATGATATGTACCAATTTTTATTAAATCAACCTGATTCAGAAGTTGATAAATTACTCAAATGATTAACATTTCTTTCAATTGAAGAAATTGAAGAAGTTATTACAAAACATAAAGAAAATCCAGCACAAAGAAGTGCTCAAAAAGTATTGGCATTTGAAATTATTAAAGATTTACATGGTGAAAAAGAAGCTCAAAAAGCTCAATTAACAAGTGAGGTGTTATTTAATAAAAACATTGATTTAAAATCGCTTTCACTTGATCAATTAAGTGAGCTTGAAGATAATTTAAAAGTAGTTAATTTGCACTTTGGGCAAAGTTTATTTGAGCAATTAGTTGCTGAAAAAATTGTGTCCTCAAAAAGAGAAGCTAGAGAGTTTCTCCAAAATAAAGCTATTAAAATCAACGGAGAAGCAATTAATGAAGAATTTATTTTAAACTCTCCAGAATACCAAAATAAATATGCATTTTTAAATGTGGGGAAAAAGAACTTTTATCTTATTAAAGGGAATTAAAAAAACGAATATCACTTATTTTCAAGTGTATTCGTTTTTTAATTACTATTTTTTAAATTTAATTCATCCGAATTTTTTATTAAGGAAGAAAAGGCCAACTCCAGTAAAAGGAATAAATAAACTGAAAACAACAGCCAATGTTATTGCTAGTGCATTACTTTTTGAACTAGAAGAGCTATTTTGAGAAACAATTCCTAATTGCTCTTTAAATAGGTTAATTTTTTTAATTTTTTCTTGGTCTTGATCGTTATCCATATTTTGCTCAAGGTTGATTTCATCTTTAAGGGATTGGTATTTTTTAAGATCAGTTGAATTTAAATTACCATTTTGGACTTTTTGATCAAGAAGTATTAATTCTTCTCTTAATTGTTTCATTGAATTATTTAAATCCTTGTTTTCTTGGGTAAATTGTTGAGCTTTTTCAGCATCAATAATTTGAGATGCTTTTTCTTTCTCGGATTCAATTTGTTTATCATTTAACGAACCAGTTTGTAAGTTGCTAATCGCTTGATTTACAGCATTTATATCACTGTTTAATTTTTGGATATTTATAAACTCATTTTGTGGTGAGTTAATTTCTGAGAATTTTTCTTTTTGAAACTCAGATAAATTATCATTTTTAATTAACTCTTTATTTGAGCTAATTAATTTCAGTTTATCAGATTCGTTATTATCAACAAAGTTATTGTAAATTTTGTCAATTTCTTTTTTAACCATTACATTTAATTCATTAAATTGTTGGTTTGTTAATTTAGATACATCAATTGTTTTTAAATCATTTGAATACTTTTTAAAACTATCAATTAATGGTGAGTTTTCAAACCCTAAAAGATGTTCTAAAAGAGTATCTACTTCACTTAAATTCAATTTAAAATCAGCATCGATTTTTTTTCTAAACGTAATAATTGAATTTATTTTATTGCTATTAGAATTTTCAAATGAAATTAAAGCAGTTTTGATTTCTTGAAGTTTTTCTTTTTGCATATTTTGGTAATTTAGAGTTGCAAAACCACGGAAATTTTGTTTATATTGATCTAAATCAACAAAGTTATTGTTACTAAATCATTGTTGATTAATTTTATTAATTAATGCAGAAACTTCTTTTTCTAAAACTTTTCTAGATTCGATTTTATCTTTAAGTTCATTTAATTTTTCTTTTGCAGTCTCAATTTCTGTTTCTAATTTATTTAGAGACATTTGATCTTTAATTAGATTTACTTGTTTAAAGTAAACAATAAAAGGTTTTTTAATTTCATCTTCAACACTTGTGTTGTGAGAAGTAAATATATCTTGAAAATCATTTAAAACAGCATTTAATCTTTCTTTTGCTTTTTGAACTTGTTTTTGGTGCTCAGCATCTATTTGAGATTTATTGTTTTCTAATTGTTCAAAAGCGCTTTGCCAATTTCTATATTCTTCTTCAAAAGTTGAATCATTTAAAGATTCATAATTTCAATTTTGAAGTTGAGTATTTTGTGATCGAGCATCATTTACAAGTGAGTTATATATCTCATTACTTGAGATAACTTGATCTAATTCTTGCATCTTTTGCTTAATTTCATCAACTTTTAATTGTCTTTGTTTTTTAGCGTTATTCGCAATTAATTCTTTATAAAAAGATTCATATTTAGTGCTTAAATTATCGAGTGAATTAATTAATTCTTTAGTTTTAGTTAATGATAAATTAGGAGTATTTACGCTTTGGTTATAAATATCTTTTAAATCAGAAGCATTATATGAAACTGTTTTAAGTTTGTCTAAAATTACATTAGCTCTTTCTTTTTGAATTTTAAAAGCTTCTTTAATTTGAATTTCATTGTGTTTATCATTTTCATTTTTTAATTCTTGCACTTTTGCAAGAAGCGCTTCACCTGAATATCCAGGAAGCTCTGCATTAATTTGTGAAAGAAACTCTGAAAGTTGATTTTGGTAATTATTAAAATAAGGGAATTTAACTCTATATTGTTCAAGAAGTTCAAGAGTTTTTTCTTGCTCAACTTGAAATCTATTTAAAGCTTCATTTTTAATTCTTTGAACTTCAAGATGCAATCTTTTGTTTTCAATTTCATTAATTAAATTTACTGCTTTTAAATTATTCTCATCAATTAAGTTTTCTTTTACATTGATAACAAATGAAATAGATGCAATTTGTTCTAATTTTTCTCTAATTTCAGAGACAAACATTTCAATATTTGTGTATTGCGACAAAATTAAGTGTAATTTTTCATTTACTTTGTTTATAGTTTTCTGTAAGTTAGATTGTTTTATAAGAAGCGATACATTAGCTTTTAAGTTTTGTAAATTAGAAATTTCTCTTGTAATTTCCAATTCATCTTTAACTTTTGTTTTATTTTTAAGATCAGTGAATTTTCCATGAAGAGAAACTAATTGCTCGCTGATAAAATTGTTATTTGGAGTAATTTGTTCTGCTAGTTTTTCAATTACTAAAAGTTCTTGATTAAAGTTGCTTAAAGCTTGATCTTTATCGTTTTCCAAATTATTAATTTCAGTCTCAAATGCTGGAAGATCTTCTAAAGCGTTTGAAAGTTCTTCTTTATTTGAATTTGCTTTTAAATTATTTAAGTTAGTAATTTTTGAACTTATTTTTTTAACAATAGCATCTTCTTTTGTGAATTTAGAAGTAATGCTTATTTTTTTATCATTTAATTTTTGGATTAATTGGTCAATCCTTTGAACTAAAATTAATACTTCATTTGAAGTATACTGAGCATTTAAATCATTTATGTATTGCTTAAGATCTTGGTTAGATGCACTAGATAAATTGTTTTTAATATTATTAATGTTTGATTCGTATGTAGAAGAATTTGAACTTAAGTTATTAAAGGTTTTCATTTGAGCAAGAAGCTCTTCGCTTTTGCTAATTAAAAGATTTAAAATCGATAAGTTTTTGTTTTTTTCATCGCCTTTTTTAGTAAGCAAAATGTTTTGTTCTAATGCTCAATTATACTTTTGGCTAAGTAAATTGGTATTAGAAACAATTTGCTCAATTGAATGGTTGTTTTGAATTTTTGAGTCTGTATCAACTAAAAATTGTTCTAGTTCAGTGACAAAAGTTGCTTCAGAATTATTAGCATATTTCTCTTTAAAATTTAAAAGTGAAACATCAACTTTTGCTTTTAAATTTTGATACTTTGTAAGAGCAACATTTCTTCTTGTTTGCTCAATGCCACTTTTTAGGTATTCATTTTTTTGTTCAACTACTTTAAAAGAGTTATATGAAGATTTTTGAGACTGAATTTCAGCAATTAAAGCCTTTAAATTGTCAATTGATTCGTTTGTTTCGTTTTGGTTGTTATCAATAAATTCTTGAGCTTTAGTTATTGTTTTATTAAGCTCATTTAAACTATTTTCAAGCTGCATTTGAGTTAAAAAGTTTTCAATCATTGGTGTCTGGTTTTCATAAGCTTCTTTTGTATTTGAAGCAACAGAGTTATTAAATTCACTTATTTTATTATTGATTTTAATAACAACTGGATCTGAGTCACCTTTAGAATTAATTAATTGATTTTTAAATTCATTAAGTGAATTTAACTTAGTTACAAAATTCATTCTAGCTTCTTTGATCTCTAAATTAGTCACAAAAGTACTAATTTGCTGTGTCGTTGAATTAATTAAATCTTGGTCAATTTTATGCGAAGATGCAAGAAGTGAATCGATTTGATTTACAAAATTAAAGAATTCATTTTTTAACTCACTATGATTTGAAATTTGTGAGAAATTGTTTTGAGCTTTTTTAAGCGAAACTAAAATTTCTTTAAATTTATTTATAAAATCAGAAGTGTCATTTATGTTTTTGAACAACACTTTATATTTATCAAAGTTATCAGCATTTAAATTTTTAAATGAGCTTGTAAGAACATTGTATATGTGTGAATTTGAAGAAGAAATGTTTTGAAGTTTTTGATAACTTAACAAGAATTCGTTAATTTGATTATCAATATTATTTAAACTATTAACACTATTGGAAGAATTTATAAATTGTTTAAATAAAGCTTTAGTTTCGTTAAATAAAATTGATCTTTCTAGGAAACTAGACACTTCCGCTTTTTTATTATTTAAAACTTCTTGTCCATTTAATTCTCTTTTTGCTTTTTCAAAGTTCTCAATAACTCCTGAAATGCTTTTTGCTATATGATTAGCATTTTTGTTATCCACAAAAATATTTTTTAAAGCATTATAAACAAGTGAAAAATTAGATTGAAGTGATGAACTTGCTTCTGTGTAATTAGGATTTTGTTTGTAGTTAATGTTTTGTTCTCATAAAGATGAAGCCTGATTCATTAATGATTCAAGTTGTTCAAGTTCAAGCGAAGTAGTGTTGTAACTTTCTTGAGATTCAGACGCAAGTAATAAAGCTTTGTAACTTTCTTTTTGAGCACTATTTAAATATTGTTTAGAGTTGAGTAAAGTTTCAATTGCATTAAGATTGTTTTCAGTTTTTGCATTATTTACGATTTGATCAATTGAAGAGTTATCGCAACTGTTTTCTATTTGAGATGCATAACTATTTAACTTAAATTTAGGCAAATTAGGTAAGTTGTTAAGGATGTAAGTTTTTTGGTGATTTTTATACTCTTGAATATTTGCTCAGTGAGTATTAATGTCGGTTTTAATTGATTCTATTTCATTAACTGTACTAATTAAATTTGTGATGTTTAAATCTAAATATTGTGCATTTTGAGAACTAAAATTATTAACTAATATTGATATTAATTCATTATATCTATTTCGTTTACTTTCTTGTGAGCGCCTAAAATTGTCAGAATTAATAAAAGCATTATTTTGAGAAATTAAATCTTGAGCTTTTTTAGTATAGATGTTAAGTTGGTCAATTTCATTAATTAAATTATCGACTAAAAATTGATCCATTGAATTTAAAGCGGAAATATATTGGTTTTCAAGTTTATTTTTCTGAGTTTGAGCTAAATTGGTTGCCTCATTTAATTTTTGTTCAATTAACCTTCTGTCTGCTTTTCAAAATTCGCGATATGCCTTAATTTCATTATTAAACGAAATCGCGCTTTCTTTGTATGGATCAATCGAGCTTAAAGAAATATTATTAATAATGTTACTGATTTGCTCTTTAATTAAAGTTTTTTTATCATTAACAAATTTTAAATATTGTTCTTTTCCTCATTGATATTGACTTTGTGAATTTCAAGAAGATTCTATTTCTGTTTTTGTAGTTGAAAGATTATCAAATACAACTTCGTTGTAAGCTTCTACTTTTTTAGTTAAAAGATTTACTGCATCATAAATTGAATCAAAGAAATTGTTGTTATAAACACTGTTTCCAAAAATTTCATTATATTCATTTTCAAATCTTGAAATTTGATCTGATAAAGTTTGAACAGGATTTGAATCTAAATAATCGCCAGAAATTAATAAAGAACTAGTTTGATCAAGTTTAGTTTTTGCATCTTTTTTCTTGTCAATTATTTCTAATCATTTATCTTTATTATTTACTATAAAATCAGAAAGAGATTTGAGTTTTAAAGCATTTTCTCTAATTGGCAATCTGTCGGCTTTTATTGAATTAATTGAATCTAAAAATTTAGTTTTTAAAAATTTAATTTCAACTGAAGAATCTCCAAAACCTTTTTCTCTTAATTTAGAAATTAATTCATCTGTTCCGCTTTCGGTTGCTTTAACGAGTCTTGTAAATGCTTCATTTTCTCTTACTCTAAAACTAAATGATCCTTTATTATATTGAAGACCTTTGTAGTAAATATTATCTTCAGTTTTCATATAGTAATTTAAAGTAATTTGATCATTTTTGCGGAATACATAACCATCTAAAGACACTTTATGATTTGTATGATCAAAAACTAAATTGTATTTAGTTTCTTGGTTAGAACCTTCAGTTATAACTGTAGCCTCACCTTGAAAACCATTAGAATCACCATTGTAAATAAGGAATTCTTCACCTTCGTTTATGTTATTTAAAAACGAAAGAGTTCTAACAGGGAATCATTCAGTGTTTTCCAGCTCAGCTTGAGTGTAGGTGTAATTAGTCTTAATAATTTTTTCAATAAGAGCATCACCTGCATGATCAAAAACGGAAATACCAGTTCTTAATAAATTGGTTTCTCTATTTAATTTTTCATAAACTTTTTGATTAATAGGTGGAGCTGTTAAGTAAGGTTTGCTGGCGTTTTTAGAACGACTTGTAAAGTTAATGTGCAATCAATTTTTATAATCCCCACCATTACTTTCGTCCATAACTATATTAATAAGATTAAGTTTGATATTTTCTTCAGTGTCATATTCATCTTGAATAATCATATTTGGAGCTCTTCAATATGTACCATAACGCTTATCTTTATCAACAACTAAGTGATGCATATTGTTTATAATAAACATTTTTCCACGCAGTTGATCTAGTGTAGGGTTTATTGAGGGGTTTCCTGTTTCGTTTTTAAATAAAAATCTATTAAATCTATTTCAAACATTTTCTATTTTATTTGCTCATTCTTTTCGATTCTTTTCAGACATTCTAGATATATTTTCATTTTCATCTTTAACTCTAATGATTATAGTTTCTGATGGATAGTTAGATAAAAAACTAGCCATTTGACTGATATATTGTTCAAAAGTTGAAGTTGAATAGGCTCCACCATGATTTATTCACATATCAGAAGAAATTCTAATGTCAAAAAACCTTATCCCTTCTTTAAGTTGTTGTGTAAAGTCACGACTTTGAGTTTTTGCTCAAGCTTGTCCAAAAAATCACTTAAAACCACTTCCACTAAACATAGCTGAATCGTGTGTTCCAGGAATAGAAAGGTGACTAAGCGGTTTTCTACCGTCCACATATTTCATTCAATCATTGAAGTTTAATCTTGTCTGAGCTATATCAACTGAACTAATTTGATTTTTGTCATAGTTTTGATTTGACATTCGGTAAGAGGAAAGTGAAAAAAGTGTAGTTGCAACTGCAGCTGTGGATATAAAATTGATTTTATTTTTTCATTTCATAATAATTTTCCTCTTTTTCTATTTATTTTTTTATTTTATTCTTTTTTTCTTGTGTTTTTGTTTCTTTTAAATTTATTAAAATTTTTTTGTGGTGTTTTTGCAAAGGATCCACATAAATGAATTATAAAAGAATTTGTTTCAAAAATAGGGTACAACTAGAACTTTTTTTAAAAGATTATTCGATTTCTTTAGGAAGAATTGCAAAAATTCTTGGTTTTTCAAAATCTACAATATGAAGAGAAATAAAAAATAATTCGACCGAAAATGGGTATATAGCTGAAGAAGCTGAAAACAAATCTAAAATAAGAGAAAAATGAAAATATCAATTTAAATTGGAATCTGATTTTTATTATTTCAAAGACTTCACAAAAGTATTTTTAGAAAACTTTGACAATACTTATTCAGGGGTAAAAATTACCTGATTCAAAATCAAGAATCATTATGATTTTCCAATACCTACAATCAAAACAATTTACAATTGAATGAATAGTGGCTTATGAGCATTGACAATAAAAAACAAGCTACGTCCACGTTATAAAAAAGGTGGAAAAAGAACTGGTGATACAATAACAAGACTTGTAGGTAATAGATATGTTATACCAATAACTTTTAGACCTAAAAATGTTAATGATAGATCTGAATTTGGACACTGAGAAGCTGATTTAATTGTCGGTAAAAAAGGAAAAACTACTGCACATTTACTAACCTTTGAAGAAAGACAAACTCGTTACGGATTGATAAGAAAAGTACCAGATAAAAATCCATGAAATGTAGCAAAAGTGTTGTTTGAATTAATTAAAGAAAAAAGACTAAATGTTAAATCTATAACTATTGATAACGGACTGGAATTTAAGTCGTTTTTCATGATTGGTTATAGGTTGCAAATTAAAATTTATAAAGCTGATTCATACGCTTCTTTTCAAAAAGGATCAATTGAAAACTTTAATGGTTTAATAAGAAGAAAATATCCAAAGAAAACTAATTTTATCAAAATATCGGATGAAGAAATTATGGAAACAGAAAAACAAATAAACAATATGCCAAGAGAAATTCTTGATTATTTTTCAGCTGATGAGTTGTTTTTCGATCTGAATTATCATAAAAAACCTTGAGATTCAAAAATACAAGAAATCCAATTATATGATCGTCCTTTTAGAAAAAGAAAGTCAAATACCGAAAGAAACAAATTCTTCAAATGATATAAAAAATAATTCATAAGATTTAAAGAAACACCACAAAAAAACACCATCCCTTATGTTGCGTTGGGGTGGTGTTTTTGTTGCACCCTGAGTTTCCAAGTTGATACACTATAAAAAACGAATACATCTATAAATAAGGTGTATTCGTTTTTTATATTTAAAATTACACACATAGAATTAACTCATACATGCGATAAAATCTTTATAAATTTTTATATTTTCTTTATGGTTTTCATCCAAATCATTAATTATTTCTTGTACCACTTTTCCATTTACTTCTTTTTTTGTTATAGTCATCATTCTTAATGAATCCACAAATAAATCTAACGTCACTTTTTGTACTTCTCCATTGATTTCATAATATTTCTTTAATTTGTAAAGACAGTATTTTAAAACAACAAGAGCAATGAAACATAACAAAAGATGCGCAAGTATATGCTGTTCATTATGAACAAAAACAGGTCTAACTTGTAAAGAAGATTTTAATGTTCTGAAATTTTCTTCTACTTTTCATTGTTTTCTGTAAATTTCATTAGCTTTTTCTGGTGTTAAATCTAGAATATTGGTTTCAATAATGTAAAAACCATCTTCAGATTCTTTTTTCTTAATTTTCTCTCAATTTAATTTACCCACTGTTTTGCCATCAATGTCCATGTATTTCTTTTTATATTCTGGAACTAAAGAACTAAGTGGTAGTTCTCCATTTACAGTTTTCTTATTCAATTTATCAATAAAATTATTTCTTCTTAATTTATCTAAAGTATTTTTTCCAGGACTGAAAAACACACATCATTTTCTGTATTTACCGTTAAATCTATTTTTATTTCAAATAGATTCAACAATTTGTTCTTTTCAAAACATTTCATCTCTAAAAACATAATATTTGTCTTCAAGAATGAATTTTTTCATCCCAATACTTAATGTATCTAATCTTTTTTGAAATATATATTTAATTCCTTTTTGTTCTAGGAAACGTAAGTTTGCGTTGTTATTTATTCCACGATCTGCAACTATTGTAATATCCTTTATTTTATAGATTGATTGAAGTTCTAAAACGAAGGATAACATTGTTTTACCATCAGCTGTGTTACCTGGAAAAACTTTATAGTGTATTGGTATTCCGTTTTCATCTACAGCCATTGCTATGACTACTTGATCTTCATTGTGTTTTCCGTCTTTTGAAAAACCGTTTTTTCTTATTCCTTCTCTTGTAAAGCTTTCAAAATAAACTGTTGTGTTATCGAAGTGAAAAACTTTATTGTTACGATTTGTAAATTCATTTATTTTTTGAAATAAATTGACTAAAACAGAATTCTTATTTTCGAAAATAACATCAAGATAGTTATATATTGATGATTTTTTAACATTAATATCATTTATAAAATCACTTTTATTTTTATATTGTGACATATAGCTTCTTGGAAGGATAATTCTAGTTGCTATGAAAAATTCCAAAACCTCTTCTAACGATTTATGTTTACTTTTTGGTAATGCTGAAAATAAATTTAATTCTTTAATAACTTTATAAATTAAATCAACTCCAATATTTTGGATACTTGTTTTTACAGAAGTGGGTTTTAATAATTTAAAAAATTCTTCTTTTGCAACAGCTTTATCTAAAGATGTATCTACTTTTTTTGCTATTTCTTTCATATCTTCAATTGAAGATAATCCATACTTTTCTTTGATATCTTCTCAGTATCCTAGACCAATCTGATTTCCATAACCTTTTTTAAAACCTTTAGAAATAGCTAAAACTAAATAATATTTTCCATTTTGTTTTTTCTTGCATAAACTGTAACTCATGCTCTTATTATATCATTTTATGTATGTAATGTAAGTAAAAAAATATTTTTTTCTTTAGCTCATATATCTTTGATATATGTATAAAAAAATGAGCCTAAAAAATAGGCTCAACTTGGAAACTCAGGAAAAAAACACCATCCCTTATGTTGCGTTGGGGTGGTGTTTTTGTTGCACTGGAGATTACACTCAAGCATTAACCAATTTATTGGTTAATTTAGTTTAAATTTGTTAATGACAAAATGTACTCACCAATTGTTCCGCTTTCGTGATCACCAATAACTATATTTGCAGCCGCTTTAGCTTCATCAGTTTCATTTCCCATTGAAACACCAATAGCTGCTCCTTCAAGCATATGAACATCATTTCCTGAATCACCAAAAGTTACAAGAGAGTCTTTTGATAAGTTTAAGTTTTCTAAAAGTTTGTATAAACCAGTAATTTTTGAAACTCCTCGTGGATTAACATCAGTGTAAACTTCATTAGTTAAATATACTTCATAAAGATCAGGATCTAATTCAGATTCAACTTGTTTTGTGGTCTCCAAGGCTGTTTCAATTGGGTTTCTAAGCGCCATTTGAGTAATTTTTGAATTTGGATCATAAACAACTTTTTCCATTTCTTCAAGAGTTGCTCTATGAAGTAAATTTAAATCCATAATTTGCTTTTGACTTAATCAACTTGGGAATTGATCATTTTGAGAAATAAATGAACCATTGTATTTATCAGTATCAATTGTTAAAATAAGCTCCTTTTCAATTGCATATCTTTTAACAACTTCAAAAGCTGAAGGATGAAGTGAAGCAAGAACTGTAATTTTGTCATTGAGCACATCATAAATTAATGAACCATTTGAACAAACAATGTAATCAATCCCTTCAAGAATTTTATTTTTGATAAGCGGAATTACTTTTAAAACACCTCTACCAGTAGCTATAACATTAATGTGCCCATTTTTTTCTACTTTTTTAAGCGCTTCTAATGTAAAAGGATGCACTGAATTATCTTTTCTTAATAATGTTCCATCTAAATCATAAGCAAATACATATTTCATGATAAACCCACTTTCTAAGTTTGAATTATAATTTGTAAAAATTAAAAATTAAAGATTAAAGTTATCTTCAAAAATTTGATAATAACCTTTTAAAACAATATTATCTACTACTTTGTGTTTAGTTTTGCAAATGTTTTTAATATCACCACCACTAACATATGGCCTTGCATAGCTTTCTTTTTCACTGGTTTTTAAAATATCTAAGTGTGCTTGAATAAAACCTCTACGGAGCATATTAAACCCCATTTTTAGCGCATCAATGGTATTTGTCCCCATCGCTATTTGCTTAGTGTAGCTAAATTGCAAGTGTTTTAAACCATCTGCTTGCTCAAGCAGTTTATTAAAAGCAAAACCAATACCAGGAGCAATTGAAACTCCCTTTATTTTGTAATCTTTAATTTTTATAGCAACGGCAGCTGTACCAAAAAGAAAAATCATACTATCTTTTTGTTCTTTGCAAGAATAATATGAAGCTCCAAGGATGTCGGCCCCTACCTTTTGCTTATCTATTTTACCAAATGAAAAATTAAATTTTAAAGATGAATTAATTTCAAATAAATTCTTGAAATTTAGGCTATAAAAATCCTTCAAAATTTTAGTAACTCTTTTTACAACGCTTCCATAAACAATATTATCTTTAGGCATAATTTCAAAAACGGAATTTAAATATGCAACTGAATCATCGTTAAAAGCTTCAGTGCGAATTTGCTCAACTTTGACAAGTTTTTTATTTTCAAAAAGCCCGCATTTTACATAGGTGTTACCTACATCATAAACTATTGTTTTTCTTTTCATATTCGATAAACCTTTTCGCTAATTAATTGAGCTAAGTTATGTTTTGAAATTTCAGTAAATTCATTAAATCCATCTTTTTCAATTAAAAAACCAGTTGAAAATTGACTTTTTAATGTGTTTTTATTATTAACCACAATTAAGTCTAAGTTTTTAGTTTTAAGCTTTTTAGTCCCGTTTTCTAGAAGGTTTTGACTCTCAAGAGCAAAACCAATTTTAATTTTATCCGGATAAAGAATAGAAACTTCTTTTAAAACATCTATTCCGATTTTGTAATTAAAACTTACATTGTCTGATTTTTTAATTTTAGCTTCATGTTTTTCAAAAATAAAGTCACTTACAGCAGCAACTGAGACAAAGACATCATTTTTTTTGATGTACTTAAATACTGCTTCTTGGTACTCAAAAACAGAATCTACATTAATGATTTTAGTGCGTGAATCGAAATAATTATTAAGTTGTGAAATATTGGCATTAATAATCGTTAAATCAAAGTATTTAGATAGTTCTTTAGCTAAAAAGATACCCATTTGTCCGCTTGATTTAACACTCACAGTTCTAACATCATCTAAATAAACATTGGTATAACCAATTGAAATTAAAAGTTTAGGTTTGTTTTTGTTAGTTAAAAAATTTATAACTTCATAAGGTTCAATAACTCTTCCGATTCCAATATCTCCACATTGCAGAATTCCGTAATTTGGGCCAATAAAAGTTACTCCTAGTTTTTTAAGTTTTTCAATGCTTGCCTGCAAGATTGGGTTTTGATACATATTGAAATTCATTGCAGGAGCAATGATTGTTTTATTATGAAATCCCATAGCTAAAATAGTGGTAGCAAGGCTATCAGCAATTCCATTAGCATATTTATTAATTGTGTTAAATGTAGCTGGATAAATAATGATGTGATTAAATTCTTTAGCTAGTTCAACGTGAAATGAAGGATTATGCACAAAATCTTCCATATCTTTATTTTGGTTCAAAATATAATCATTATATCTTTCTGTTGAAAAAGTAAAAATTTCACCAGCTTTATTAGTAAAAAGAATTTTAATTTCTCAATCAAGTTCTTCTAAATTGCTTATAAGAGATTCTAATTTTTTGATAGCAACACTAGAAGAAGCAATTATTAATATTTTCATATATACAATTTTAATAAATTATGGTAAAAAATAATTTTTGTTGATTAAAATAAACAAAAGATTTTTACCACTTAATTTCAGGAGTTTAATTAGAAAAATAAGTGGTTTTCAAAAAAACCAGAAAAATTTTTAAAAAAATATTTTGCTTTTTAAAAAAATGGTGCTATAATATTTTCACTAGTAGCGATAGCAAGAGGGATCACCTGATACCATTCCGAACTCAGTAGTTAAGCCTCTTAGTGCCGACGATAGCCGAAAGGTGAAAATAGGGAGCTGCTTTTTTTTATTTCCTTTAAGCTTGTTTTTTAGATAAAAACAAGCTTTTTTATATAATTATAGAAACTTGGAGATTTAAAATGGTAAGAAAAATTACTTATTTAAGTATTTATTTTGCAATAGTGTTGCTTTTGTCATTAGTTCCTAACCTAGGCTATATTAGTCTTGGTGATATTTCAATTACTTTTGTACCAATAATCATCATTATTGGGTCTTATCACTTAGAAAAACTAGGTTCTTCTATCGGTTTTATGATTGGACTAGGTTCATTTATAGCTGCTCTAGTGTTTGGGAGAATTTTATTTGTCTTTCCTGATATTTCAATCATTCCACGTTTATTATTGGGAATAATTGTCTACCTAATTATTAAATTTTTAGGTAAGCCAAAGCTTTGAAAAACAGCAATAATAGGAATGGCAACACCTTTATTAAATACTCTTTTAGTGAGTGCGTTTATCCTTATTCATAATGAAATTTCAGATTTAAACATTGGACTTACTGTTAAAGGTTGACTAACTTTGATTTGAATTAATGCAACTGCTGAGTTTATTTTTATTACCATTGCGACTTTATTGCTTCATCCATTTTTGGTTTATTTATATAGTCAAAAACCATTTATAAGCAAGAATCATTTAATGTATTAAAAAACAAATATCTCTATTTTTAAGAGATATTTGTTTTTTAATTATCAATTTTAATATCATAAAGTGTGAACCTTAGAATAGAACCACCATAATGTTCTTTAAATAATATTTCTCGGCTTTTATCAGATTCGACTTCATAAAAATCTTTAGAGTCTAAAACATATTTGTTTATATTAAAGATATCTTTGATATTTTTCTTGTTTATTACAGCGCTATAAATTGATAGATAAGCGGAAATTGTAATATCATCATCATATTCAGGATCATTGTAATCGTTAATTTCGATATCAATAATAAAACCTTCATTAGTTAAAAGAAAGTAGTTGATATTTTGAGACTCGTGATAATCTTGGATTTGAACAGCATAGTCTAAAATTTGATTACTTTTTGGTGTATAAAATGAACTAAGTTTCAATGCATTTTCTTGAGTTTCTAACCCAATATTTGCAGATGAACCTTGGAACTGGTCAAATTGTGGATAATAAGCAAATTCTAAGTTTTCTAAGTTAAATAAAAATCATAACCAATTCTTTTTGTAAAGTTCATTGAGTTTATTCTGAGCTTGTTTTAGTGCGTAAGGCATGGTATTAGAGTTTCAAAAACTTTTTCCATCATAATCAAAAGTTTTAGCAACATTGTTTCCAAAATATAGTCATTTTTTAATTTCTTTGCTATATTCTTGTCCTAAATCTTTTTGAGATTGAATATATTCATTTTTCTTTGTGTCATCACTTTTATAAATTCTATTTAGGATTGATTGAACGTATTTTTGTTCAATAAAGATGTTTCATTTATCTTCAGTTATTGATTCATTTTTAGTAGAGATATTATTTGAATTTTGTACATTAATTGGAGAGGTAGAAAATAAAGAAACAGGAGCAATTAGAAAAAACGGAATTAACTTTTTAATTTTCATTTTTCTCTCCTTTATTAACTAATAAAACTTCTGAAGGCATATTATAACGATATTTATTCACAATATCTTCTTCTAAACGATCATATCCTTCTTGATCATTATGCACAAATCCGCTATGAACAATATTTGAAATAAGATTTAATGAAATCTTGCTTTTACTTTTGTCAAAGTAGATGATATTTTGAATTTCCACATTTTCATTATTTACTTTTATTCTAAAGAGCAATTTATCTTTTAAAACATAAAAAATAGTAGTATTAGGCATTTCAGCTGACTCTTCACCTTCGATAATTTCGTCTAAAAAGAGGTTTTTAATTTTTGTATCATAAAAAACTTCAAATTTAGGTTTAGCATCAGGATTTAGGAAAAGCTCGGTTTTATATTCTTCAGTTCAAGGTCTAGGGAAGTTAAGAGAGTGCTCAATTTTATCTTTGAATTCTTGTGAGTGAGCTGAATTTTTTAAATCTGAATTATAGTCTTGAAAGTAGTATCAATTATCAAAATGAATGTGAAGTTTATTAAGGTGATTTAACAAAATTAATCAATTTTTGTTATATAAGTTTTTTAAGTTTATTTTAGCTTCCTCTATTTGATCGCTCTCGTTTGAATTTAAAATTATTTGACTATATTGCTGTGATTTTTCTAAAAAGGCAGTTATGTTAGCTTCATTATTTTGTGAATTTATAAAAGCAACTCTATTAACTTGGCTATTTTTAAATTGTTTATTTAAAATTGAATCTAAAACAAATTTAGTCATTTTCTCTTTTTCGCTTTGGTCGTTTTGAAGTACATTTGAAGAACTATCAATTAAATTAGATAGCTCTGTGCTTTTTTGATAATTTCCACAAGAAAATAAACTTAAAGGTGCTAAAAATGAAACTAAAGGTAATAATTTATGAATTTTCATTAATATCCTTTCAAGTAAATTTATAAATTTGTTTTTGATTAGCGTTTAAATTATTTATAGCAATTTTGCTCATATATGAATAAGCAACTCGATTAAACTGAGTTAATAAATGTTTGTCATTAAATTTTTGCTTTGTATTTTCAGGATCATAGCTTGGGTCATTATAACCCTTTTGATATTCAATTTCATCTATTATTCATTGGTTATATTCAGATCAAATTCGATTTTCAAAAGTGGTTAAAATTTCTTTAGTTTCTTCAATGTTTTGAGCATCAGGAAGATAATATACATCAGGAATTAATAATTTTTCAGTATTATTTCAGTTATAAAATTTAATTGCAAAATTGCTTGAGTAAATTAAGTATATGGCTTGTTTTTGGTCATAAACGTCATATGCGCTTTCCGGAATGTCAACCACTAAATGATCTATGATCTCATTAGATTCAAGATTAAGTGAAAGTGAGGGGAATTTTTCTTGAATATATTCAAAATCATTTTGTTCATTAGAAAAAGCTGAGTAATAACTACCATAAGGGTTAAAAATAAAGGAAGAGTTTTTGATGTTTTTTAAAAATCAAAACCAATTTTTATCTAAGTTATTAACAAGTATTTTTCTGGATTCATCCACTAAGGAAGCAAAGCCACCGGCTTTCTCATTAGAAATAGATCTAAAAGGTTCAAACCATAATAAAGCGTATTTTAATTCATCAAATTTAGAGTTATTAATATTATTTTGATTATTTAAGAAGGTAGAAATTTCTTTTTCATTATTAGAGAAAAATTTGTTTAATAAAAAATTAATTGATTTGTTATTTTGGAATGTATCTACTTTTTTAAGAGTTATTGATTTTTTAGTATTTGTTACATTTTTTTGGCAAGAAAAAGCAAGAAAAGCAGGTAAAACGATTGAAGTACCAAGACTATTTAGCAATCACTTTTTCATAAAATATATCCTCGAGCGATTTTTCTTTTATACCTGAATATAAGATCTTTCCAGAATCAATTAATGTTAGTGAATCTGCAAATTTATCAATCTCGCTTAATACGTGTGAGCTAATAAAAATAGTTTTACCCTCTTTTTTAAGCTCTAAAAGTGTGCTAAATAATTCGTATCTAGCTAATGGGTCTAAATTAGCAGCAGGTTCGTCTAAAATAATAATTTTAGGATCGTGTAAGAGTGCTTGAATTAATAAAACCTTTTTCTTTTGTCCAGATGAAAAGTTTATTGGTTTTTCATTTTTTAAATCTGCAATCTTAAATTTTTCAAGAAAGGCGAGAATCCTTTCTTTTGCTTTTTGATTTGAAACTCCTGAAAGAGAAGCTAAATATAACAAGTATTTTTCGGTAGTGAGTTCTGGTGGGAAAATAGCATTTTCAGGCACATACCCAAGAAAAGCTTTACTTTGAGGTTCTTTAGAAGAAATTCCATTAATAAGAATTTCTCCTTTATAATTCAGGTATGAACCAATGATTGACTTAATTGTTGTAGTTTTCCCCGCTCCGTTTTGTCCAATAAAAGCGTGAAAATCACCTTCTTTTACATTAAATGAAATATCATTTACACCGCGTGAAGAACCTTTATAAATCTTTGATAAATTTTTAATTTCCAAAATGTTATTCATTATTTATAGTCCTTTCTTGTGTAAATGTAAGTGTTAGTGATTGTTAAAATAAGGGCAAGCGTAATTCATAAAAGCACATAAAGATTTTTATTTACAACTTTAGTATCTCTTTGGATTGAATAAACCTCTTTAACTTTTTGAAATAAGAAATTATTGCTTGGTTTTAAGTTATATCTGATAACAACTTTTTGATCTTGAACTTTTTGAATTTTCTCATATGATGCATATCCACCTATTTGATAGTTAAATTCACCAATTTGAATTTTGAAAATTGATGGTTCATAAGCATCTCTTATTCTTTCATTTTTAAGTGTTGCTCTTAGCAATTTAGAATCATTATTAGAAAAATATAAGTAGTATAAAAATGCACTTGCAAGATAAACTTTCTTTTCAGTTAAACTACTAATTTTTCTTTCTTTTAAAGCAAATGGATCAAAGATAGCAATCTCTTTATTTTCGTATAAATTTAAAAGTGAGTTTTCATTATTTATGTAGTTTTGAATATTTGTAATAAATTTAGATTTGATTTGAAGCTCATCAGTTATTGAGTGAGTCTCCTTAACTGTTTTTTCAATTAATTTTGTTGCTTCAGAAACAAAAACTGCATCATTTAGAATTTCCTTCATAAATGTTCATTTTAATGAACCAACTAAATCATTTGGTGAAGCATAAACAAATTCATCTTCTGGGAAAGAAATGTCAAAATTATCAGCATTTTCTCTAGCGAAAATGATATCTGTATTTACTAAATTCTCAATTTGACTCTCATTTTTTAACATTCCTGGCACAATATAACTTTGCTCTTTTGCACCTTTTAATACTGCAAGTGTTTCTAATTTAATAATTTCAGGTTTTTTATTTAATTTATAAGAATAGATATTACTTTCTAAATTTGAGTAATTAATGTACTGATCTAAATTTGATTCTTTAAGCGTATTTAATGAACCAAAAACATCTTTATTTTCAGTATTCAAAATATCTACTAGTTGATAAGGAAGTGATAATCAAGAGAATATTTGTCATTCTTTAGCTGAGTTTTTAGATAACGCAACGCTTTTTTCAATATAACTTTTTTGATTATTGCTAAATCCGGCATTTTGATAACCGTTTGGAATTATAAAGAAAGCATCCTTTCCATTTTTTAAATAAAATTTCTCAGTATCACTTTCATTACCTGATTTGTGATATTGGTATTTTGAATTGAGATAATAAGCAATATTGTTGTTGCTTGGTGTTGAATTAGATGAAATAAAGCTACCTGATAAGGTTAGTGGGGCAATGATAGCCAATGGTGCTGTCATTGCAATTTTTGAATTGAATTTAAAAGCAATCAAGGAAGTGATTAAACCAAAAATTGCAAATGAAAAGAAAGAGATTAAAAATGATAAAAATAAATAAGTTATATCAAAATCACTTTTATTCAAGCTAGCTAAAAAGATAGCAGAACAAACAAAAATTAAAAGTGATCAAAGTAAATTAAATAAGTAAAAAGTAATTAATTTACCTAAAAAAATTGACTTTCTCGAGATTGGTTTTGATAAAGTTATTAAATCAATCCCTTCGTTTTCAAGGTCTTTATAAATATTTAGTGCTTTTAAAGAACCAAAAAGCACTGTAAAAATCAACATTAAAAACCCATAAAAATATTTTGAAATTAAATAATAATTTTGCTGAAGGTTCAATGAAGCAATTGTTATTGACGACGCAATCGCCAGCGCTAAAAAATAATAGGCAAAATTATAGTGGTCTTTTTCTTCAAAATTATTTGTGATAGGAATTTTATATATTGAAAAAGTTTAAAACTCATAGTTTCCTTTCTATATTACTATTTAGTAATATGATTATTATATAACAATAATATTAAGTTATCAATAAAAGAATATAAAAAACACAAATCAAGAGTTATAAACTTTTTACTCTGTATTTGTGTTTCATTATTAAGTTATTATTTAGCTAAGGATAAAGATTTTTTATATAAAAATAAATTAAAAACTAATGGTATTAAAGGCGGTAAAACAATAATAGATTCATAAAATATAATACCTCATATCCCTGGAGATATAGCATTATTTGTTACTAAAGAACCAATAATGAAAAAAAGCAAAAAACCTAAGAATATAAAACTTCACACAAAAATCATAATTAAATTCGTTTTTCTTAGCAGTTTAAAATTAGCAATATTTTCCTGAGTTTCCAAGTTACAACCTGTAAAAAAACGAATACATCTACTATATAGACGTATTCGTTTTTTTGTCTTAAAAATTACTAGAACTATTTATCTAGTATGTTGTAAAAATCACTATATATTTTGTTTAACTCTTTGTGTGATGGATCTAAATTATTTGTAATTTCCGATACTACTTCATCATTTACTATTTTTTGAGTTATAGTTATAAGTTTTAAAGCATCTATAAATTTGTTAATTGTAATTTTCTGAATTTCTCCATTTGTTTCATAGAATTTTTTCAGTTTAAAGATTGAATATTTTAGAACAACAAGAGATAAGAAACATAAAAATACATGCGCTAGAATATGCTCTTCTTTATGAACAAAAATAGGTCTAATTTCAAGTGATGATTTTAAAATACGAAAACCTTCTTCTATTTTTCATTGTTGTCTATAAATTTCATTTGCTTTTTCTGCTGATAAATCAAGGATATTTGTTTCTATCATATAAAATCCATCTTGATCAGCTATTTTCTTTATTTTGTCATAGTTTAATCTTCCAACTGTGACACCATCTACATCCATATATTTTCTTTTGTATTCTGGAACCAAATCGCTTAAGCATATTGTTCCGCCAATTGATTTTTTATTAATTCTATCTATAAGGTTTTTTCTTTTTACTTTATCTAATGTTTCTTTTGAAGGACTAAAATAAACAATTTGTTTTCTGTAATTACCATTAAATCTTTTCTTATTTCAAGAAGATTCAATAATTCTTTCTTTAGAAAATATATTATTTATGCACATATAATCTTTATCTTGAACTATAAAGTTTCTTGATTCAGCATTTAAATTATCAATTCGTTTTTGAAATATAAATTTATAACCTTTTTGTTCTAAAAATCTAATGTTTGCACTTTGACTTAACCCTCTATCAGCAATTACAACAACATCTTTTATGTTATAAATTTTCTTCATTTCAACTAAAAATGTTATTAAAGTTTGCGAATCAGCTGTGTTTCCTGGAAAAACTTTGTAGTGAAAGGGAATTCCATTGTTATCTGTGGCCATTGCTATTACGATTTGATCTTCATTGTGTTTTCCATCTTTTGAAAAACCTTTATTTCTTATTCCGCTTCTTGAAAAGCTCTCAAAATAAACTGTTGTATTATCAAAATGTATAACTTTTTCATTTCTATCAGTTAACTTTTTCAATTTATCATAAAGATTTAATAGTATAGTGTTTTTGTTTTCTAAAAAAATATCTAAGTAATTATAAATAGATGACTTTTTAATGTTTAAACCTTGGATAAAGTCATTTTTATTTTTGTATTGACAAATATAACTTCTAGGGAAAATTATTCTTGTTCCTATTATAAATTCGAGCACTTCTTGAAGAGATTTGTGTTTTGAATTTGGTAAAAAACTAAACAATTCTAATTCTTTTATAACTTTATAAATTAAATCGATACCAATGTTTTTAACATTGGTTCGTACTGACATTGGTTCCAATAGTTCAAAAAATTTAGATTTTACAGCTTTTTTATCTGAACTCACTTCTATAAGTTTGGCTAGTGGTTTTATATCTTCCAAACTAGAAAGAGAATATTTTTCTTTAATTTCTTCTCAGTATCCTACACCAACCATTTGACTAATACCTTTACCATAACCATTAGAAACTGCTAAACCAAGATAAGTTCCTTTTGACTTTTTTGTTTTGCATAAAATGTAATTACTCATAATTAAATTATATCATATAGTTTGAGTAGTTTTAGTAAAAAAGATATTTTTTATTAAAAAATACTCATATACTTTAGTATATGAGTATAAATTTTTCCTGATTGCAAAGTTGCTCTTAACTTGGAAACTCAGGATAATTAAATTCGTTTTTCTTAGCAGTTTAAAATTAGCAATATTTTCATCTTTTACTTTTAACAAGAAGATACCGAACGTGAAAAGATATAATAATTTAGTTTTTCAAGAATTAAAAGAGTTTATTAGCGGTATTTTAGAAATAATCATTGTTAAAACAACGAAAACATATAAACAAATTTCAATTTCGATAAAAAATCAGAATCACCCACTATAATAACTATCATATACTATCATTCAATCAAAGAGACGGATTGATAGACCATATGTTAATAAAAGAAAAATTATTGACTGTAAAGCACAAGAATGGATAATTAATCTTTTATTAGTATTTTGACTTAAATTCATCATAAGAAATTACCTGATTTTCGAAACTAAAAGTTCCCCTTTTTATATTCTAAGTTAGATTGAGAACTTATATTAAAACTATTTAAAGCAAGTAATGAAGTTGCAAATGCGCCTAAAATAAGTGATTTAAATCCAAGTTTATGTTTCATATTCCCCCCTAAATGGTAATTTTATTACCCATAATAATTATATAATTTTGTGTATTTGTTTTACCAGATACAAAAATAATGTGCATTTTTTGGGCCTAAAATAATATTTTTTGCACAAGCACTTTTTAAATTAAAAAACCTTCCAGCGGAAGGTTTTTTATGTAAAGATTAATCATTTTTATTAAAAAAGTTTTGTTTTATTACTCCGAAAATTCTTTTTTAAAAGTGCTTTTGATTAATTGCAATGATAATTCTTTAGTTGAATTTAAAATTAAATCTGCATTTGCAAATAATTTTTCGTTTTCAGCAGTAATTGCAACAGCTAAAATATTTGCTTTTTTAATACCTTGAACACCAACAGAAGCATCTTCAAATCCGATACATTCATTTGTTTTTAAATTCAGTCCATTAGCAGCAGAAATAAAAATATCAGGTGCTGGTTTCCCATTTTTTATAGTTGCAGGGTTAACTATAAAATCAAAATAATTAATAATCCCTAATTTCTCCAAAATTAAAGGTGCATTATAACTACTTGAAGCAATTGCTAACTTAATTTTTTCTTTTTTGGCTTCTGTTAAAAACTCTTTAATACCTGGGAGAATTGAGTTTTCATTTACTTGAGTTGATAAAAGAGACAAATAATAATCATTTTTTAAATCACAAATTTTTTGTTTTTGCTCATAGTTAAAATCATTTTCTTTGTTCTTGTATTTTAAAATAGCTTCCAAAGTATCAAGTCTAGGTAAACCTCTAAATTGTTCGTTTTCACTTTCTGTATATTCAATACCATTATCTTTTAATACTTTTTGTCAAGCTAGAAAATGTAAAATAGCAGTATCAGTAATAACGCCATCTAAATCAAAAATAAATCCTTTAATCACGATTAACTCCGAATTTCTTTGTTGTATTTGTAATTCTTTCTCTATTGTTATTTATATAAACCTCTACCATTGTTTTAGGTTTAATTGTGTTAATTGTAAAATGATCTTGATAAACATTAATATTTAATCAAACTTTTTTAAATTGAATTTTAAAACTTAAAGATTCATAATTTTTTGGCAATAAAGGATCAATGAATAATTTTCCATCATGTCAATCAATTCCACCAAAACCAAAAACTATCATTTGTCAAATTGCTGCAAGTGATCCTGCATGAATTCCAGCATCAGATGAATGCATATTGGTTCCAAGATCAATATTAATTCCATATTTGAATAATTCATATGATTTTTGAATCATTTTAAGTCTAGCTGCTTCAATTGCGTATGTTGCAGCACTAAGTGATGAATCGTGAGTTGTTAATGGTTCATAATAATCAAAATTTGCTTTTCTAATTTCTTTAGAATAAAATTGTGGAAGAAGCATTGTTAAAAGAACAACATCAGCTTGTTTAACAAGTTGTGAACAAAGTCTTTTGTGTCCTTCTTTTGTGCTGAAAAGTTTTTTCCCAGCATCACCAAGCATCTGAAATGGAGAAACATCCACTTTTGGTAATTTTAAAAATTGATCATTTTCTGCAATTACTAAATTTTCATTAGGATCTTGTTGAACCAATCCTTTAGAAACAGTTTGCATTTTTAAAACATTAATTTTATAAGGGATTTTTGAAATTATTTTTTTTCATAAATTCGAATTGTTCTGTTTTAAATCTCTAATATAATGAATAGCTAAATCAATGTTATATTTAGCCATTCTATTTATGTATGCATTATTATCTATGTTCCCCTTATACTCATTAGGCCCCATTACATCTTTAATTTGATAAGTTCCATCAATTTGTTTTTCGGCTCTATTTGTGTAGAATCAAGCGGTATCAATTATCATTTCATAACCCATAGATTCCATAAATTTTAAATCACCAGTTATATTGAAATACTGATCGATAGCATATGCTACATCTGCTGAAACATGAATTTCTTGTCTTCTAGATGCAATTGGAACTTGAATTCCTGTTGTTACATCTGCTTGTCCTCAATATGGACATACTTCACCATCAGTTGGTCAAGCCATTTCTCATGGAAATTGTGCTCCTTCAAGATTACTTTCTTCTTTTCTTTCCTTTATCTCTTTCGCTTTTGCACGAGCACCTTTAATCCCTTTATATCTATATGTTAATAAGTTTTTAACAACTTTAGGATTAGTGAAAAGATAGTTAGGATTAATGAAAAATTCAGTATCTCAATATGTATGTCCTTGGTATCCTTCCCCTGAAAGACCTTTTGCACCTACATTTAAATTAGTCGAATGTTTAGGGACAAAAGAATTTAAGTGAAAAATACCAAATTCTAATGCAAGTTGATCATATTTAGCTTCATTATCACCATTAATTTGAACGTCAAATTGATTTCAAATTTTATCTTTAGCTGCTAAAATAGATTTGTTTTTTAAATTATCGTATCTTTCATTTAAAAGTTCATTATGCATTAATTCTGCATTTTGGATTACTTTTTCTTTTTTAAGAATAGACTTTTTATCATCTACACTTGTATGAACAGACATAAGTTTTTCAAGTGTGAATTCATCACCTTCTTTTAATTTTTGCTTGATTTTAAATTTAATCAATCTTCTTTTAATGTCAATTACATAATCATCATTTCCACCCTGAATTTGTGTCCCATTTAAAAACGCTTTTGTTATTAAATTATGAACTACATATTTTTTGCTAAGAGTGGTTTCTTGATGCATTGTAAGCGATTCAAGAGTAGGACGTTTTTTAATCCCTTCTTTAAAATGTTGGGTTCCTGTGTTTGTTACTTGGCCGTTGATTTGAGGTTCGATAGTAAAAGAAACATCTGAAGCAGCCTTTAACACTTTTACACTTATTTTTTGGGCATAAACGTTTAAGTTATCTTGAGATACAAATCTTTCAAATTTAAGTAAAAATTTATTTTCTCCTCTAGAAACTTCTACTTCTCTTGATAAAAAAGCATCTTTAATATGCAATGTTTTTAAATATTTATCATTATTAGAAACTTCAAAAATTTCTCCATTAAAATAAATGTTAGTGCTCATTAAATCTGCTAAGTTAGCTAGTTCAGGAACTTCATCTGGTGCATCTTTATTAAAAATACCATTAACAAAAAAATCTTCTTTGTTATATGCAGTAATTTCTTCATCAGCACTTCTTATTCCTAAATATCCATTTCCTAAAGCAAAAATACTTTCTGTTTTAGCAACTACATTTTTATCAAATTTAATTTGTGAAATTGTCTTGTTTTCAAGATCGTATTTTAAATATTTCATTAATCTTCCTTTCTAAGCAAAATTGACTCATATGGTCTAAAGATATTTTTGACTTGTTTTTGATCATCGTATGTAGAAATAATTTGCTTGTATTTATTTGGAATTTCATTAGTAATTTCTTTATCAGTCATATTGATTAAAACAATAATTTTTTCTTTGTTTAATTCTCTTTCTAGTTGTATTAAACCGCTTTCAAGAATATCAATTTTTGAATTTCCTTCAACAAGAACATTTTTTAAATCAAATTTTCTAAGCTTTATAATTTCCTTATAAAAACTTAGAATTGATTTATCATCATTTTCTTGACTTGCAACATTAATTGAAGTTCCATTGTCATTTGTTTTAATTCAAGTTTGTTTTCCTGTGTTAAAACCATAATTAACAGAATTATCTCATTGCATAATTGCTCTACCGCTATCTCTAGAGTTTATGTTGCAATATTTAAGTAATTCAGATTCTGAATAAACTTTTTCTTTATCCACAAGGTTAGAAAAAGCGTTATAAATATCTACATCTTTAAAATCTTCTCTTTTATTAAAATTGTTATTTAAAAGCCCAATTTCTTCACCGTAATAAACACAAGGAACACCTTTTAAAGTCATTAAAAATAAAGCATGTGTTTTTGCACTTTCTTTTCAGAAGAAATTTTCGCTTCCTCAACGAGAAATGCTTCTAGAAGTATCGTGATTTGATAAAAAATTAGTGAACATATAAGGTTTTATATTTTCATTTTCTTGAAATGGTTTTTGCATATAAACAAAATTTTTATAGTCTCAATTAGCATCATAACCATTTCTACCAGTTGTTTTACCTCAACCAATTCATCATCAGGCAAAATTGTAATAATTGTCAGCTACTTTATCATTTCCGCTACCATATTTTATAAGTTCACTTGCGCTTATCCCGCTAGATTCGCCAAATGTATAAGCATCTTCTTTTCCTTTAAAAGCAATTTCATTAAATTTTTTAAGATATTCAACTGCTCCTTTACATCAAGCAAAAGCAGGGTTGTTTTTTGTTTCTTCAAAATTTTTTGAAATATGTTTAATTGCATCTAATCTAAATCCTCTAACCCCGATTCGATATCAAAAATCAATTACGGAAGCCATAGCTTTTAAGGTATCAGGGTGCTCTCAATTTAAATCAACTTGCTCTTTTGCGAATAAATGAAAATAATATCTATTAACACTTGGTACATATTCTCAAGCGCTTCCGCCGAAAATGCTCATTGCTTCTTTTTCTTGCTCACTAAGTTCATCTCTTCAGATAAAGTAATTGTGCTCTTTATTTTCTCTTGATTCACATGCTTTTTTAAATCATTCATGTTCATTTGAAACGTGATTTAAAACAATGTCCATAATGATATCAATATTTCTTTTTCTAGCTTCGTCAACTAATTTTTTAAAATCATCTAATGTTCCAAATTGTTTTCAAATTGATTTATAATCAAGAACATCATAACCAGCGTCAACAAAATTTGTATCATAAACAGGACAAAGTCAAATAGCATCAATTCCCAAGTTTTGAAGATAATCTAATTTCGAAACAATCCCTTGGATATCTCCATCTCCGTCATTATTCGAATCTTTGAAAGAACGAGGAAAAATTTGGTATATGATTTTATCATTTAACAATTTTAAATTTTTCATATTTTCTCCTAAATTAGTTGTTTTTAAATAATATTTTAGAACTATGTGCTTCCAAAATTTCCAAATTGTTTTGTGTGTCTATTTTAGAATTTAATATTAGTTCATAATCATCGTGTTTAAATGCAAAATCATTTTCACCGAAATTATGCATAATTAAATATTTTCCATTAGTTCCATTAGATTTAAATTCATAAATCAAAATCCCTTTTTCAAAATCTGAAATAATGAATTTAATGTTTTGTTTAATATCTAAAACATTTTCTTTATTGAAAAAGTTTGCCTTTTCGATTTTTAAATAATTTAATGTTTTAATAAAACTATTTAAAATGTCTGCAATGTTATATTTTTTATCTATTGTTTTTAATTTATTAACATGATGTCATTTTATGCAATTTACAAAATCTGTTGTTTTGTAGCTATTGGTTGCATAACTATTATCATCAGGATTATCATCAAGTTCATCTGGATAATTACTTTTATTTGATCTTTCTGCGTCCATCCCCGAATTATCGTTGGGTTTAGATTGCAATAATTCAGTTCCTGCTAAATTTAAAACATTTCCTTGAACTGAATAAGTTAATATTAATGCTTGTAAATATCTATTGACTCTCTCTAAAAAACTTAAATTATTAGAAGAGCTATTTATTTTATCTCATAAAGTAGCACCATCATGACAAGCGTTGTAACTAAGTGATACTTTTGGGTAATCAGTAAATAAATCATATGGATCGTTGCTAAAAATTGTGTTATTAAATTCATAATTTTTAATTCCACCTACAACTTGTGAAACATATGATTTAAACTTATCTAGATCATTTTTAATAACAAGACCTTTATCATTTGAATGATCGCTTCCTTTGATTGCGTTTCTTATAGAATCATTAAAATATCCAAATTGATATTCATTATCACTTTCCCCCTTTATTCAGGATGTTTCTGCTGTTAAATCGGTAAAATTTCAAGCCTCTCCGTGTAAAATCCCATTATGAGCCTTATAAGAATTTTTAGTAAAAATTTCTTTTGCTTGAATTAAAGTTGTTTCATCTAAAAAGCTTGATAAATCAAATCTGAAACCATCAACTTGGAATTCATTAACTCAATATTCAAGACAGTCTATAATAAACTTTCTTACCAAAATTCTATTAGATGCAAGTGGTGGTAAATTAACTGGTTTAGTTTCTGCTTCATTTCTATAATAATAATTTGTAATTGGATCTAAATTATTAAAAATTTCATTAATCATAGTATGGTTAAAAACTACATCTAAAATAACAGCTATTCCTTTTTCATGAGCTTTTTGAACAAATTCTCTGAATTCTCTGATTCTTGCATATGGATCATTAGGGTTTGTAGAATAAACACCATTTATGGAAAAATAATTATGTGGATCGTATCCTCAGTTATAATTAGTTGTTCACCCTTTCCCTTGTCCTTTTTCTAGAATTTTCTTATCATTATCATTTACTGTATAGGTTGCTTGAATTGGAAGCAATTGAATTACATTAAACTTTAAATCATCTAAATAGTTAAAAATATTTGATTTTATTGCACCTTTAAAAGTTCCAATTTCTTTTTCTTCTAATGAATCATTTTTTATATTTGAAGTAAAGTCTCTAATGTGTAATTCATATACAGAAGAACTTGGGTATCCTTTAGGTATAAAATTGTCTGCTTTATAATTTTTTTCTATTAATTCATAGCCACTTTCAGGGCTTTTTAAATTTACAAAAACACCTTTACCAACTTTTTCTTCTTTACCATCTCAATTGAACGGAACCATCGATTTTGCATATGGATCTAGTGCTAATTTTTGAACAGAATCACCATTTTTTTCTAAAAAAGTAACTCTAAATTGATATGGATGCCCTTCATATTTATTTGAAATTATTGCTTCAGAAACAAATTCATTGATTTGACTCATAGCAATTTCTTTGACAATTTTTTCTGTATCTTTTTTATCATAAATAATGAGTTCAAATAAGTAAGAATGTAAATTTAATGCTCTTACTCTTATGCAATTACTTTCAAAATATGCACCAAGATTTGTAATATTGTTTATATTTAATTTCAATTTTTCTTCTAATTTTTGGATTTGTTCTTTTTGATTATTCATATTAATTAAATTTTAAAACTATTATTTTTTTATCAGTAAAATAGAGCTATTTTCTTAATATATCAAGATGTAAAAATTAATATAATTACATGAATTTTTACAAAAATGTCTTAATTTATAATGCAATTTTTAAACTATTTCCAAAACTTTTATTCCTAAAAAACGGGCAAATAAAAATAAGACTTTTAAAAAGTCTTATTTAACTATTTTTTTTAAAGAAAATTCCTGATGATTAAATTTAAAATGATCGGGGTGGATTCAAAATTTTCCAGATAAACTAATTGAGTCATCATCATATCCGAAAAAATAAACAACAACAATTTTTTTAAACCCAAAGTAAGGATCATCTTCATATTTTAAATCATAAATAATATTACTTATTGCATTACGATCGATTAGCAAATCAATTAGCGAGTTTTCTAGATCGATAACTTCATTTTCTTTTAAATTTTTTGTTGAAATGTAATATTTAGAAACACCAATTAAATTGTTATTTTTAAAATATTTTTTATCAAATTCTCTAAAATCTTCCACAAAAATAATTCTTTTGTCAAAGATTCATTCAGGAAGTTTTTTTCCTTCAACAACTTCCTTCCCTTTACATTTATCTGAACCTATCAAATAACTTAGAGGTTTAACTAAATTATGGAAATTTTCAGCAACAAAATAACCTCTTTTTGAAATTGAATAAACAGCTCCCAAGGTTTGTAATTTTGAATATGCAGCAATAACAACACTTCTAGAGCATCCGAAACGATACATGAGTTGATGTTCTGATGGCATTATTTTATTAACAGGTACTTTCCCGCTTTGAATTAAATCAATTAAATACCCAGCAACTATATCCGTTTTATTAACTTTTGTTTTATTTTCTTCTTTAATATCACTCATAATTATGTATTATAATAAATTTTATACGTTTTACGAGCTACAAATAATTTTCTAATAATAAATCAAGACCAATTAAAGCTAAATCATCACCGCTATCATCAATAATTAATTTTAAATTGTCATATTGTGTTTTTCACACATATTCTTTCAATTTAACAAAAGCTTTTTGAATTATAAAAGGTGCATTTTGAGCAACAGTTCCACCAATTACAATTAAATTTGGATTAATTAATGCACAACTACAAGCCATTGTTTTTGCTAATGTTTCAATTGCGTTTTCAATTATTTTCACAGCATAGTTTATACCTAAATGATAATCATCAAGTACTTCTTTCGCTTTTTTTTGCAGTCCTTGTGATTTTGCTTGCAGTTCAAAACCTGTACCAGATACATATAATTCAGCAGCATAAGGAGAAAGATGATAATAATTATCCAACTTATTTCCTGTAGGCATTTTAGCTATTTCTTGAGCTTGAAAATTAAAACCATTAATTATTTTATCTTCAATAACTAAACCAGCACCAAATCCTGTGCTTATAGTAAAAAATTGAGTGTACCCATTTACTGCATCGTTATATTTTTTATGAGCTGCATAAGCCATTGCATTTGCATCGTTTTGAAAAATTATTTTATTAATTTTTGCCTTCGAAAGAAGGTAATTTTTAACGTCTAAATTGGTTCAACTTGGTAAATTTGGTGTTTCATAAACAACACCATCTTTATAATTAGCAGGCCCAGGGATACAAAGTGCTAAATTTTCTATGTTATGAAAATTTATTAATTCAATAAGTTTATCTAATGTTTCTTTGTAATTGTTTTTATTGGTTAAAAATTTTTCTTTAAAGATAATTTTGTTATCTTCAAAAATAGCAAAACGAGTATTTGTTCCACCTATATCAATTGTTGCTTTTTTCATTTTACTTCCTTTTTAATTCAAAAATAGCCATACTATTTTTATTCATCTCAATTCCTCAAGTTCTGTTTATACATTTGTAACTATAAATTAACTTGAAATTATATTTTCTAGAAATTTTTCTAACAATATGATTTTCTGAAAAATCATTTTTATAAACAAACATCAAAATTGTATTTTTATGTTTTCTAATAATTACGCTTGAATAGTCTTCACAATCTACATATTCTTTTGGATCATCAATTGTTGTAGGATCAGTAAGAGATAAAAATGGATATTTTATTCTTAATTCATTCAAAAATTTAATTAATTCATAAATAGAATCATTTTTAGAAATATTTTCCTCAACGCAAGGTAAAGTTAGAGCGCTTGTAGCAAGAACTTTTGATTTCAATGAATCTATTTTTGTTTCTTGTATTTGACAAATTTCATTTTTATTATCTCAAATCATTGGCTCTCTTAATGCCGGATCGCCATATGCTCTTGTTCCAAAATAACCCAGTTCATCTCCGTAATACAAAATAGGTCTTGCTGGCATTGCTAAGAGAACAAAAATTGCTATTTTTAATGCATCAATTTCATTAGCGCTTGGTTTTTTCTTTAATAACTTATTCTCTTTAATTTTTAAAAATTTTTGTCGGTAATTATCAAGTCATCTCATAACATCGTGATTTGATAAAAAAGGCATTCAATCGCTACTATTTTGACTATATTTATTAACTAAGTTTAATAAATTTTCATAGTTTATTCTTACATCTATTTTTTCTTTTCAATGCATTCCATCATAACTTGTATCAAGAGCTTTTTCATCATTAAATTTTGAATATTCTAATGCTTTTGTTCCATCTTCAAGTCATTCTCCAAACATAAAAATATTTGGATTTATTTTTTCACTTTCTTTTCTTAAAAGTGCAAAAATTTTACTTTCATTAAAATTATTTTTTGTCTCTATCTCACTTGAAAAATACTCAGCATATGCATCATATCTAAAGCCATCTACACCAAGTGAAACTCAGAATTTTTGAATTGCAATAAGTTGATCAATAACGTCAGGATTATCTAAATTTAAATCAGGCATACCTGCTCAAAAGCGACCAAGAAATTTTTTGTTAGTTCCAAAAATATTTTGATTTAAATTTGGATATCTTTTACGATGTGTATTTGTGTCTATTTTTATGTCTTCATCGTAAAGATTTTCTGTAAAGCGATAAAAATTTTCGTATTTTTTATCACCTAACAATGCTTTTTGAAATCAAGGATGTTCATATGAAGTGTGATTAAAAACCATATCTAAATAAACTTTGATTCCGTTTTTATGCGCTTCATCTAAAAAGTCTAAGAAAGCATTCATTCCACCTAATTGCTCGGCAACATCACAAAAATCAATAACAGAATAACCGTGATAACTAGTTGAAGGATGGATCGGACTTAATCAAAGTTGATCAACTTTTAAATTAACAAAATAAGGAATTTTGTTTTTTAAACCGATAAAATCACCAATTCCATCATTGTTTCCGTCTGCAAAATTATAGACTAAAACCTGATAAACAACATTACTACCTATTGTTTTAACATTATTTTGAATGGTTCTATCTTTAATATCGATATTTTTATAATCTAAATTTCATTTTTTATCGAAATATTTCGGATTATCTCAATTTGCGAAAAAATTTCGCTTTTGTTTTTTAACTATTTTCTTATATTGTCATTCTCATAAAAATTGTTTTACTAAATTAAGGAATTTCATAATTTGAAATTTTATAACTTATAAATAAGTCATAATTAAAATTCTTGATATGATAAATAAAAATTTTATATATTAAAAATAACAACAAGAAACTTCTTGCTGTTATTAAAATTGTTTAATTTAAAATTTCATTAATTTGTTCTTTTAATTGCTGAGTTTCTATTTCTTTTTTATTTAATGTTATATCTTTTGTTAAGAATCCATATCTACGTTTTGCCATAATTGAAAATGTAAGGCAACAGAAAGAGAGCAACAAAGTAATTCAAGCAAGCATATAACTCATTGTTTGCATAGTTACGGTTATTCTCATTTTATTATTACCTACTACAATTTGTTCTATCCTTGATGTTTCGCTTGGTTGAAGAGAAATTAAGAAGAAAGTTAAAATAAAAGTTAATGAAGAAATTAAAATAATATATTTAAATAAATAATCTCCATTGTCTTTATTTTTCAATAAATAAACAATCATTATTGCAGTAATAATAACATTTAAACTAAATAATGTTATAAGTGAAAAATTCAAGCCTGAAAAAATTTTAAGAAGTTGAAAACTTCGTGAGTTATTTTCCTTAAATAAAAGAAACTTTTCTGGATTTGATTCATAAGATTTTTTCTCAGCTTCACTAAAAAATGAACCAGACAAAAAAGCGAATTCTTCATCAATTCTTTGTTTAAATTTAATATATAAAATAGATAATAAGATAAGAGATATTAAAGAAAAAATACTTACTAATAACAACAATATTTTTCTTTTTAAATATGAATTATTTAAAAAGAAATCACGAGTTTTATTTAAATGTTTAGTTAACACGATTTTCACTTTCTTTGTCAAAGATATGAATTCTCGAATTTACAAACTCAATATAAACTTCTTGATATAAATTAAAGAAAACATCATTTGGCGCATTAATTATAAATTCAGTATCTGAATCAATAGTTACGGCAATAAGTTGATCTTTACCAATAAGTTCAATATTGTTAATTTTTCCTTTAATACTATTTTCAGAGAATTGGTTAGAAATTTTAATGTCTTCACTTCTAAAACCAATCTCTAATTTTTGATTTTCATTTAATTTATCAGCAACTTCTTTATCAACATTAAAAGCAAATAAATTTTTGTATTTAATAAGTCCATCTTCATAAATTGCATCAAAAGTATTCATTGTTGGAGAACCGATGAATTTGGCAACAAATAGGTTAGCAGGTTTGAAATATAAGTCTCTTCCTGATCCACTTTGTTGAATTTTTCCATCATTAAACACAACTATTTGATCCCCCATAGTCATTGCTTCAAGTTGATCGTGTGTAACATAAATACTTGTTGTATTAAGCATTCTATGAATATTAACTATTTCTCTACGCATACTTTCACGTAGTTTTGCATCAAGATTTGAAAGTGGCTCATCCATTAAGAACACAAGAGGTTTACGAGCAATAGCTCTACCAATTGCTACCCTTTGACGTTGTCCACCACTAAGATCTTTTGGTTTACGATAAAGATAATCTTCAATTTTTAAAATTTTAGCAACATCTTTAACTCTTCGATCAATAATATCTTTTCTTTCTTTTGCCATTTTTAATCCAAATGAAATGTTGTTATATACATTCATATGTGGATAAAGAGCATAAGATTGGAAAACCATTGCTATATTTCTTTCACTAGGAGCTAAATTGTTGTATCTTTTGTTGTTAAAAAGAAGATCTCCTTTGGTAATTGAATTAAGACCTGCAATCATTCTAAGAAGTGTTGTTTTTCCACAACCAGATGGACCTAAAAAGATACAAAATGTACCTGGTTTGATTTCTAAATTAATATTTTCAAGTGTGTATTTTTCATTACCTTCATATTTTTTAGAAATATTTACTAAATTAATATGAGCACCATTACTTTCTTTATAAACTTGTCCTACTTCACTAACTAATTTGTCTAAATCTATTGTTTCAAAACCACTAGAAATATCAAGGTCTAAATTAGAATCAACATTTTTATTTTGTTTTTTAAATCACATTTTTTATCCTTTCACGGCTCCATCACTAAGACCACCAACAATATATTTTTGAAGATACATAAATAAGCAAAACGCTGGGAGTGATGCAAGAAGAGAACCTGCTGCATAAGCACCTGCATTAATATGTTTTGGTTCAGCATTAAGAAATGTATCTAAACCAATAGGTAGTGTTTTATCTGAGTTTTCAATAAGAACAAATTTAGGCAAGATAACATCTGTAAATGGTGTTAAAAATGATCAAAGAGCCACCATTATAAGAGCAGGTCTAATAACTGGGAGTAAAATTCTGAAAAACAATCCTCAGTTATTACATCCATCGATTTTTCCTGAATCATCAAGTTCTTTACTTACTGTATCAAGGTAACTTTTAAGCATAAATGTATTAGCTGAAATTGCACCACCAGAATAAATAATAACTAACATAGAAACAGGAGAGATGCCAACTGAATCTCCTAATTTTACAAGCATAAACAAAGTAATTAATGATGAAGTTGCGGGAATCATTTGTAAGAACATAATGATTGTAAGAGAGTGCTTAGAACCAGCAAATTTAAATCTAGAATATGCATAAGCATTAAGTGCAACTACAGATGTAGAAATAAGCATTGTAAGAACCGAGATATATAAAGTATTTCCATATCATCTTAAAAATAAACTACGTTCAGAATTAAAAAGATAACGGAAATTATCAAAACCAAATTTAAAAGGTGTAATTGCAATATACCTTGGATTATTGGTATTGAAGGCAGCAATAACAAGTGAAATAATAGGGAATAAAATAATTAAAGCTCAAAAAATTAAAATTAAATAATTGAAAAATAATCAAATTATTTCCATTGTTGTAGGAGGTTTATAGTCTGATTCATTAAAATTAATTCTTTTAGGCGCTAATTTTCGTTCATTAATTCTAATTTTGTTTGTGTTGCTTTTATAAAAAGAATTTCTAAATAAATTAAACATTAATCCCTCCTTGACATTGATTTAATAAATCCACGAGCAGCAAGAGCAATGCTAAATAATGATGCAAGTGTTACAAGCGCTGCTGCAAAAGCTTGGTTTCCATCAAGTTGGATTGCACCAGTTGTGAATTTATATACTCATGAAATAATAATATCAGTAGCACCTTCTTTAAAGAAAGTTGAATTTTCGTAAAGTGGTCCACCACCTGTGAAAAGAGAAATTGTGGTGAAGTTGTTAAATGCACCAACAAATTGACCTATCAACATTGGGGCAATAGAAGCTAAAAGAGATGGAAGAGTTAAATATCAGAATAATTGTCTATTTTTTCCACCATCAACTGAACCTGCTTCGTAAATATCTTTAGAAATTGATTGTAAATTACCAGTTACTAACATAAATATTCAAGCATAACCAATTCATGTTTGAACTAAAATAACCAAAATTCTTGCTGTAGTGATTTTATTTAGTCAGTCAACTGATTTACTAATAATTCCTAATTTTAGAAGAATTAAGTTAATATAACTTGTATCACCAGCTTGGAAAGAGTTTCTTAAAAATGTAAGAGTAACGAAAGCTGGTATAGCTCATGGTAAAATGAAGATTAATCTAAATATTTTTTTACCTTTGATTCGACTATTATTATTTAAAATAGCAATTATAATTCCTAGTCCAATTGGAATAAGAGTTGAAAACAATGTTCAAATTAATGTTCATGTAATTACGTGAGAAATAGATGTAATTAAATCAAGTTTACGATAAGTTCATCAACTTCCTCATTGTTTAAGTCCAACTCATTCCACAATTTTTGTAGGAGCTTCATGATTAAATCCGTAATTTGTAAATGAAATAAGAACAGAAGTGATAACGGGAGTTGCGACGATAAAAATCATTAAAATTCACCCAACAAGAGAAATCATTCAAGGAAAACCACTAGTATTTAATCAATATTTAGTATGACTTCATAAACTTGGTCTTGAACCTTGTTGCATATATTTAGCAACTCTATAAGCACTAATTGCACTGACTAGTAAGTAAATAAAACTCATTACAAATAAAATAACTGAAATAACACCACCAAAAAGATAATAACGAGCATCGGCAAAATTATAGTTATTTTTTGTTAAATGGTGCACACTAGCACCAAGGTCGCTAAGACCAGGAATTCCACCCATTTTGTCTCAATAAGCACCAAATGTAAATGGAATTATTAGTGAATAAATTAAAGTAGAAACAATAAGTAAAATAGCACCTTTTAAATATTGCTTAAAGAAGATAATTTCAGGAAGCCCAGGTAAAATAAATCCTAAAATAAAGGCTCAAAACTTAATTGTTTTAATACATTCTGTTGGGATAGATTTTTGAGCTTCGTTAATTTTACTTTCTTTTATTTTTCGATTAACCTTATTTTCAGCAAGTTTTCTTCAAAAACTTGTTTTTAAAATTTCTTTATTTTTAGAAACATTTGATTCAAGTTTTAAAGAATAAAGAGCTTCTTTATATAAAATTTTATATTCTGTTTTTTTGTTTTTAACAGCTTGCTCAGAAATTTCTTTATTTTTCTTTTTGGTTATTAATTCTTTTAATTGATTTTTATATTCTTTTTTAAGAATCTGTTTTTTATTTTTATAATTTTGTTTTTCAGTTTCAAATGCATTAGTAATTTTGAGTTTTTCAAGCTCATATATAGCTTCAATTTTTTCGTTTAAAAATTTTAATCTAGTTGAATCACTATCAATTACATATTCATTTAAAGCGACAGAAACTTCTTTTTTGAATTTTCCTTCATAAGTATATTTAGAAAGTATTGCAGACTGTTTTTGTAGAAATTTAGCTTTAAAAAGATTTTTATACTCTTTTTTAACAGCATATAAGTTGGTTTTGCTGAAATAATATTTATAAGCAATATTAATTAAAATTAAATCTTCACTTGAAGCGGATTTTTGAACCAGGTTAAGATTCTTATTTTCCAAAAATAAAGAAGCATAATTTTCACCTTCGAATTTATTATTTAAAAATTCTGCAAAATTATTTTGTATATGTTCAATTGCTTTAGCACTTATATTTTTCAAATTGTTTTTATAAGCAATTTTAAGAGTTTTTATATTGGCTTTTCCATTGCTTTTAAGTTGTTTTAGATGAGAAATATTTTTATTTTCAACATTTAAAATTTCTTGTTTATGCTTCGCAATTTTTTCTTTTGCTGCATCTCTATATTCATAGACTTTTTTTCTGCTTGAAGCGAATTTTTCATTATACTCAAATTCAAGTTCTAAAATTTTCTGTCTTGCTGAAAGTTTTATGTTGTATTTTTCGTTTTCGTAAAGTTGTTTTTGCAATTTGTAACTTTTTAAATATTTTTCTTTTAAAAGTGATTGATTTTCTAAGAAATAAGATCTTTTTTGTTCCAATTGTAAATAAATATCTTTGAAAAATTGATCCGGATTATTTAATTTATTTATAAAGTTAACTTCAGCATCAACTAAATATTGTTTGATTTTATCGATTTTGAATTCTCGATCTTCATTTTTTTGAATATAAATTAAAATAATTGAAAAAATAGCATATTTTTTAAATAACTCATGTTCATCAAGAGCAGTTTTATTAATTAAGTTTTTTATTTTATCTTTTTTGATTTCGAGTTCATCAGTTGTTTTAGTAAGTGAATATTCAAAATCTTTAGCATATTTAAGTAACTGATTTTTACTTTTTCTAAGCTTAGATAATTCTTTCTTAAGCATTTTGGTCATGCTCTTAGCAAAGTTTAAATTGCTTATTGAGTCTTTTAAAACTTTAATTTTGTTTTGATATGCAATTTTATGACTATTTAATTCACGCTTTAAATTATCGTTAATTTTTGCTTTGGCTCTTAAAAACAAGTCTTTATCAATTTTTTCACGATTTTTAACATTATCTATAAGCCTATCAAAAAGATTATTAACTTGATGTTTATATGCTTTGAGAGTTTCTCCATTTTCAGGAACAATCAAATCAAATTCTTCGCCATATCAATTGTATAACTTCAGTTTATCCATTATGTTCCCTTTCCTTTATGTATTTTATATCATTGATAATTATGAATTTTACGATCAACATGTAATTTAAAAGTTAAATAACTTAAAGTAATAATTAATAAAATGTTAACAACAGTAATTAATGAACCAACTCAAAGTTCAATAACATGCATTTGCGAAATACCTCTGATAAAAGGCATTGTTGATAAAATAATAAAAATTATTATTCAAGTTATAAAAAAACCATATCCTAATTTTATTTTGTGTCTTGCTAAAATAATGTACACAACAAAAAAGATTAGAATAAGTGAGTTTCCTATATATGTAAGCAATTTAATAGTAGCAATTTCGCTTCCTAACTTTGAATAAAATTCTTCTTCTGATAAATCTGTTTTAGAAGGGACGTATTCTGGTTTTTTATAACCAATTGTAAAAGGAATTAAAACCCATATTAAAAGCAACAATACAAATAAAAATATTAAGAATAATAAAGTATAAAACTCTGGTTTTTTTATTTTAGTTTTAAATTTAGGCATTTAAATTAATTAATGACAACATTTGTTGATGAATTAGATTCATTAATTGCATTTGCTGATTGAGAGAATAAATCACTTAATTTTGAAGCAACTGCATCTGTGAATTTATCAATTGAATTAATTTCTTTATCCCCGTTAAGGTTTGCAAGTGATTCTAATCATACTTTGTTTCCAAATGTTTGATCGTTTCAGTTTCCTCAAACAACACCATATTGTGGATTTGACCCATCAATACGACCACTTTGAGATTCTAAAATTCCGATACCGTTGTCTTGAAGAGATTTTGTTGATGTAAGAACATTTAAAACAACATTAACTGATAATGATTTATCATATTTAGCGATTTTTTCAATAACTTGTGAAACTTTAATATTTGAAGGTGTTTGGTCCTTTTTAAGAGCCATATTATTTTCAATAAGAGATTTTGATCATTGTCTAATTAAAGCAGTATTTACATATGAATTGAAATATAACTCAGCTGCTTTTTTCACTTTTTCTTCATCTACGTTTGAATTAGTTGATGCTTGTTTAGCAAATTCAAGTGCTTTATTTTGAACTTCTTGAATTAAATTATTAAGTGTACCATCTAAGTTTGCTTGTGCGATTTTGTCATATAAAGCATCTTTTTCATCAGAATTATCACCATTGGCTCCAAAAATTGCTTTTTCTACTTTTCTTACGTGAAGTGTCATTGTGTCTTCATTACTATTTTGTACAAGTTCTGGGTGTGATTTCATATATTCTAATTTAACAATTTCTTTACCAAGTTGTCATGTTTGACCATCACCAGTAAGCCTATCAACGTCACTAAGACCTAAAATAGCAGCTTCTGCGTTTCTTAAAGCGACTTGATCTTTAATTTTTGCTGATATTTCATTAACATTATCTTGAGTAATGATTCCTGATGCTGTAATTGTTTCAGTAATTGAAGATGCTTTTTTAAGATTGCTTTCAGCAAGAGGATCATTGTGATCATTTTCTGTTGATCAATCAGAAAGAGAAATATTTGAATATTGCTGTGCTGTTTTAAGTTCTTTTTCAAAAGCAACTCTATATTCATCAATATTTGTGTATCCAAGTTCTGTCATTAATGATTGTATTTCATTATCTAATTCAGCATTGTCTCTTAAAATAGATTTTTTAAGTTCTGCTTGAATGTTTCTAACAAATGGAACTTTTGAATCTTTTTTGAAGTATTTTTTATACGCATCTACAGTGAAAATAGCTTTAATAAGTTCTTTAAAAGCTTGTCTTCTATCTTTTGATGCATTAGCATTTCTAATGTTAATAAGGTATGATCATGAACCTGCTGCTTGTAAATATGAACTTTCTTCAGTTACATTTATAACATTGAAAAATGATTGAGCATTACCACTTTGTTGAGCGTTTTGAATATCTCAAGTACCAACAATAGCGTAATTAATTTTGTTATTTTTCATAAGTTCAAATATTTTATTTTGAACTGAACCCATATCATTACTTAATACCGCTTTAAGATCACCTTGAGAAATTCCTTTTTTAGCTCAAACTGATTCAGCAAATTGTGCTTCATTTAATTTGTAAGCAGCCTCTCATAATGGGTAATAAATTTTAGATACAATTCCAAGTGCTTCTTTAAAATATTTATTATATTTATCTGCAGGAATTTGTGCTCCTTCAGCTGTCGAAGCTTGAATAAATCCTGATGAAGCTTTAGCAAGTTCATCTGAGTTATAAAGAATTTTCTTCATTAAATCAACTGGAGTGTTTGTTGAATCATCTGTAAGTTCGCTAGCGTATTTTTCTTGAATTTGTTTAAAAGCACCAGCTAAAACACCATTTCCATATCAGAAGTCTTGGATTCTAAAAATAGCTTTTCCTTCTTTTACAAGTTCAGCAAGAGTATTGGTATTTGGATTTTTAAGTTCAGCTCTTGTTTCTGATTCTGTTTTATTAGAAGCAAGAACAATTCCCTCTGTATTATGTCTAATAGCATAAAGTTTGGTAATTGGAGTAATCATATTCTTAACTTTTTTAATTCCATCAATTTGACCGAATGATCTCATTTGTTTTACTTCTTGAGGAGTTGCTCCAAGTTGTTTAGCAACTTCAGTAAAAAGCTCTGAATCAAATTCGTCTAATGGAACAACAGAACCTTTTTGTACAAGAGTTGTAACTCTATCTTGTGGAGCGCAGAAAATGTCAGAAACAACTTTAGTATCTGTTGCACCTGCAACATCAAAATCTAAAGCACCAAAAACGTCTTTTTCGATAAATCTGATTTTAAATCCTTTTGCTGCTGATTGAGATTTATCAAAAATAGCTTTAACTTCATTATAAAAATCCTTTTGCACCCCGTCAACCGCAATAACTATTTCTTTATTAGTTTCACTTGCTTTATTCCCACAAGAAACAGCAAAACCAAATAAAGGCATTCCGATTGCTGCTGCACTTGCTGCAAGTTTCATAAATTTAGTTTTTTTACTCATATTTATATCCCTTCATTACTTTATTACTTTACAATTTAATAAAAAGCAATTTCATTTTTGGAATAAGATACCATTAAGAAAAATAATGCAATAGGAGAAAGTCCTAGTAAAGAAAAAACAACGCCTAAAATTCCACTTCATTTATAAAATTCAGTTTTGCTTAAAATATAGAAAATATGAATTGAACACAAAATTATAGTTATATATCCAAAAGAAGCTAAGCTTATTAGAATTCTTCAACCATATAAATTAAAATTTTCAGCTAAACTTTCATTTTCAGATGATTTAAAAGCAAAAATTTCTCAAATTACTAAAATTGTAAAGATAAGTAAGATGATATTTGCAAAAATCATATATAAATATTCAACTATTTTAGGTAAAGACTTTCTTTCTCTTGGTCTTTTTCCTAATCAAAAGTATCTAAATCGCGTTTTTCAGTTTAGTTTTTCTCTTTTTATCATAATAGTAATGTTTCCATATCTATAATTTTATTCTTTTCTATCGATATTTATTTATACAAGAATTTTTTCTTATACTTACAGTATTAAAAAGCACTTGTATATACAAGTTTACTTTTCGCTTATTTCAAAAATTCCAAAAGCACCTTCTTGTTTTCCATTTATTAAATTACCCTCTATTTCTATGTTTTCGTTTAGCAAGATTTTTTTAATTTTAAAATTCTCTTTTATTGCAAATTTAAATTGTCTTTTAGGGTTGTAAGCAAATAAAATATAACTACCATTTTCATTTTTTCTTAGCGTGATGTTATTTAAGTTATTAACAATATAATTTGCGTTAATTACCTCAGCAAAAGGTGCAATATATTTAGTATCCTGTTTTTTAATTGAATCATATTCTTTTCTTATTTTGAGTATATTAGCTGTGAAATTATAAATTGAATGAGGGTTGTTTATTTGTGCCTCAATTGATTCAATCCCTTTTGAGTTACCAACTTTTATAATTGATGAATCTTTTCCACTTCGTCTTTCATAAAAATTAACTTGTTTTTTAGAATCATTTCACGGAAATGCTTCTCTAACATAGTTATCACCTTTACTTTTTGGGCCACCAAACATACCTAATTCGTTTCCATTATAAAGAGTTGGCAGTCCTCCTCTTGATAATAAAGCAATTAATCCATACTTTTGATAATTAATCAAATCTTTTGAAATTTTAGGATTATTTGGATCAATTTTATATTCAATATCGCTAGCTCCATTTAAAATTCATCTATTGACATCATGGTTATCTAAAAACGGAATTCAGTATCTTGAAGAAACTTCATAATTTTCATCAATATTATTTAAAAAGTTTTTTAAATCAATTTCATCTGCTGACTTGAATGAAATTGTTCTAGAGTTTTTAAATCTTGCTCCATCTATAACTGTACTTAATGCATCTTTGTTGTTATGTTTAAAATATTTAGATGCTTTTTCTGGTTCTTCTCATCACTCACCAAATAAAAGTGGTGATGAAAAACCTAAATTATTTTCTAAGTAAATAGGTGTAATAGAATCTCTTATATCAGCAAATAATTTTGCAGTTTTTTGCCCATTAGAATCGGATGGTTCATTTGGGTTTTCACCATCTCAAATATGATAAAAAGCATCATATCTAAATCCATCCACACCTTTTTTGATTCAAAATTGATGTATATTCATAATTTCTTGATATAAATCAGGATTATCTAAATTTAAATCAGGCATTCCAGCTCAAAATGTTGCAACATATGTTTTATCAGTAGCAGGAATGTTTTTATCTACGTTAAAAAATAAATTTCTAAGTCAAGAATCATCGATTCCATATTTTTTATCATCATTAGGCTGAGTTCCTTTTTCATAAAAGCGATAATATTTTTGGTATTTAGCATCACCTGATAAGGCTTTTTGAAATCAAGGATGCTCATAAGATGTGTGATTGATAACCATGTCTAAAACAACTCTTATACCTTTTTGATGTGCTTTTATTAAGAAATTATCAAAAGCTTCCATTCCACCAAGTTCAGGTGCTACATCACAATAATCAATAACGTCATATCCATGATAAGAACTAGCTGGATGTATTGGTGATAAATAAAGAGTGTCAATTCCTAAATTTACAAAATAATCTAAATTATTCGCAAGTCCTATAAAATCACCAATTCCATCATTATTACCATCTGCAAAACTATACACTGTTAATTGGTACATAGTATTTGATTTTTCGATTTGATGGTTAAAAGGTGCGATAAAATTAACATTTTCCAAATCTGAAACATAACTTAATTTATTTAAATTGATTTTGGCATTAAATTTATCATCACCTCAAAGTTTTAATTGTTTATTTTCTTGCGGTTTGCAACTTATTACACTAATAAGTGGCATGGATAAAGCAAATGCATTCAAAAATAATTTTATTTTCATATTAATATTATAAATTTTAATGCATTAAAAGGATGTTCATATTTGATACATCAAGGTAGCAAAAAAATCTTCTAATTAAACTAGGTAAACTAGGACGCGAAATATGGTTGTGTCAATATTTCGCATCCTAGTTTATATAACCATGCTTTTTTCTTGTGTTTTTTAACCCCGGCGTTGCAATGCAAATTACAATCGAGCTTCATATTTATAGTTCTTAAAAGTGTCAAACTAAAAAAGAATTTATGGAGCATCCTTAAGCCAAGTCCTCCAAATTTGCAAAATAAAAACCTCCCAAAGGAAGTTTTTTATACAAATTTGAGAGCTTAGCAGGTACTAAAACATTCCACCGCCTAAGCCACCTAAACCACCGAATCCGCCAAAATTACCGTTTTTAATGTTTTTAGCCATATCTTGCATTCTCTTTGACATAGCATCAAAATCATTTAATAATTTATTGTATTCTTGAGCAGTTCTTCCGCTTCCTTTTAAGATTCTTTCTTTACGAGAAGCTTGTTTCAATAATTTAGGATTTTGTCTTTCTTTTTTAGTCATTGAAGAAATTAAAATTTGATAAAGAGCAAATTTTTCTTCAGCTTTTTCCATTTGTGATTCAGATATTTTTGAACTAAGATTTCCTGGAAGCATTTTTAAGATCTTAGAAAATTTACCTAAGTTTTTAATTTGAGAAATTTGTTCCATTAAATCATCTAGAGTAAATTCTCCACTGAACATTTTCATCATCATTTTTTCAGCTTTTGAAGCATCAATAACGTCTTGAGCTTTTTCAATAAGACCCATTACATCGCCCATACCTAAAATTCTATCTGCCATTCTATCTGGGTAGAAAAGATCTAAGTTAGAGACTTTTTCTCCAGTCCCGATGAAACGAATTGGCAAGTTTAAAACACTTCTTAAACTGAATGCAGCTCCACCACGAGCATCTGAATCAAGTTTTATAATAATTGTCCCTGTTAATTTAAGATTTTCGTTGAAAGTTGAAGCAACATTGATGATATCTTGACCTGAAAGAGAGTCGGCAACAAAGAAAATTTCATCTGGATGAGCTACTTTCTTAGCATCTTTTAACTCTTGCATAAGTTTTTCATCAATTGACAAACGCCCTGCAGTATCAATTAAAATCAAGTCATTTCCATTTTCTTTAGCATATTTTAAAGCTTCTTGGATAATTTGATCCACAGGAACGCTAGTTCCTTTTTCAAAATAATCCATTTGGATGCTTTTAGCCAAAGTAACAAGCTGATCTACAGCAGCTGGACGATAAATATCACCAGCAACTAAAAGGGGCTTTTCTACTTGTTTTTTCTTTTTAAGGTAGTAAGCTAATTTTGCTACTGTTGTAGTTTTTCCTGACCCTTGAAGCCCACACATCATAATAATATAAGGTTTTTTGTCAATTTTAATTTCTTTAACTTCTCCACCAAGAATTCTTACAAGTTCTTCATGGAAAATTTTAATCATTTGTTGTGAAGGGTTTAATTTACCAATAATTTCAGTAGAAAGAGCTTTTTCTTTAACGTTAGCAATAAATTCTTTAACAACTTTCAAGTTAACGTCAGCTTCTAAAAGAGCCATTCTTACTTCTCTTGTAATTTCAATTATATCTTCCTCTTTAAGGACAGTTTTTTTAGCCATTTTTGCTAAGGCTTTTTGCATTCTTTTTTCTAAAAAATTAATCATATTTAAAATTATAAATAATAAAAATTAAATAAAGCATATTTTATAAACTAATATTTTGTTTTTTATTTGAAAAGAATAGCAAAAATGTGAAATTTTTAATAAGACGGAATATATCAATTAGTGTATTAAAAACATGAATAGTTATTTTTGTATTTTTAAGTTTTAAAACATTCGAGCTTGTAATAAAAACCCATTTCATAAAGAAATGGATTATAAAGTCAATAATTTGCTATTTATCGTGAATATCTAATAAAGCTCTAGATACATTTTGAAGTGTTTGTCAATCAGCTGGAGTAATTCTACCTTGATCGTTTTCGTTTTTATAATTTTTATTTCCTTTATTGCCTAAAACATCATTAAGAGTATATAGATTTTTCATTAATGAAACAATATACTTGCTTAATAAATTAATTAAAGCTTTATCCATTGTTTTTTCATCTTGCTCTTTATCTTTGTTTCTTACAATAGGTTCTAGATCTGAAGAATAAACAGAAACAAGACCTTCTACTTTTACAGGTTGAATATTTCTTTTTGGAAACCTCATGATATTTTTATTTTTAAAGTTAGGATTATCATTTTCCTCATCTTTTACATTAAAATATTTATCTTTAAGAACTAAGAAACCTTCATAATGTTTAATAAGTGCTGACTCACTATAACGATCTTTAATTTTATTGAATACAACTTGAATCAATTTATCTCTTACATCTTCTAGCTCAAGATTCATTTCTACTAATTCATATTCAATTTTCTCAGTATTTTTTACTTCATTTTTTTGGTCAAAGTCATTATTTTTTACAACTGTATTGCTTGCGCCTGAAGCTGCACCACTAGATTTTTCTTTTGCAGCAATAGTAGAATTAGCGTCTTTTTGAACAATAAGGCTGTTATTTGCATCTTCGACCCCAATAGGATTTTCTTGAGCAAAACCAAGTCTTAGCCTATTAAAATCCCCTTTTCCTTGTGCTGCAACTGTTTCTTGCGAGTTTTTGACAGTATTAGAAGCAGTGTGAATTTTTTCTTCAGTTAATTTATTGCTTACCCTTACTTTTTCATCTTTGACACAGAATTCTCTAAATTTGCTTTCTCTACTATCAAAGAATTCAGTTAAAGGCTCTAAAACAAATTGATTTACTGATTTTTCTACTTCTATAATGAAGTTACCTTTATACACTGTGTATCTTAATCCGAAATAAGCGGTAGCAAGAAGAACATAACCTCCGATTAATCCTCCACCTAATCAACCAGCAACTATTGGTACATAATTGACTTTTGAAAAGTTTCAATCAGCATTATATGCGCCTCATACAATAAAACCTATAATTGCAATAATAACAATAACAGGAATTGCTGTAGCAACAGGTTTAAAAACATTTTTAACTAACTTTTTAAAAGCTTTACCTTTTTCGCTTATCTTTTTTCTCATTTCACCCCCTCTTTATCTTAATTTTTAACTACTCAAATTATATATAATTTGCACTTTTATATTATCGAATAGTTATAAATTAACATTTAAAAAGCAAAACAATAGCAAATGAGCTAATTTCAAACTTTTTTATTCAAATATCATATAATCATTATATGAATTTTAGCAAGTTAAAAAATAAAGAATTTTTAATGGGTAGACTTATTCCTTCAATTGTAATGGTAGCTGTTTTTATTGGTTTATTTACCTTCTTAAGAATTTCCTTTTATCACTATGATTTAGTAGGAAACGGATTTTTAGCATTAAGAATTCCTGCAATTATTATTTCATCAATTTTAATTGGATGAATCTTTTTTGAACTCACAAGAGCATACCTTGAAAATCTATATGTGAGCATTATTTTTGCAGTAATTTTACTAGGGCTACTTTTTGTTAGTCCAGATTACACAAACAAACTATGATTTGGTAGGACTAAAGATATTCTTATTGGACTTGAAAAACATCAAATTACATCTATTTTTACAGAGATTATTAACAAAGACTTTACCATCTTTTTAATTCCTCTTTTAGGTGGATTATCATTTTCTATAATTAGATATGCAATGCTTAGAAAACAAGCAATTTTAGGAAATTTATTAAATAAATCGATTTCATTTATGCTTTCATTATTTATTTTATTTGCCTTTATTAAAACATTATTTGCTCTTTTAAGCACTAAAACAGGAATGATTTTTATTATTCTTTTTATTCTTATTTCTACATTTTATGACATGGGTGGATTTTTTGGAGGATTGCTCCTTGGACACAAATTCTTTGAGAAAAAATTAGCACCTGCAGTTAGCCCTAAAAAAACTTGAGAAGGAGCTATTGTCGGATATGTACTTTCTTTTGTAGGTGCACTTGTGCTTATTTTTGCAACAAAAGAAATTTTCAAAGGTGAAGAAAACCCATATTCATTATTCTTTACTTCAGGAACTAAATATGTAATTACCTTTAATTCATTTTTAGTGTTTGCGCCTTTGATTGCGCTTTTTGGTGATTTATATTTCTCAATTGTTAAAAGATGATGTGAAATTAAGGACTTTTCTTCTATATTAAAAGGGCATGGAGGATTGCTTGATCGATTAGATAGCATAGCTACTGTGTTTTGTTTTTGAAGTTTAATTATGATTTTTACAACTATTTAGGAGGGATTTATGTACAAAGCTTTTTATACACATAAAAATTTCTCTAGCTTTGCTCAAGAAATTAGTTTAAATACACTTGAGTCACTTAAAGAAACAAGAATTAAAGATGTTATTCTTTATGAAAAAGATAAAAAAATGGACATCACTTTTACAATGCCATATTTACCAAAAATCAATGATTTTTCGATTTTATTAGCTAAAATGAGCTACTATGGCGAAACAAGAGGGTTTTTAATGCAGCCTCATTTTGAAATTCTTAATTATTCAATTGAAGAGCCTGAAATTAAGAATTATTTAAAAGAAATTATTCGTGAAACTAATTGTTTTAAAGATTTTACAAAGAGCATTATTAACCTTAATTCTTGAGAATTTAAATCAGGAGCTCAAAAATGAGTAATTAAACAAAGTTTTATTAATGACCCGCTTTTTCTACACGATATTGAAGAGTTAATTAAAGACAAAATGTATTTTTATGGAATAAACAAATTCGATTTAGAAATTGTTTATTTTGAAACTCCAGCTAGAGAACTTGAACATAAAAACCTTTCTTCATTAATTAAAGAAATGGAGCAAAACAATAAATTTGAAGAAGATTCTTTTGAATCTAAAGTTGCAAGAACCAAAAGATTTTCAAACTACAATGCAAGGCTTAAAAATCAAAACTATATCCCTGTTGCAATTAGTGAGATTAATAAACTTGAAGATATTCCTGACAATTATTATGTAAATTTTCAAGGGTTAATTTATAAATATGAGCTCATTGATCGAGGAACCTTTTTTATCTACAAATATAGCGTCACCGATTATAAAGATGCTATTTCTTTAACTTATTTTAGAAATGAACCACTCAAAGATGAGGAAACTTTTAAAGTAGGCCAAAGTGTTGATGTTTACGGAATGGTTGATAATCGGAGCTATGATACAAGTGTAAAAACCATTAAAGTTAGCTTCTTAAAACCTTATGATGATATCATTTCAGAAATTGGTGATGATGAAGAAGAAGTAAAAAGAATTGAATTAAATACTAAAAGTAAAATGAATGTTATGGACGGAATTATGGAAGCTAATGAAATTGTTGAGCTTGCTAAAAAATACGGACATAAATCAGTAGCAATTGTGGATTCAAACAGTGTGCAATCTTTCCCTAAATTCTTTGCAAGTGCTAAAAAAGAAGGAATCAAACCTATTTACGGGGTAAGTTTTAGTGTCATTGACGAGAACCATAGAGCTATTTTAAATGAATATCAAAATTCTCTTTTAGAAGCTAATGAATATATCGCTTTCGATATTGAAACCACTAATCTTTCAGCAACTTTTGGTGAAATTATTGAATTCGGGGGTTCAATTGTAAGAAATGGAATGGTAGCTGAAAAATTCCAATTTTTCATTAAAGCAAGCGAGAAACTTTCTGCTTTTACTATTGGACTTACTAAAATTACTGACCAAATGCTTGAAAAAGAAGGGCTTGAACTTCAAGAAGGTTTACAAAAAATTTATGAAATTTTAAATAATCGGATCGCAATTGCCCACAATGCTAAATTCGATATGAACTTCATTTTAGAAAAGTTTAAGCAAAATAATATTCCTTATCCAAATACAGTCTATATTGACTCGCTTATGGTAAGTAGGATTTTATTCCAAGAAAAATCAAAACACTCACTTGGTGATTTTTGTTCTAACTTAGGTGTTTTATATGATTCAAATGTAGCTCACCGTGCTGATTATGACGCGGACGTTCTTGCTCAAGCATGAATTAAGTCTATTAATAAATTCAAAGAAATGGACATTAATGATTTAGATCAGCTCTACAATTACAAAGCTAAAGCAGTTTATGAAAAAACAAGACCAGATCAAATTACCGTGCTTGTAAAAAATCAAATTGGACTGAAAAACTTATTCAAATTAGTTACTTTGTCACTGACTCAAAGATATTTCAAAGGGCCTAAACTTTTCTATCAAGATTTAATCGGTGTTGAAGGTATTTTAATTGGTTCAGGAGGAATTAGAAGCCCATTAATTGATGCAATTTTATATTCAAGCGAAGATAATGTGGATCGCATTATTAGCAAGTTTGATTATGTTGAAATCCCACAACCAAATAGCTTGGAACATTTAATTACTGATGATGGATTTAGTCGTGAGCAAATTGAAATAAGCCTAAAAAAACTATACAAAAAGGCTAAATCGCTTGGTAAAATCCCTGTAGCTATTAGTGATGCAAGATATGAAAGAAAAGAACATAGAGAATTTTTTAAACCACTTGTGTATGCTAAAGGAATTGGTAATGTACCACACTTTTTATTTAATTACCAAAAGGCTGCAGAAGGAGCTTTAAAAATTCCACAACTTCATTTTTTAACTACTAAAGAAATGAAGCAAGCTTTTACTTTCTTAGGTAATGTGGATGATATAAATGAAGTTGTTATTGAAAACACTCATAAAATTAATCAGATGATTGATGATAACATTGAAGTTATCAAAAAAGATTTGTATACACCTATTTTTGATAATTCTAAGTCTAAATTACCTGATTTAGTTTACAAAACAGCGCACGAAAAATATGGTGAAAAATTACCTAAAATTGTAGAAGAAAGAATCAAAAAAGAAATTGAACCAATTTTAAAATATGGTTTTGACGTTATTTACTGAATTTCACACATTTTAGTTAAAAAGAGTCTTGATAATGGTTATTTAGTAGGTAGTCGTGGTAGTGTTGGTTCATCACTTGTAGCTACTTTATCAGGGATTACTGAAGTTAATCCACTTCCACCGCATTACATTTGTAGCAACTGTAAGAATTTCGAACTTGTGGAAAATACAACTGTAACTAGTGGTTTTGACTTAGATGATAAAGATTGTGATAAATGTGGAACCAAAATGGATAAAGATGGCCACACTATTCCATTCGAGACCTTCCTTGGGTTTAATGCGGATAAGGTGCCTGATATCGATTTAAACTTCTCAGGAGAATACCAAGGTGAAATTCACAACGAAATTAAAAGACTTTTTGGTGAATCACATACTTTTAGAGCTGGTACAATTTCAACAATTAAAAACAAGACTGCTTATGGCTATATTAAAAAAGCTGTTGAAGAATATGGATTGCCTTATTCTACAGCTTACATTGATTTTCTTTCAACTAAAATTGAAGGGGTTAAAAGAACAACAGGGCAACACCCAGGGGGAATTATCATTATTCCAAAAGAATATGATGTTGAAGATTTTACCCCATCAAATTACCCAGCTGATGATATTGCTTTAGATTGAAAAACTACTCACTTTGATTTCCATGCAATTCATGATAATGTCTTAAAATTAGATATTTTAGGTCACTTAGATCCAACTGCAATTAGAATGCTTGAAAGATTAACTGGCATTGATGTTAAAAAAGATATACCGAAAAAAGATCCAAGAGTTATGTCGTTATTTAGCTCTACAAAAGAACTTGGAATATCGCCAAGTCAAATTGGTGATGAGAAAACAGGTGCGCTTGGAATTCCTGAATTTGGTACTAACTTCGTACGAAGAATGCTTAATGAAGCTGCTCCAACTAGCTTTGCTGATTTAATTTCGCTTTCAGGGCTTTCACATGGAACTGATGTGTGAACTAACAATGCACAAACCCTTATTAAAGAAAAAAATATGACCATTAAAGATGTTATTTCTTGTCGTGATGATATTATGGTTTATTTAATTAATAAAGGTGTAGATCCACTTTATTCATTTAAAGTGATGGAGCAAGTGCGTAAAGGAAAAGGTATCTCAAGTGAACAAGAAGTAGAACTTAAAAAACATAATGTACCTGATTGATACATTGAAAGTATGAAGAAAATCGCTTATATGTTCCCTAAAGCCCATGCTACTGCGTATGTTTTAATGGCTTGAAGAATTGCGTGATTCAAGCTTTATCACCCACTTGCTTACTATGCAACATTTTTAACTACTAGGGTAGAAGAATTTGGCGTAACTGTAATGGCAAATGACCCAGGTGCTAAGAAAATTAATGCTAAATTAAAAGAACTTAGCTCTCTTAGTGCTAAGAAAGTTAAAGATGAAGAACTTATTGTTTCGCTTGAATGTGCTAGAGAACTTTATGCTAGAGGGTTTACGATTACAAACATCCAATTAACTAAGTCACTTGATAAAGAGTGAGTTATAGATTATCAAAACAAAGCTTTAATTCCTCCATTTTCAGCAATTAAAGGTTTAGGTGGAGCTATGGCTGAAAAAATTATTATAGCCAGAGAAGAAAAACCATATCGAACTAAAGAAGACTTTGCAAAAAGATCTGGAATTAACTCTACTTTATTTGGAATTGTAAAAGAAATGGGAGTTTTAGACGAACTGCAAGATACAGACCAAATGACATTGTTTTAGTTATTTCTCTTTAATGCTATCATTAATAAAATTGTTTCCTACGCATAAGGAAATAGTTTATTAAGGATGACACTTTTGAAATTAAAATGATGAATAACACTATAATATAGAGCTATTCATCATTGCGAATTTCTAGAGCACAAAACTTAGTAAAAAATGAGTATCCTTGAATAAAAGGATACTCATTTTTGATTATTTATTTCCTGTCATTCCAAAAGAAACAAGGTTAGCAGTTTCTTTTCCATAGAGAATTTCAACCATTGTAAGCCCTAATTCATTGCTTGCAAAAGCACATCTACCTGTAATTAAATTGTTAGCTCTAGAGACCATACCTTCGCTTCTGAAACTATTTTGGTAAGCAGTGCTTCAATCGCTAGGGAATGAAGAATAAGCGTATTTTTCAGGAATTAAATTGTTTTCAAGTAAAACATTTGGTGCGTCACAAATTGCAAAAACTAGCTTATTTTGAGCAATAAGTGAGCTAATGATTTTTAGTGAATTTTCGTTTTGTCTAAGTGTTTGTGCTCCTTTACCGCCAGGAATAAAGAAAGCATCATATAAATCTAAATCATCAACTTGATTTGAAATGTTTTGGATATAAGAGATATTGTATTGTCCATGTGCACTAGATAAATGAGGGTGATAATAGGTAATTTCTAAGTTTTTATCTGCTCTTTTTAAATAGCTTAATGGAGTAGTTAATTCAATGTCATTAAATTGGTTTTCGATAAAAACTAAAAGTTTCATTTTATTTTCTTCTTGAAAGAACTTTTCTATAAATTAAGTAAATAATAATCGCAAGCGGAAGAAGAACTAATAAGATAAATACAATAATGTAAAGTCTTCTTCAAGCTTTATTTTCACTTTTTAAATCGTTATTAACTGCATTAACTACATCAATTGATTTATCACCTAAAAAGCTTTGGATTTCAACAATTCTTTTTTTGTCATATAACAATGCAAGTACAAATAAAGCAGTAATTGCAGCTGATACAATACCTAAAATAATAAGTAAAGCATTTGTATTTCCGAATCAAATTTCGAAAAGCTTTGGGAAGTTAAGTTCACCTTTAATTGTTAATCAAGAATATTGTGGATCAATTTGTCATACTTGATTTTTTAAAAGAGCAACAATTAAGATGAAAAGACCCATATATGTCACATAGAAACCATAGAATCATTTAAGTCTTAAACTTTTAAGATTTAATGTTCTGTATGCTTCTGCAAATGTTGTTGAAGATGAAGAATCTCCAATGTTGTAACTTTCACGATAGTTACGTTCAACGTTTTTTCAGCTTTTTAATTTAATGATGTTTTTTACAAAGAATCAAAAAGTAAAGAAACCAAGAGCAGCAAATGCTACATACAATAAGATTCCTGAATTAGGATCTTTTCTAGTATTAAGAAGGTAATTAAGGAGAAGACCAACTGCAGCTCCTAAGAAAAGAATTGCTCAAAAAATAATTGAGTAAATTCTAATTCTTGATTCTTTTTTAATTACTGCAAAAGCAGCAGGAGAAAGTTGGCCTTTTGGATCTTTATAAACAGTTGTGTTGGCTTCAGAGTTTTGAGGCTTTTGGGTTTCGGTATCTAATTTAAAGTTAAATTCACTCATAATTTATCCTTGAAAGTTAAAGTTACTTAATAACTCTGAATTAATTTGATCTTTATATTTGTTAATTTGTTCCTCAATTTGAGCATCTGTAATTTCACCGTTTTTAATTCTGTTATAAATGTTTCTTACTTGTGTTTGTTGAGCAGGTGATAAGAATTCACTTGCTTTTGAAATAATTTTATTTACTTGTACATTTGAAAGGTTTTGAACTGCATTTTTAAAATCAGTAGGTTCTAATTTAAATGCTTGTTCTTCAACTTGTTCATCAGTTAATTTAGCTAACTCAAGAAGTTGTTCACCAAATACTTTTGCATTTACTTTTTCTTTAAATTCTTCACTTTCGTTAAGAATTGATGCTACTCAATTTGAAATATCATCAACTGCTTTTGTGCTAAATGAAGGCACAACAACTCTAGCTAAATCAAAGTAAACTTTGAATTCTTTTTCTCTATTTTCATCTGTTTTGTTTCTTAAGATTACATGTGCATTAACAGCCATGAACTGTGCCATAACTTCTTTTTGTTTTTCAGGTTCATATGTATCAAAGTCAGGGTATTTAAGTCTAATTGTAGCTTCAGCACCTTTTAATGCTTGCTTGCTGTATGTTTTTATTTTTTCTAAGTCAACAAATCTTTTTGAGTTATTAAGAGCAGCTTTTCTAATTAAATCATCGTTAACGATAAATGATAATGAGTTAGCAAGTTCGCTAATTTTGTTTTGCTCTTCTTTGCTTCTTTGATCTTCAGGTTTGTTGAAAATTGTTTTATATTCATCTTTTTTAGGAATAAATTCTGAAATTGGAAGCATTGCTGCAGCTGTAGCCCCTGACGCTTTACCTGAGAAGAAAGTTAATAATTTAGGAGTTATATTGTTAAATTTTGATAATGATGATCCAGGTTTTGCTGGTGCAAATGATACTCACGCAAGTGATGCAGGAAGTGCCACAACTGGACTAAGAATAAGTGAAATAACTGTTGATCTTACTCTAGCACCTCTACCTTTCATTCTTCTTGTTGAAGAAGTAACTGCGTGGATAATAAGGCACACAAAGAACCCGATTATAGAGATAATAATCTCTATAACAAGAGCAACAGGAACTATTCCATACGCGATCACCATTGCTTGCGTATCTTTATCAATTACTAATTGCTGATCCTCTACATATCTTTTAAATACTTCATTTAAAATTCCGGGTGCAAGTTTATAAATAAGAACAGAGACAATTCCAGCAATTATTCAAGCAATAGCTTTAGTAATTACGAATTTTGTTTTTAACCATAAAGAAATAAGTACAGTTAAAATTAAAGTAGCAAAGAATAACACTACCGCAATAGTTACAGCAGTACTTTGTCATTTGCTGACAGTTTCAATGATTTGTGAATCTCGTTGCATAACTTTCCTTTCTTAATTTTCCATTAGATTAACTTAATTTTTCTTTTCTTGTGCTTATATCAAGGGTCTTTTTTGTTAATCCGATCAATAAACAATTTACCATCTAAGTGATCTAGTTCATGTTGGAATACAATAGCAAGGTAATCTTGAACATCGTATCTTGATCATTTTTTAGTTGTGTAGCTAAAAGCCTCAACAATAATTCTTTGACTTCTAGGTACAAGCCCTTCTTGATCTGGTCATTCTTCACTTACACTTAAACAACCTTCTCCTTCACTAAGAGCAACTAAACGATCACTTTTTGATACAACAATTGGATTAAATAGAACATCTTTAAAATATTCATTTCCATTTTCGTCTTGAAGATAAATGTAAAATGCTCTTTTTAAAGTTCCATATTGCACAGCTGCAACTCCAACCCCAGGTCTAAATTTAGTATCCTCCTTTTGTGAATCATCAATGTGATAAATCATCTTTTCAGCAAGATCAACATCTTCTTCGGAAAGAGGTCATCCTACTGGCAATGATTTCTTTCTTAAAACTGTATCTGGTAGCTCAACCAATCTAATATTAAATTCTTTTTTCATATAATTAATTATATAAAATAATATATATTATGCTAATCACAAAAGCGTAAAAGAAAGGTGAAATATGATAATTTTTTACGTAGTTCTAATCAACCTGAGTTTTCTTCTTTTTGGATACCTATTTGGCTCTGCAAATACATCAGTTATTTTGTCAAAATACTGAAAGAAAAACGATGTTAGAGACCATTTTTCGCAAAATGGTGGAGCAACTAATTCACTTAGGGTTTTTGGGAAAAAATTTGCTCTAATCGTGCTTTTAATTGATGTTGCTAAGACCTTTTCATCAGTTTATTTATGCTTTTTAATTTCAGCATTAATTCCTTGAAAAAATACTTACACTTTTCTTCCGCTTCTTGCAGGTTTAGGTTGCATTTTAGGTCACATTTGACCAGTATTTTTCAAATTCAAAGGGGGCAAGGGGGTAGCTTGCACCATTGGTTTTATTATCGCAATTGATATTTTACTGCTTCCAATTGGAGCACTTATTTTCTTAGGAATTTACTTTAAAACTAAGTATGTTTCACTTGCAAGTATTGTAAGCGGGATTTTTATGATTTTATATGTAGGAGCTTTTGCTTATCTTTTAACTGATTTTGGAACTCAATTTACAAATTGATATTCACCTTGATATAGCTCATTACTTATTTACTTAGTAGTTGCGTTTTTAATTGTGTTTATGCATAGAACCAACATACAAAGATTAATTAACGGAAAGGAAAGCAAAACAAGTATCTAATGTTTTATACAGCAGCAGAAATTCAAGAAAACAAAGATTTAATTTTGTTTTTAACTATTAACCCAGCTTCTATTTATGAAAGTTTCATCAAAGTTTTTAAGCAAATTAGCTCAAAAACGAATTTAGAAATTGATAGCAAGCTTCTTGTTTCAAAATTTGAAACTTACAATAATTTTGATTTGGTTCTTAAAGAGTTTAGCATTCCGCTTTTTCAATTTTTAAATGAAAATGGAAAACTAGAAACTGATAATAAAGAGCACAAAGCATCATTTGAAGCGATTAAATTAGAGTTAGCTAAAAATCAAGAAGCAAACAAAGAAATTATTTATCAAAACGGATGCAAAATTTTTAGCTTTTTAAAACTTGATGGGACCGCTAAAGATATCAAAAGTTTAATTTATGACTTTAATTTAGTCCAAAAATGAAGTTTTTTAGAAAATATTGACTTTAAACTTGAATCTTTTAATGGATGCGAATTATCTTTATAGTGTATAATTTTAAAATTTATTTAATTGAAATTACAATAAAGGGAATTTATGAAAAAAGAAGATTTACTTATTATTAAAGGGGCAAGAGAAAATAATCTTAAAAATGTATCTTTAACTTTGCCTAAAAACAAGTTAATTGTCTTTACTGGATTAAGCGGAAGTGGTAAAAGCTCCCTAGCTTTTAACACCATTTATGAAGAAGGAAGAAGAAGATATGTTGATTCTCTTTCGAGTTATGCACGTATGTTTTTAGGTGGGACTAAAAAACCTGATGTTGATTCAATTGAAGGACTTTCACCAGCTATTTCAATTGAGCAAAAAACAGTGCATAATAACCCGCGTTCAACAGTTGGTACTGTAACTGAAATTTATGATTATTTACGTTTGCTTTTTGCACGGATTGGGAAAGCTTATTGTCCAAATCACAACATCGAAATTACTTCACAAACTTCAAAAGATATTTTAAATAGCATTTACAAAGCTAAAGAAGGTTCAAAGTTAATTATTTATTCACCAATTGTTGAAGGTGAAAAAGGAACTCACCAAAAACTCTTAGATAAAATCAAAAGCGAAGGTTACTTGAGAGTCAAAATTGATGGCGAGATTATGCTTTTAGATGAACCAATTCGCCTTGAAAAAAATATTAAGCACACAATTGATTTAGTTATTGACCGTGTTGTTTTAAATGAAGAAAATTACAACCGGATTGCTGAAGCTATTGATATTGCTTCTGATAAAGCAAATGGGCTTGTAAAAGTAGAAAATTTAGATGAGCAAAAAACTGAAATTTATTCAAAAACTCATGCATGTATTTATAAAGATTTCACAATTCCAAAAATTGAAACTAGACTTTTTAGCTTCAATGCTCCATTTGGAATGTGTGAAAACTGTAAGGGTCTTGGTGTAGAATTTAAAGCCGATTTTGATGCAGTTGTCCAAGATAAATGAAGAACAATTGAACAAGGTGCTATTAAGTATTTTGAAAATACAGTTAATACTCAAAACCTTGAATGACAAGAATTCCAAGCTCTTTTAAATCACTACAATATTTCAATTCATACTCCAATTGATGAAATGACTAAAAATGAGCTTGAAATCATTAAATACGGTTCTAAAGATGATATCGAATACGAAATGACTAGTTCAAGCGGAAATGTTATTCGTCGTTACAAACCAATTGAGGGGATTTTAACCAAAATTGAACGTATGTATTATGAAACTTCTTCTGAAAGAATTAGGGACTGAATCAAAAAATATATGGGTTCATTCACTTGTCATATTTGCAAGGGTGCAAGACTTAATCAAAATGCACTTGCAGTAAAAATTGATCACAAAAATATTCATGAATTCACTAAATTATCTGTTAATGATCTTCTTATTAATTTTGAAACAATTTTCAATAACTTTAGCGAGCAAGAAAAACAAATTTCATCTTTAATTACTAAAGAATTAACTGATCGGCTAACATTTTTAAAAAATGTAGGTCTTGATTATTTAACTTTAGAAAGAAACGCTGAAACTCTTAGTGGTGGAGAAGCACAAAGAATTAGACTTGCAACTCAAATTGGTTCAAATTTAACTGGTGTTTTATATGTGCTTGACGAACCTTCAATTGGTCTTCATCAAAAAGATAACTTAAAACTAATTCATACCCTTAGAAAAATGGTTGATTTAGGAAATACTTTAATTGTTGTTGAACATGATGAAGATACAATGTATGAAGCTGATTGAATCGTTGATATTGGTCCTAAAGCTGGAGTTGATGGTGGACAAGTAGTTGCTAGCGGAAGCTTAGAAGAAATTGTAAAAAACGAAAACTCAATTACTGGAAAATACTTATCTCATGAATGAACTATCCCGGTTCCACAAACTCGTAGAAGTGGAAATGGCAAAGTAATTACAATTAAAAATGCTAAAGAAAACAACCTTAAAGGAATTGACGCAAAAATCCCGCTTGGTAAATTTGTCGGGGTAACTGGAGTTTCAGGAAGTGGTAAAAGTACACTTGTCAATGAAATTTTAGTTAAAGGAATTCAACAAATGCTTGGACTCGCTGATGGGCTTAATAGTAAAAGAGCTGCTTTTGATTCGATTCAAGGGCTTGAAGCAATTGATAAGGTTGTTCCGGTAAGCCAATCTCCAATTGGAAGAACCCCAAGAAGTAATCCAGCTACTTATACAGGTGTATTTGATGATATTAGAGATATTTTCTCGGCAGTTGAAGAATCTAGAGTGCGTGGATATACCAAAAGTAGATTTAGCTTTAATGTCCCTGGTGGTAGATGTGAAAAATGTAGTGGTGATGGGTTTATAAAAATCGAAATGCACTTCCTGCCAGATGTTTTTGTAGCTTGCGACCAATGTGATGGAGCAAGATATAATCGTGAAACACTTGAAATTAAGTATCATGGTAAAAATATTTCAGATGTTTTAGAAATGACAGTTGATGAAGCTTTAGAGTTTTTCCAAAACAGAGTAAAAATTATTGAAAAATTACAAATCCTTGCAGATGTAGGACTTGGATATATTAAATTAGGTCAAATGTCTACAACACTTAGTGGTGGAGAAGCACAAAGAATTAAGCTTGCCACTTTCTTACAGAAAAAACCTACTGGTAAAATAATTTATGTGCTTGATGAGCCAACCACTGGACTTCATACTCACGATGTTAAGAAACTTTTAAAAATTCTTAACCGGATTGTTGATAATGGAGATACTGTTTTAGTAATTGAGCATAATTTAGATGTGATTAAATCTTGTGATTATTTAATTGATCTAGGACCTGATGGTGGTGTTAATGGTGGGTTAATTGTAGCTAGCGGAACACCAGAGCAAGTATCTAATATTGAAGGTAGTTACACAGGTATGTTTCTTAAAAAAATTATGGCTTAAAAAAGTTTATAATTGATAAAAGAAAATATAGAGGTTAGAATGATTAAAACAAAAGTTAATGTAAAAGAAGTTATTAATTTCTTTGAACTCAAATTAGTCAACACTACTAAAGAACTTAATTATAATGACATTTTGGTTCCTACTATTAAACGGGCAGGTCTTGAGCTTGCTGAAAAAATCTCAAATGGTAGAATCAACATGAACGTTATTGTTTGAGGAACTAGTGAAAACTACTGATTTAAAAATTTAGGTAAAACACAAGCTCAAGCTTCAATTCATCACGTACTTCAACACCAACCACCACTTTTACTTTTATCAAAAGGAGTGGATGAAGAGGTGCTTGAATGAATTATTGAAGTAGCTGATATGTATAAAGTACCAGTAGCACATATGAATTCGTCAACATCTCAAATTTCGGTTGATTTTAGTTTATTTTTAAATAATTTCTTCTCAGAAGAAGCACAAGTGCATGGTTGCCTTGTTCTTGTTGGTGGGGTTGGAGTTATGATTGTTGGTGATAGTGGAGTTGGAAAAAGTGAAGCAGCTCTTGAGCTTGTCCAAAAAGGTCATATTTTAATCAGTGATGATTCAGTTATCATTAAAAACGTGGGAAATATGTTTATTGGTAGATCTCCAAAAATTACTCGTAATATGCTTGAAGTTAGAGGGATTGGAATTATTGATGTTAAATATACCTACGGAATTAGATCGGTTGCTTCATCATGTCAAATTAACTTAGTAGTTGAACTTGTTAAAAAAGATCGTCAAAATGATCTAGATCGTCTTGGCATTGAGATTTTAAAATATCCTGTGCTTAATCGTAGTATTAAAAAAATTATGGTTCCAATCAAAGAAGGTGGATCAGTTGCTTCATTAATTGAAGCGGCTGTAAGTACCTACTTATCAAGACATGATGGACTTAATGTGCTTGAAGAAATGGAACGTAGAAGAATGGAAGGAGATAATTAATGAACACACAAGCAGTACCTTCGTGAGTGCCAGAAGTTGCTTTTAATGCTGGTCAAGCGAAACCACTTTTTACTATTGGTTCATTCTCATTTCAACTATATTCATTAATGATTATGCTTGGGATTTTATGTTCAATTTTATCGATTGTTTTCTTTTGAAATCGTGAAAAGTATAAAAATGAAATCTTGATGACTTTTATAATCATTACTATCCCTACCTCAATTATTGGTGCTCGTTTGGGATATGTTGTCGAGGAATTAATTTATAGCGATAATCCTTTCGCTGGCTCAGCTTGATGAAAAATTTGAGAAGGTGGACTTAGTATCCAAGGAGGAGTTTTAGTAGCTGCTTTCTTTGATATTATGTATGCTTATTCTCAAAGAAATGAAATTGATTTTAGAAAAGTTATTTCGTTTATTATCCCAACAATTTTAATTGGACAATTTGTAGGTCGTTGAGGAAACTATGCTAACCACGAGGTTTATGGAAAAATTGATTGAAGCGGAAATAGTGTTTTAGTCTTTGGTCAATCATTTGCCTCAAATATGTATATTTCCGATTCATATACAACTTCATTAGGACTTGAAGGGGCTTATAGATACCCTCTTTTCTTATATGAAGGACTTGGAAACTTAGTTGCTTACTTAATAATAGTGTGAGTGTTTAATTTATTTGGAATTTTTAGACCTGGAACTACTTCAGGGATGTACTTTACATGATATGGTCTTTTACGTTTAGCAATGGAACCGCTTCGTCAAGAATCATATTCACTTTATTCAAATGTGGCAATTGGATTTATTATCTTAGGTCTTTTAATTATTGTTTACTTTGAGTTCTTCTCAAGAGTAAATTACATTAAAACTTGAACAAAATACTACTTCCACTATGAATATCAAAATCCAGCTAAATATGAAAAATGAGTCAATAAAACTCAAATCAGCAATGTATTTAGTTCAGTTTTTGCAAAATTCAAAAGAAATTAACATTTAAATTTGTTAATTTCTTTTTATTAAAATTAAGGAGAATAAAAATGAGTAAATTATATGATATAGCAATAATTGGTGGTGGACCTGCAGGGTTAAATGCCGCTTTATATGCATCAAGAGCTAATTTGAATGTAGTTTTTATTGAAAAAGGAGCTCCTGGTGGGAAACTTTCTTCAACAAGCAAAGTAGATAACTGAATTGGAACTGAAACAATCGAAGGTTGACAACTTGCTTTAAACTTTTTTGAACATTCTAAAAAATATGGTGCAGAATACAAATATGGAAATGTAGTAGAACTTAAAAACCTTAGCAAATTTCACAAACAAGTAATTTTACAAAACGGTGAAGTTGTAGAAGCAAAAACAGTCATTATTGCTTCAGGAATGCAAAATAGAGTGCCAAGCTTTATTAACAACTTTAATAATTACTTATCAAAGGGTGTGAGTTTTTGCGCTATTTGTGATGGACCACTTTTTGGACACAATCCAACTCTTGTTTTAGGAGGTGGAAATTCAGCAGTTGAAGAATCTATCTACCTTTCTAAAATAGCATCAGAAGTACATATTGTAACTAAAGAACCTGAATTTACAGCTGAAAAAAGACTTGTAAATGATTTATTAAAATTACCAAATGTTAAAGTATATTATGAATCAACAGTAAAAGAATTACAAGGTGCAGAGCAATTAGAAAAAGCGATTATTGTTGATAAAGATGGTAATGAGCACACTATTGACATTGCTTCATTCTTTAGTTACATTGGAATGATCCCTAATGCTGATTTTATTAAAGACCTTGGCATTACAAACGAAAAAGGATTTATAATTACTGATGAAGAGATGCAAACTAAAATAGAAGGTATTTTTGCAGCTGGCGATATAAGAGTCAAAGAAATTCGTCAAATTGTAACAGCTGCAAATGATGGTGCCATTGCGGCAAAGAAAATTTCAGATTTAATCAATTCAATGGATAATTAATATTTATTCCTGAGTTTCCAAGTTAGAACTTTATAAAAAACGAATACATCTACCATATAGTTGTATTCGTTTTTTGTCTTAAAAATTACTAGAGCTATTTCTCTAGTATGTTGTAAAAATCACTATATATTTTGTTTAACTCTTTGTGTGATGGATCTAAATTATTTGTAATTTACGATACTACTTCATCATTTACTATTTTTTGAGTAACAGTTATAAGTTTTAAACCATCTATAAATTTGTTAATTGAAATTTTCTGAATTTCTCCATTTGTTTCATATAATTTTTTCAGTTTAAAGATTGAATATTTTAGAACAACAAGAGATAAGAAACATAAAAATACATGCGTTAGAATATGTTCTTCTTTATGAACGAAAATAGGTCCAATTTCAAGTGATGATTTTAAAACACGAAAACCCTCTTCTATTTTTCTTTGTTGTCTATAAATTTCATTTGCTTTTTCTGCTGATAAATCAAGGATATTTGTTTCTATCATATAAAATACATCTTGATCAGCTATTTTCTTTATTTTGTCATAGTTTAATCTTCCAAATGTGACAACATCTACATCGATATATTTCCTTTTGTATTCTGGAACTAAATAGCTTAAGTATATTGTTCTACCAATTGATTTTTTATTAATTCTATCTATAAGGTTTTTTCTTTTTACTTTATCTAAAGTTTATTGCAAAATTGCTCTCGACTTCGAAACTCAAGATTTTAAACATTTTTAAAATAAATAAAAATATGGAACACAAATTCCATATTTTTTAATTTAAAATTAAGAATTATTTTTTACTTTTTTAACTAAAACGCCAATCATTATAGCTGCAAGAGTTGTGCTTAAACCTAAAGCTAAATATCAAAGTCAACTTAATTTTTCTTCAACACCTGCTTTTTCTTTTAATAGTGTTTCGAATAATGATTTTTCAATTTTATTTAATGGATCATAATTAAGTTTTAATAATTCTTTAATTAATTTTTTATTTAAATTACTTTCTGGTTTATAAGTATCAAAATATGAAGTATTTAAAATGCTATTAGCAAATTCAACAAACTTAGCTTGTTCTAATTGTTCTAACTTATTAGTTGCATCAATAAATTTAGTTTTATCAACATTTTTAAGAGCATCAAAATAACTTATTTCAGCTTCTGCAAAGTTTAGATTATATTGATTGTGATTTAGAACAAAATCTTTGCTTGTATCTAATTTACTATTTAAATTGCTTGATTCAACTGAATTAATTAATTCAGTAATTGAATTGATTTTATCATTTAAGTCTTGAATTGCTTTTTCAGTATCAGGATTTTTAAAATCTGAATTATTTCATTGTTCGTGTAATGATTTAAGCAATTTACCTTGCTTAATTAATTCGATCAATTTATTAATGCCATTAACATCTTCGCCATAATTAACCAATTCATCTAAAATGTCTTGAATTTCTTTTGGCAATTCTTTATTATCAACATCTTTTTGATATTCAATAATTTTGGCATTTAACTTATCATATAAATCATTAATTTTCTTAGCTTCATCATCAATTGCTTTGAAAGCTTGTTTAAGTTTATCTAAAATTTCTTGAGTTTCAGCAATTGAAGTATTTGCACTATTATAACCATTTGGAGTTTCATTATTAACTAATTTTTTAGCATTATTTAAAGCATTTTCGTAGTTATTACGTTTTTCTTCAGATGCTTTGTTATAGTGGCTTAAACCTTTAATTATGTTTTCTTTTGCAATTTCATCTTTTAACTCTTTCATCTTATTATCAAGATTTTGAGCTTCGTCTAAAATTGATGGGTTATCAGCCAAGTCATTATTTTTAATTCTGTTAATTAAATCATCTTTTTGACTTTGATTAAGATTTTCAAGGTTTTGAATAGCTTTAATATTATTGTTTTTATCAGCAATTAATTTATTAAGTTTATCTTGCAATGTTTCTACTTGGCCTGCTTCATCATTATGTTTATCAATGTTATTTACTTGGGTTATTAAATCAGTTTTTTCATTTGGTGATAAAACTTCTGAATTATTAATTTGTTCAATTAAATCATTTTCTAAACCATTTAACTCTTCATATGAGTGCTGTAATGATTTGTCATTATTTGATAATAAATCTTCCAATAACTTATTATCAACTCCATTATCTGAATCTGATGTTAATAATTTTTTAGCTTCAGTTAATTTATTATCAAATTGTTCTTTATTATCAGCTTTATTGTATTTTGTGTTATTTGGATCAGCAATTGATTTTTCATAGTTTTTTACTAATTCATCTAAAGCTGCCATTTTTTTACTTAAATTAATTGCATCTTCATAAGCTTTTTGTGCTTCTGCTAAATCAGTTGCATTATTAATTGCTTCTTTAGCTTCAGTTAATTGTTTTGGATTAAGAATATTTGGTAAATCAGGCTGATTTACATTATTTTCTAATTTATTAATTAAAGCTTCTTTTTGTGCATCAAAAACAATTTTGCTAAATTCCTCTGGATTAGTAATTACATTATTTTCATCCAATGTCATTTCTTTATTAATGATTTGATTAATATATTCATCTTTATTATTTTGATCTAAATCATTATTATCAATTGCTTTAATTTGATCTACATAAACTTTTTTAGCATTATTAATAATTTGTGCTTGCTCTTTTAATTTCGCGATAGTTTCATCTGTGATTGGATTTTGGTTAAGTTGTTCTTTAAATGTTGCTTTCTCGTCTGCACTTAAATATGGTGCATTATCAACATATTTAAGAGCTTCATCACGATTAATATTGGTATTAGCTAATTTAAGACCATCAATTGCTTTTTGTACTGCATCTAAATTTGCATTGTAATTAAATGTATCACTTGGATAAGTGTTTTCTTTACCGTTTTTAATTTTGTTTGCAACATTTAATGCATTATCAAAAGCATCTTTATTATTTTGATCTGCGTTTTGATATGCACTTGAATTAGGTACATCTTTAACATTTTCAATTGCTTGTTTTAACTCAAGCATTTTGTTATCTAAAGCAGTTGCATTATTTTCAATGGTTTCTAATTGATCGTTATCGCTTGATTTAATTTGATTAATATATGCATCTTTTTGTTGTTGATTCAAGTTTTCATATGCTTTAATTCGATTAATTGCTTCTTTTTTAAGAGCTTCAATTTGAGCAATTTCATCTTTAATATCATTTAAAGTTAATTTAGTACCATCATCATTAGCTTTTTCTAAAGTATTAGGATCTAATGAATTAAGTTTATTAATTAAATCTTCTTTTTGTTTTGGAGATAAGTATTCATTATTAGTTACTTCTTGAATAGTTTTTTGAATATCACCATCTAAAGCTTCATATTTGGTTTGAATTTCACCTTTAGTGTTAGTTTCCTCATTACCAATTCAATTATCTAAATTATCTGTACCTAAATCGGTAGTATTAGTTTTATCTAATAATTTTTTAGCATCTTCAATTACTTTGTCAAAAGTATTTTTAGGTGTTTCTGAAGCATGGGTATATTTATCTAATGGTTTTTTAGCTTCATAGTTTTTAACTATTTCATCTAATTTAGCCATTTTATCATCTAATGTTTGACCATCATTTTTAGCTTCATTTGCCTTATCTAAGTTTTCAGCAGTTTTAATTTTATTAATTACATCAGTTAATTGTGCTTTGTTTAAGTGAACAAAATCTTTTTCTACTTCATTAACTAAAACTTGCTTATCTACTTCTAATTTGATTTTGTTAACTTTATCAATAGAATCAGTATCGGTACTATTAATTTTATCTTTAAGTGCTTGTGCTTGTTCGCTAGTTAATTTATTATTTTGTACTAATTCATCAATTTCAGCTTTTAAATTATTTTTAGCTTCTTGTAAATTAGTTAAGAATCCAGAAATTGTAACTGTATTTTCAGTATCTGAATTAATATCGGTTAAATTATCTTTGGTTGACTGCAATACATATTTAACAGTTAATTGACCTGTTTCATCATCAGCAGTAATATCTTTAATAATAATTTTCGCTTTTGAAGTAGCTGGATCTTGAATTAAGGTTGTAAAGTATGAATTATCATTGTTTGCAAGTACTTCAGCTTTTTTATTAACTAATGAACTTGCTTTGATTTGTGCTTTATCATTTGCTACATAATTAATTGTTTTAGATACTTGATCATTATCAACTAAAGCATTTAATCTTTGTAATTCAGTTTGTAAACCAGTAATTTGCGCAGTTTTATTAACTACATAAATATCAGTTAAATCAGTACGTTTTGAATAAATATTATATTGAATATCCAATGTACCATTTCTATCATCAAAACCAGTAATTGTTATATCTTTTGCTTGATCGTTATCAGTTGCATAAGGTGTGATGTTATTTAAAATAACATCAGAAGGACTAATATTAGCTTTATTTGCAATTGTATTGGCTCAATCATAATTTAAAGTTTGTAATCTTTGTAATTCAGTTTTAAAGCCTTTAATAGTATTAGCATTTTTACTTCTGGTTTGATTAATTACAATTTCAACATTGTTTCTTGATTGAGATACTAAAGTATAGCTAACAGTAATTTCACCTTTTCTATCATCACGACTAAGAATTTGCATTGAACCAGTTTTAAGTGCTATTTGCGCTTCATTCAATTCACGGTTATCACTTAATTTGACTTGAACATTGTTTGATACAACATCGGTTATATTAAAGTCAGGTAAATAATTTTGTTTGTTTGGATAGTCGATTACCAAGTCTGGAATTAATCTTTCAATTCTATTTTCTTCTTCCTCATCATTAGTTACATAACCTGTAAAACTTAATAATGGATTTGAAGTGTTCGATTTAATTACAGGTGCTGTAGATGGAGCATCTGTTCAATCACCAGCAATTAAACCATTTTGTCCTTCTAATGGACGAGTTGAAATTAATTTATATCCTAAGTCAATTGTTCCGGTTTCATCATTAGCATTTTGTGTATCTAAAATAGTTTCTATTTGTACATTTTGCCCCTGACCATATTGAGTTAATTCAACATTAAAGTCATCTGAAGTTAATTGTGAAGCTTTTTTCTCATTAGCTCCTTCATTTTTTCTATCTTCTTTAGCAGCAATTGAAACGGGTTGATTTTGTTGAACTACTAAATCATTTAATCTATCTAATTCAGTTTTAAAACCTGTTAAAGTTACATATTTATAGTCTGATTTAACATCTGTTAAACCTTCTTTAGTTGATTGTAATTTGTATCTTACTCTTAATTTACCAGTGATATCATCATAAGCAATGATTTTTTGATCACTAAAAGTATGGTCACTAGTGGGAGAAATTTCTCAAGTTCAATTAGAGTCACTAATCTTAACTTTTGAAGATAAAATTTGATCCCTATTAGAATAATTTATTGTATGAGTATAACCATCATTTTTATCATCAGGATTGATATTATCTAATCTTTCTTTTTCAGCTTGTACTAAAGTTTTGAAACCTTTTAATGATCCTGATTTAGTTTCTGTGGATGTAACAGTATTTAGATCATGGCCACTAACCACTCCTCTAGTTGAAACTAAACGATATTTATAATCAATGCTATTAGTTTGATTATTAGCTACTTTGGAAACAATTTCTACTCTGGCATTTTCTAAGTTATTCAAAGTTAAAGTTAAATGATCTAATGCTTCTTGTGGTAAATATTTAGAATAATCAGCGCTAGCAATTCCGGTTAATGAAGCATCCGCTTGATTATTGGTAAATAAAGCATCCAATCTTTGTTGTTCAGTTTTAAAGTTATTTAAAACAACAGTTTGTACATTAGTGTTTACATTTTTGTAAATTCCACCTTTAGTACTATGAATTACATAAGCTACTGTAATTGCACCATCTAAATCATTTTTATCAGTAATATTTTGAATAATAATTTCTGCGTTATTATCGGTTGAATTGATAACTTTATGTATTCCACTAACTGCTGAACTTGAAGCTAAAATTTGTTTACTATTTGGATAAGTAATTTCTGTATTAGCAACTAAATTGGTTAATCTTGCTTTTTCAGCATCTTGATCAATTTTGTTTTGTTGAGCTTGTGTTCTAAAACCAGTAATTACTAAGTCTTTGTTTTGACTTTCTGGTGCTTCATAATTAGTTACATTTCAATTTGAAATTAATTCATTTTGAGTTTTACTTGTTACTAATTTTAAGTTTAATGTATTTTGACCAGTTGAATCATCTGGTGTAATTGAATTAATAAATGCACTAGCTTTATTTGTCTTTTGTTTAGTTGCATCATATGAATAGTTAGCTTTGTCATTAGCTGGATTAACTGAAGGTAATTGATTATTTTTAGTTCCGCTGAAAGTAATATCACCTTCAACTAAGTTATTTAAAATTTCATTTAATCTTTGTGCTTCAGTTTTAAGTCCAGTAATAATAATTTCTTTTGGTTCAGAATAAACATCTTGACCATTTTTATTACTTTTTAGTTTATAAGTAAGTTTAATTGCTCCAATTACATCATTGTAACCTGTAATTGTTTTATTAACAACACTAATAGTATTATCTTTAGGATTTAATTGAATTTGATTTGGTTTGAAACTTGAAGCCATTTGAGTTTTATCAATAACTACATCTAAATCAGCATCAGTTTTGGCATCTAAATTAGCTTTTTCACGACTTATATTGCTTTGGAATCCAGACATTGTAGTACTTAAAGTTTTAGAAACTACAGTATTATTGGCAATATCAGTTCTAGTTGATTTTAAGTGATAAGTAAATTTAACGCTACCATCAGGGTTTGTTTCTGAAATAGAATCAATTACTAATTCAACATTATTTTGATTATTAATATTAGTTAATTGACCATTTAATTGTTCTGCTAAATAACCTGAAAGATTATCTTTAGTAACTTCATCAACAGTAGTTTTATCTTTAGCTTTTGTGCCACTAAAGTTAAATTCTTTGTCTTTATTGTCAATTAAATTATTTAATCTTTGTTCTTCTGTGAAATAACCAGTAATAGTAATTTCTTTTTCTGTAGAAGTTAATTCTTCACCATGTTTGTTGCTTTTAACTACAAAAACAGCAGTTAATGTACCATTAACATCATCTCATGATTTAACTGATTGAATTTCAATAGTTTCATTTGCATGATTTGCATTATCATTTGTTGCAAAAGTAATATTTACATTTTTCGGTAATGCGACAAATGATGAAGCTAATTTTGTGCTATTTGGTGTACCTACAAAATTAGCATCATTATAGCTATTAATGGTATTTTGTTCTTTTTCTTTATCGCTCATAAACCCAGTTATTTTAGTTTGAGCAGTTTTTGAAACAATAGTTTGATTATTTAAATTATCTTTAGTTGATTGCAATTTGTAAGTTACAATTACAGCATGCTCATCAGTTGGATCAGGTGCAATAGAATCAATTACAATTTGAGCTTTATTGTTTTCACTATTAGCTAATGTACCATTGAATTGTGTTTTAGCTAAGTCTTCAATAGCATTTTGATTTTTAGTTCCGTTAAAATTAATAGTTTTTGCAATATTATTATCATCTATTAATTGATTTAATCTTGCTTCTTCTGTTAAAGTGCTTAAAGCATTATTTCCACTTAATGTATAAGTAGTATTAGATTGAAGAGTTTCCATATTCTCTTTAGTTGATTGATATTTATAGCTTAAGTCTAATTTACCTGTTACTTCATTTTGATTTGAAATATCTAAATTAACTGGTTTTACATCTGCAGGAATTGTAGAGGTATTAAATTCAATATCATCTTTAACAATCTCACTTGCAGTTTTTGAGCTTTGTGCACTATCCTTGACTTTTGCACTAGCACTTTGCAATGAATTTAATCTAGCTAATTCAGCATCATAACGTTGTTGACCATTTAAGTTATTAATTGCATTTTGAATTTTAGTATTTAATGAATCAACATTAGTTTTATTCATTAAATCATTATTGTTATCAGTATTTAAATTAGTTAATAAATCTTCTGCTTCCTTAATTACCCCACCTTTTTGGTTATTATTTTTAGCAGGATTGCCGTCATAAGCAGATCTTAAAGCATCTGTTGTATAAAGGTAATTATTTCCTGTAACAATATTATTTTGATTTGTTATAAAGTCACGCAAAGTTTTCATTGATGCATTTAAAGCACTGTTATTAGCATCTTGAGTATTAACACCAGCAATAGTATTTTGTGACTTAATTAATTCAATTGCTTTTGCCTTTTGTTTTTCAGTTAGTGATGAATAATCTGAATTAATTTTAGCTATGGCATCATCTTTAGCTTTTTGTAATCTTTCTTCACCATTTAAATTAGTAATTGCATCTTGAATTGTTTTAGTTCTTTGTTTTACTTCTGTTAATGATAAATTAGATCCTTGTGTTTTATTAACATCAGTTTTTTGTTGATTTACAGCATTATCTAAAGCACTTTGATTATCTGCTTGAGTATAATCAATTCCTTGTTTAATTGTATCAATGTTATTAGTTGACTCAATGTAAGCTTTCATTGCATTATTTAAATCATTTGCATCAGCAACTTTTTGGTCTAATTGATCAATTGGAGCATTTTGGATTGCTTCTTTAATAGCATTTTTTTGTGCATTATTTAAATATTGATAATTATCAATTGCTTTTTTTGCCGCATCTCTTTGATTTTGTTCATATTGCGCTTGAGTTAAGAAACCAGTTCTAGTTTGAGGATTAGTTACATTACTATAAATATTGTTATTATTTACAGTTTGTCCTTCAATTGTTACAAGATCACTTGCTGATCTTGTAGTTTTAAATTTATATGTATAAGTCACTGAACCAGAAACATCATCAGTTGCAGTTTGATTGACATTTGTTAAACTAATTTGATTAGTATTAGCAAAATTTGAATCAATTAAATTAACATTATAATCAGTATTTAATATTGAATCCGAAGCACGTTTAATTGGATTAGAAACGATTGTAATATTAGTAATTTTATTTGTATTAGAATCTTGATTTACTAAATTATTTAATCTAGTTATTTCATTTTGAAAGCCAGTTATTTCTGCAGTCTTTTCATCAGAAATAGCATTTGTATTTTTAGTTGATTGTAATTTATAAGTAATTTTAATTTTGCCAGTTATATCGTTATAACCAAGATATCTAACACTATTTGCATAAATTTTAGTATTAGTTGGTAATTCCCATACAATGTCAACACTTGAATTATTTGCTTTGACAACTGTTGAAGCTTGAATATTAACTTTTTGAGCTTTATCCTTATATTCAGGAGTTGCACTTAAATCAGCAATTCTAGTTTGTTCGTCACTAAAACCTGTAATTGTGTAGGTTTTATTTTCTGTATAAATATTATCTTTATCGCTAGACTTAAGGATTTTGTATGTAACTACTAAAGTACCAGCATCATCATTACCTTGAATGTTAATAATCTTCGTTTCAACACCTTGGTCATTTGGTCTAACGCTTTGAGTAGTAATTAAATTTTGATCTGCTGTGGTTGGATTAATACTTTTATCTGGATAGTCAAAAGTAGCAGTGTAGTCTTTAATTTTTTCACGTTCTGTATTAATATCAGTTCATTTATCAGCAATGGTTTTAATGTTTTTATCTGAACCTATTAATACTTTATTTGAATAGTCCTCGTTTGGTACATAAGTGTCTTTATATAGTTGTGCTTGATCAATTAATTGATTAACATTATTTTTTTCTGCTTGGCTTAAAAATGAAAGATTGTTAATTTTAGTTTTAGCATTATTTTTAGCAGTACTAAAAGCTGATTGCATTGCTTGATCAATGGTTGAATAATAGCTTGTATTAATGGCTAAAGTTTTGGTTTTAGTGTTATATGTAAAAGGTCCATTTCAACCCAATTGAACTTCTAAATTATTAATAATATTAAATTTTTCCCCACTAGTCTCATCGCCATTTAAAAAACTAAAATTATTAATTTCTTTTTTGAATTCTTGTAAGGCTCCATTAATTTCATCACCAGTTAATTTGTTGATTCAATTTTGTTGTAAAGTGTTATTGCCATTAGTATAAAAAGTGTTTAAAGTTTGAGTTGAATCAAAAATATTATCAATAGTTTTATTGGCCGCATCCTTAAGATTAGCATCAAAAGTATCAAAAGAATTTAAATTAATACTGTTGGTTGATCTAGTAAATACGCCATAATGATTAAAATCGTTTTGTGCTTTTTGTTCTTTAATAATTTGGGTTTTTAAATTATCTTTTTCTGCTTCCAAATCATTTAAATTTTTAATGCTATCTAGAACATTTTTAATCTTAGATTTATAAGATTCTGAATTTGCTGAATCAAAAGCCTGAACTTGTTCATAATTTGTTAAAGGATTAATTACATTTTGAATCAAATTATTAGTTAGTAAATTAGCTGCTTTTGAATTGTTATTTGGATAAGTTTGTGAATTGGCTTGCGTGATTGAAAAATCATTTAATTTAGCATAAATCGAATCCAAATTATTTTTACCCGAAGTTTTAATTGCATCAAATTTATCAGTTAAAACTTTTTTAATTGTTTGAAGAATTTTAGTTAAATAATCGAAAGATTCTGCAGTGTCATATTTAGTTGAAGTGCTTCTATCTTGAGCATTGGTATCGTCATTATATTCACTAGATTTAAGTTTAATAATGTCAGAATTCGTATTGGTAAAATCTTTTAAACTATTTTTAACTGAAAGATCGGCTAAAGCATAAATCATTTTATTTGTGGCAATCGGATTTCAATTTTTATCATAAATTTCAGCACCAAGTGCGAATTCACGAATGTCTTTATATTTTTCTTCTATTGATTTTTGTAAATCATCGATTGTATCAATTTTGGTTTTTCAACTATTTTTAGCTGTAGCATCTGTAAATTCATTACCTATATTAAAAGAAGTATCGGCTTCAACATATCTAGTTAAAGCGTCTTTTTCACCTTTAGTTAATCATTTTTTAGATTGAATATATCTTTTAAGATATTCTAAATCTGTAAAGGTGTATTCAATTGGTGCAAAATCAAGATATTCTCTTCCAAAAGTGGTTGAAGCAGAAACTGTCGTAGATTTAGTAATCATTCTTCATTTTTGTCTATCAACACCATTAGCAAAAGAAGCGTTTAAACGTAAATTAGATAAGTTATTATAACTTTTATAATCTTGATAAATATTTCTTGTTCTAATTACATTTTTGTTGTCATTAGAAACACCATTTTTGTCTATATTGTATGCAAAAGAACTATTTCCGATTTCAGAAATAGATAAATTAGCTTGTGGAATTCCATCAGTTGCTTGATTGTAAAATTCAAGATTATCTTGTACTTTTTCTTCAGTATTAAATTTCTTTAAATATGACTGTTTCCGATCAGCCATTTTCATAAATCCACCAATAACCTTGTAATCATCTCTACTATTTAAATTTCTATATTCTGAAACTCCAAAATATGTTTTACTTCCAGTGGTAGAACCAGTATTACCAGCATATAATTGATTAAAAGGTTCAGTTGAATTATTAAATGGTTTCATTTCTAATTCAACTACAGCCCCTGCAACAATTTCATTATGTGATGTACTTGTATTAACTCTAAAAACAAATAATCCCCCTTGATTTTGAGTTATATTATTTTTAGTAATAATAGGAGTACTATTTCTAATTATTGAGTGTTGAAATAAACCAAAAGCAACTTGATTATATTTATTGGTTGTGAAAGAAAAATTAGAATTTCTTACTGATTGTGGAGTATAACCTCTAATTAAAACATCATAAAGTTCATTACTTCCTTGTTGTCTAGTGTTTTGTCATCAGTTTCTTTGATTTCTATTTGTATCTGACATATTATTTTCGTATTCATCAGGAATATGATCGTAGTATGGTAAATAGGCATAGTCACTAATGTAAGCCATTTTTGACTTACCGTTTATAGTTGTACTAACTGATTTCCCTGTGCTAGTTACTTGTTGCGTTTTACCTATTCATGGGCTTATTTCCATTGTGCCAATATTAGCTTTTGGATCATCATTGATATTTATAGTATATGTAGTTAATTTACCTTCAGTTTGATCAATATTAACACTGCTACTATCTTGTTTAACAAATAAGTGAATTTTGATATTACCAACTAATCTAATATCGTCCGAAAAGTAAATTCCAGCAGTAAAAAAGTCATTATTTGTATCGGCATTAGTTAAGTTAATACCAACTTTAATTTTTTTACTATTAGTTAATGGATTAAATCCATTTCCATTTCATCAAGAACCGGTACCATCAGGTAATGAAGATGAGGCACCATCTCTTTCTCAAGAATACATATGACCAATTTCATTAGCAAAACCACCACCATTTCAATTGGTTTGATTAATATTTGCTGGTAAACCTGGGGTTGAAGCATCGAATAATCTATATCATGCATCACCAGTTGCACTTCATTTAAGCTTATTATTTCCAGTTTGACTTAAATTAGTTACTCCTTTTGAATCTAAAGAGTTGTATCACCTATGAAGTGTGCCATCGCTATAATTATTATAACCTGTTCAAATATCATCTGAAATATTAGAGTTAACTTTATCAAACACATAATCAACATCATTAATTGCAATATTCACATCTTGTTTTGAATAATTTGCTGAAAGAGTCAAAATTAAACTTGAAACAGATAATGAAGATGATAAAAGCAAAATCAATTTTTTATTTTTTCTCATATTTATATCTCCAAATTGAAAAATTTATAATTAAACTTTACCTTATTATATATATATATATATATATACGAGAACTTTTTTGTAAAAAAGTTCAATTAAAATTTGAATTAAATATCAAACGAAATGTCACACCCTAGAGTTTTAAAAATAAATATAAATTAGAAAAATCACGCGTTTAAAACTTGCGCGTGATTTTTCTAATTTATAAAGATAATTTGGAAATTTTTCACATTTATTTTGTGTGTTCATATCATAATAACAAATTTTTAATTTTTCGTCCATTTTGTGAAATAAAAACTTATAAAAACATGAAAATAAAAATAATATTTGCCAAAGAAACTTAAACATAAATAAAAAATCTTAAATGATAATAAGATTTTTATATAAATAAAAATTTATTATTAGGAGATTAACAATGGCTAAATTTAAAAAAACTTTACTTTTAGGAGGGTTACCATTGGTAAGTATTTTACCAATGGTATCAGTTATTTCATGTAATGATGATACACAAGATGACATAACACAATATATTGCTCAAAAAGATCGTGTAACAAGTATTTCTACTTCAGGTGAGAACTTTAGTAACTCTGATGTAACAGATGCTATTAAAAAATTAAAACCAGTTTTAATTACAGATGAAGGAAATATTGATGATAAATCATTTAACCAATCTTCATGAGAAGCACTTTTAATTGTATATGACAAAACAAAAATTCCAGTAAGTTTCGTTAAACCTTCAAATTATCAAAATGCATATAATGCTGCACTTGCTCCGCATAACAAAATTTGAATTCTTTCAGGATTTAAACACCAAAGTCCAATACAAAAATACATTGTACAAAATAAAGATGCATTACAAAAAGAAGGTGTAAAGATTATTGGAGTAGATTTTTCACTTGATCCTTCACAATTAAATGGTTTCAGCGAATTTTATGGACTTAACTTTAAAATTAAAGAATCAGCTTGAATAGTTGGTTATGCAACAGCTAAATTTTTAGCAGATAAATACCCTACTGATGCAGCGAAAAGACTTGTTACATCATTTGGTGGTGGAGAATTCCCAGGAGTTACTACATTTAATGAAGGATTCTTAAAAGGTCTTTTATCTTTTGCTAAAGAAAACCCAAGCAAAAAAGTAATACATACAGATGAACTTAGTTTAAATTCAGGATTTACACTTGATGATGCAATGGCAACAGTTGTTACAAAACATATCTCTACAAATGCGGAAGTTATTTTACCTGTAGCAGGACCAGGAACATTTGAAGTTATTAAAAACAACAAAACAATGAGCATCATTGGTGTAGATGTTGATCAAGCTGTATCATCACCAGAAAATGCAGGAAGATTCTTAACTTCTATTACTAAAGGAATAGGACAAGCTGTATATGATGTTATTACAGAAATTATTTTTGGTAATAAAGCAAGAACTCGCTACTTACAAAATAAACAAGCAAATTCAATAATTTCTTTAGAAGAAGGATTTAAAGAAGGATGAGTAGGATATTCACCATCACACCTTCAAAATGAAGCAGATAGAGAAAAAATGAATGCTGCATTAAAAGAAGCTGATGCTAAATTCAAATCTTTTGACGATGCAAAAGTTGCATACATTAACTCATCAAAAGCTACTGAAGATGGGGCAGATATTGCTAGCCAATCAAATAGATTAACAGATCTTATTAATGCAATTAAAGCTGCATAATAAATAATTAATTAATAAATTTAAGAAAAATAGGGTTTCCCTATTTTTCCAATATCAATATATAGAACGGAACTTATATGAATGCTATTGAATTTATAAACATTTCCAAAAGTTTCGGTAACATACATGCGAATAAAAACATTTCTTTTGAAGTAAAAAAAGGTACTATACATGCACTAATTGGTGAAAATGGTGCCGGAAAAAGTACGTTAATGTCTATTTTATTTGGTCTGTATGAACCGGATGTTGGAACGATAAAAGTAAATGGTAATCCAGTTTTTATTAAAGATCCTAATGATGCTAATAAACTTAGGATTGGAATGGTGCACCAACACTTTAAGCTAGTAGATGTTTATACTAACTTAGAAAACATCATCTTAGGTGAAGAAATTGTTAATAAAAACACAAGAACAATTAATTATGAGCCTAGCATTGTTAAAATTAAAACTATTCAAGAAAAGTTTAATTTACACTTTGATTTAAAAGCTCTTAGCGGAAAAGAAAGCGTCTCTGTTCAACAAAAAGTTGAAATTATGAAGATGCTTTACCGTGATTCAGATATCTTAATTTTTGATGAACCTACCGCAGTTTTAACTGAACAAGAAATTGAGGGATTATTAGAAACTTTTAAAATCTTCAAAAACCAAGGAAAAACAATTATTTTCATTTCTCACAAACTTCGTGAAATCGAAAAAGTTGCTGATTATGGAACAGTTATTAGAAAAGGTGAAGTTGTCCAAAATTTCAAAGTTTCTGATGTGACTAAAGAAGATATGGCTAAAATGATGACTGGTGGCGATGTTGAAGTTATTCAAAACGTCTCAAATCAAGAAACCTTTGAAGAAGAAGATGTCGTTTTAGAACTAAAAAATGTTTCTACTGCAGGAGAAAAAAATCTTAATAATTTAAGTTTAAAAGTTCATGCTGGTGAAATTTTAGCTATTGCCGGAATTGAAGGAAATGGTCAAAGAGATTTAGAGTATGTTGTTTCAGGAATGAAAAACCCAACTTCAGGTTCAATTAAAATTAAGCCAACTGAATTTATTAAAGAAAAACATAACTTATTAAAAGAAAATTATAAAAAAAGATCAATTATTCTTTGAATCTTTACGGCTTTAGTTCTTTGTTTAACTATTACCCTAGGTTCTATTGGAGGATATAGTAATTCACTGGAAACTAAATTACTTTTTAAAGAATCAGATGTAATTTTCTTAATTTATGCAGGAATTTTCTTTGTTTTTTCAATTGCGCTAGGTCTTTTTGGGTTTAGCTACAATAAAAAATACTTAATGCTAAAAAAAGAACAAGAAAACAACAGCATCGATATTGCAAAATACAACGTCTTAGACATATCAAAATTAGGTCTTTCATTAATACCTTCAGATAGACATAAACATGGTTTAGCTCTTGATTACAAAATTTACGAAAACACAATTCTCAGAAGATTGTGAGATAAATTTTTTAATTATTTTGGTGTATTAAAAAACAAAACAATTAAAAAAGAAACTAACAAAATTCTTGAAAACTTTGATGTTAGAGGTGCAAGAGAAGGGTATTCTGTTGCTAGATCTCTTTCAGGTGGGAATCAACAAAAATTCATTGTTGGACGTGAAATGAGCACACCTCACGATCTTATTGTAATTAATCAACCAACACGTGGTTTAGATGTTGGGGCAATTAAAAATATTCACAATAGAATATTGCAAGAAAAAGCTAATAAAAAACCTATTTTACTTATTTCTTATGGACTTGATGAAGTTCTTGCTTTAGCTGATACTATCGCTGTAATTAACGAAGGTGAAATTATAGCAACAGAAAAAGCTAATAAATTAAGTAGAACACAAATTGGTTTATTTATGTCTCATAAAAATGGGCAACAAGAAGAAATAAAAGATGAACCAAACGACAATGATACAAATGATAATTTAACAGTTAAGAAACAAGGAGGGGAAGAAAATGAAACAGATTCTTGAACAATTTGAGTCCTTTAGAAGAAAAATGATTTTCCCTGACAAAAAAGAGAATAGAAGAAAAGCTTATTCTGAAATTTGAGCTATTATCTTTGGGTTAATTATTGTTTCAGTAATCTTTTATTTAACAAAAATTATTCAAAATCCTTCTACTGCTTTTAACAAATTAAACCCATTTTGACTTTTTATCCATATTTTAAAAGAACCATTTGACAAATTATTTAATTACCCTGAAAATAAAGGTATTTTGATGTACTTTATTATCTTCGGATTTTCAGGATTAGCAGTAAGTTTTGGTTTTAAATGTGGATACTTTAATATTGGTGGACCTGGACAAATGACGCTTCCTGCTGTGGTGATGTTCGCCATTTATTTAAGCATAAATAGAAATGGTGAGCCACTTTCAATGAGCTTTTTACTTAGTATGCTATTTTTATCAATTTTCATTGGATTTATGACAGCAGCAATTTCAGGGGTTCTAAAAGCTTTCTTTAGAGTTCACGAAGTTATTTCAACCATTTTCCTTAACTGAATTATTTCTTTTATTGCTGGTTGAATGACTCTTCATAAAAACAAAGTGTTTGGTGAAGTTGAAAGCATTGGACCTTCAGGGTTAGTTGTTTCAGTAAGCAATGAAATTAGTTTTAATTTTATGATTATTGGAATTGTTGCTTTTATTTTAGTGGCACTATCAATTTTCTTTATTTATTCAAGAACAACCATTGGATACAAAATCAAACTTGTTGGACTTAATCCTTCAAATGCTCAATATGTAGGAATTAATGAAAAATTAATGTGTGTTTTAGTGTTTGGTATTTCAGGAGCGCTTAACGGAATAGCTGGATTTTTCTATTTCTTATTTATTGAAAATGGAATTAGTGACAAAATTGTCAGTCAACCAATTTTAATTGCGTTTGATTCAATTGCAATTTCTCTTCTTGCTTTAAATGGTCCTATTGGAGTTATCTTCACTTCATTTTTATACTCATTTATTTACATTGCAAAAGACTTATTAGCACTTGTAGGTGGAATAAGAACAGTTGATAGCGAGTTTTATCAACTTGTACCAAGTCTTATTTTATTCTTAGGTGCAATGTCAGTGATGTTCTTGAAATTTAGACCTATAAAAACACTAATTAAATATTCATACTTGATAACTCGAAAAGAGTTTTGACACAAATTTAAAGAGTTTCATCAAATTATCTGAAAAAATAGAAAAGATAATTGAGGAAGACTTATGACTTTAAGAGTAGAACACCTTAAAATATCATCTAGCGCAAGTAAAATACGCAAAGAATATGATAAGTATGTCGATAAAATGCACCAACAAGCAAAACAAGCAAGCACAAATGAAGAAAGATTAGATATTTACAATCAAATGTCAATTGAGAAATTTAATTTCTATGAAAAACTACAACAATTAGGAATTAATAATTATAGGGATGCTAAAAATGTTTATTTAAACAACAAGCACGAAGCTAAGAAAATATATAAAGCTTACAAAGAAGAAGCTTACCATTCATTTATTGCTTTAATTAATGCAAAATGAACAAAAATGATAGGAGTAAATTAAGATGCCTTGAGGACCTTTAGTTTCTACATTTGTGTTTATTTTCTGCATTCTTATTTTAGGTACAATTTCAGGAATTTTCTCTGAAAGAGTCGGAATTGTTAATATCGCTATTAATGGTTTCATGATTTTTGGTGCCATTATGTATATGATATTACAATTCTTAGGGACACACGTTTTTACGGCCACATACGAAAATAAAAAAGTAATTGGACATGCCATTTCAATGTGATGACAAGTATTAATTATTCCGCTTGCAGCACTATTAACTGGTTTATTTGGATTTTTATTTGGTTATACAACTATTAAATTAAAATCAAACCAAGTTGTTTCAGGATTTGCTATTAATATTTTAGCTATTGGGTTAGCAGCTATTACAATTTACATTTTAAGAAAATACCAAGATGAAGGTCAAGTTGTAAGTAATTCAGGAACTGTAGAATTAGCGCTTGGTCAATACCCAACTATCAAAAACATTGTTTCATTTAAACTATTTATCACAATTGCAATTATCATTGCTTCATGATTTGTACTTAGAAAAACTAGATGAGGTTTAAGATACCGTTCAATTGGTGAAAATCCACAAGCTAGTGATGTAGCCGGAATTAATGTATTTAGAATGAAATGAATTGGATTATTTATCTGTGGATGCATAGCTGGTGTTGGAGGTTCTATTTTCGCTACTTTACGTTTAAATGAATTCTCAACTACTGCTGACGTGCAAGGGATTGGTTTCCTAGCTTTAGCTATTATGATTACCGGTCAATGAAAAATTAGTATTTCAACTATTATTTCACTTATTTTCGCAGCTCTTTATTCATTCTCATACTTTGGAATTAGTAGTTTTGATTCAATTAAAAAATTCGAAGAATTATTTAAAGCACTTCCATTTGTAGTGACCTTAATTGTTCTTTTTGCAACATCAAAAAAATCAGCTGGTCCAGCTGCAGCCGGTGTTGCATATGACAAATCAAAACGTTAACCTACTTAATACATTTTTAAATCAAAAGCACCTTTGTAATTAAATAGAGGTGCTTTTGATTTAACATTTAACATATTATATAGAAACTTAAATGTCCAATTTGAGAGTAATTTCACAATTGAGAAAAATGATTTTATAGATGCTTTGAAGTTCATAACCATAATGAAGTAGTATCTAAAATTACAAATAATTTAGTTCCTTACAGAAATATTTGAACAAAATTTATAGTGATTTTTACAACATACTAGATAAATAGTTCTAGTAATTTTTAAGACAAAAAAACGAATACAACTATATGGTAGATGTATTCGTTTTTTGAAAGATTGTAACTTGGAAACTCAGGAAAGAGTTGAACAAAATTTACAGTAATCTTTTAAAAGATCGCAATTTGTAAACAAAGGAATAAAAAATGCTTATAAATAGGCATTTTTTAATTCTGAATATCTTTATATGAAATAAATGTTAAAACTAACGGTTTGTTTTCTTTATTTACAATTTTAAGAGCGTGTGAATCATTTCAATTTATATTTGTATCAGTAATTTTGGTTAAAAATAATAATTCATTAAATAATAATGTGTTGTTTGATTGGTTAGAAGCACTAATGTCTCTGCCTACTAATTCACCATCAAAATAAACGTCAAAAGTAGACATATCTTGACCTTTTTGTCCCATAATTACCATTTCTGGCGAATTAATTGGAATTTCTATATAGTCATTAGCAGTTACAGATTTAGCTACAAAACCATTAATTGGAGTTTCTACACCATCTCTTTCACTACTTATTATTTCTCAATGTCCATAAAATCTATTATTTTCGCTATTAATTGGAATGATGCTATCGGTATTTAAGTTAATTCCAAATTTAATTTCAGCTAAAGTAATTCCATATCTATCTGTATTAAGAGTATTTTTGGCTTGAATAGTAATTTCTTCTATGTCATAAACACGATCGAAGAAAACTCTTTGATAAGAAGAATTGCTGTATCTTGAACTAAAATCATAATATAAATTTTGTATATGATATTCATCAGAATTTTTTTCTTTAATTGTTACTGTCAATTCATTCGGTACATATCAACGTCAATAGTCTTGTCTTGGATATATGTCAATAAAGTTAGCTTTAAAACTTTCACTAGTTCTATATATTAATCTAACCGGTCTATTTTGAGCAGCATTAGCATAAAATTTTTCATAATATGTATTAATATCATTATCAAATACTTTAGGAGCTTCCGGAACATTCGGCACCATTCTAGTAAAACTAAATTGTGGTTCCACCATTTCTAGATTTTTGATATATCTTGAAATTTGAGTTTTGTTTTTACTTTCATTAGTTCTGTATCTACGTTGATATTGATAAGCTGGATTTTCAATTAAATTGCGAAGTTGATCTGGATTTAAATTATCAGTGTTTAAAGTAGGAGTTATAGAATTTGTAACTAAATTAATTTTTTCTGTGCCATTAGCTAATCAGAAATTCATATTACCAGCGCCTGCTTTGTTATAAACTGCTAATTTAATTTCGTAAATTTGGCCTTTGACAAATTCAAATGAACCTAAATTTTGTTCACTATTAGAAGCTCTCAAACTACTTCCAATTAATTGATTATTAACTCAAACTGCAGATCAATCATCAGCTAGTGCTTTAAATTCAAAAGTTCCTGTTGTAGGAGCAACAAATTTCATTGTTGATTCTAAAAGAGTATTTTGCTTCTTGTTTAAATAATTAAGTTCATCGAAATTAAAATCTTGCACAAATGAAATAATATTATTTTGATCTATTTGAGCGTAAGCAGCATAAAGTTCATCAAAAGAATTTACATTAGAATTTAACCTTGGATATAGTTTCATCACTGGACGATTAACTACATTTCTAATTTTAATTTTCATTTTGTACATTGGTACATAATTACTTGGTTTAGTTTCGAATTCATCTGGAATAATATCTAAGTCAAATTCATCAATTTCTGCAAAAGTATCTGAATTAGCGTGGTAAGTAACTTTAAATTTATTATTTGAATCTATAGTTAAAGAATTCCCTAATTTAGTTTGAGTTGGAACTTGAATGTTTTTAATTCTAAAATTAGGATTAAATGAAGCAATACCTTTTTCAAAATCAAAAACATAATCTTGGCCAGCTGGAATTTGGAAAGCAGGCATTGTATCAGAAGTATATTCAAAATTACCTGTTTCACTGTTATATAAATAGTTTCCAACAGCATAAATAGATGAAACAAAATCAAAAGCAGGATATTTATTTAATTTGTTTTCTTCTTCTGGAGTAACCGGTATTTCTCGAGAGCTTTCACCATTAATTTCTTTAATTACTGTGAAATTCTTTTGCAATGTTTCCCCTGTAGTTACAGATGAAGCATATTGTTTAAGTGCATATAAAGGATTTAATTTAAAGTAATCTGCTAAATAAATCATAGTAGTGAAAAATTTCCCTGAATTTTGGCTTTTTCCAGAAGCTTTAATTCAGTTTGCAAAATTCATTGGTCCATATTGATAAACCATATTTGCATATAATGAATATCAATCTTTATTCTTGTCTTGTTTAGCATTTAAAATGTATCCATTAGCTAATCTTGCTCAAGCTTCATCTAAATCACCTGTAAAATTAGCAAAATTACGTAATCTTGTTCTGTCATTTATAAATGTTAAATCAACTGTTGAAGGAATATTTGTTCATCCGTGATCTTTAATATGGAATGGATCTTGATGTTGTTCAAAGTTATGATTAGTTTCATGGTAATTACCTCAATTAGCAAAACCAAAATCTAAACTTTTACCATCATAATAACCTTTAGCTCAACTAATAGCAGCTCAAAGATTATTTGTACCTCCTCAAGCTCCGGCTCCGTCTCAAATATCATCACAATAATTTAAAGCTATTTTAGGATTTCAGTAATCTCCTCAATAATATGACATTTCATAAAAACTATTTCATTTCTTAAAGACTTCTTCTGGGAAAACCATATTATCTAATTCTACTCCAGCAACAGATGTAGGAGTGGTGAAAGGAACTAAAATTGAAGAATAATTAGTTTGGATTGAAGCAACAGGAGCGGTAATTTCACCATTTTTAATTTTTGTAATTTGTGCATTTCATTGTTCTTCAGTGGTTTGATCATAAACATAATGGAATTGTTCTACCGCACCATAAACTTTGAATTTTAAAGAAGCAAAATTTCCATTATATTTGAAGTTTTGTTTTAATTCAAATGATAAAGAACCTCCAAAAGGTGAAGCTACTTTAATTCTTCTAGTTTCTGGATCTATCTCACTAAATTGTAATGTAAAGCTACTTTGTACAAAAGGATAACGGTTAGAAATTCTAGCTGTATTGTTAAAACCTCTGTTGTCTCAATAATTTTGATTTATATGAATTTTAATTGGTAAATCTTTCTTTCATGCGTTTTTAAAAATATTATATGTCTCAGCATCAAATTCAATTTCTGCAATTTCACCTGCTGGAATATATAAACCTAAAGCATTACTTCCTGAAAAACTTCCATCAATTTTAAATTCTTTAGTAAGTGATTTAGTTTCATCGGTTACATTCTTTTGATATCATAAAGCCGCTGCTGGGTGTTTTTTTAATTGACCACTTGCGATTTGAGATTTAATTCATTGAGGGTCTGAATATTTAACATCTGTTTCTCCTGGCACTCTTTCAGCAAAAACTAAGTTTGAAATATTAACTCTTTCACCGTCCAAATCCATAAATGAATTTTCTTTATTATTAGCTTCATAATTATAATCTCAACCCGGATATCTAAAGCCTTGTGAAGAATAACGAGTTAATAATTCTGTTTCGTAGACCTGATTATTTATTTTGTTTTCACGTGATTCATAACCTAAAAATTTTTGTTGATAAGTCACAATATCAAAAGCTTCACTTAAATTAGCTGCAAAACTTGGGTCTGTGTTTTGGAAATTGTCAGATTCAATTCTAATTCATTAGTTTTTCAACTTGAACCTTCATTATCAAATACAATAGCATAGTATGTACCTGGTCTGTTTGTTTCATATGATGAAGAACCTATTTGATCTAATTTTTTATTAAAATAAAATCAGTGAGTTCTAGAAAGATCCAAATTGGTTGTTTTATTTAAAATTAAAGTTATTGGATTTCCATTGGTTATGATTACATTATCACGATTTTGCAAAATAACTTCACTAAGTGGATTAACTTTATGAACTATTAAGTTGTCAAAAGTCTTAACAAAAATCTTATTATTATAAGTTCCTTTAATTGTAACTGAATAAGTTGTATCTATTTCAATATCACTATATTGAATTTGCAATTTTGGAACTGTAGTATTTTTCAAAAATTCATTATTAGAACTTCAACTATATTGATTAATTACTAAGTTATTCTGAGAATTATCAAGCCCTTCAATATTGATATTTAAAACACCAGTTGTTGAAGTAAAATATCCATTATTTTCAACTATAGCAGATGCGTTTTGAAATAATAAATTAGTTTCTTCAGGGGTCAACTCTTTTGACTCTTCTGGTGTAGGATTCACAGGATCAGTAGGTTCTGCCGGATCAGTAGGTTGTGTAGGCTCTACTGGATTAGTTGGTTCAGCAGGATTTGGATTCACAGGATCAGTAGGCTCTGCCGGATCAGTAGGTTGTGTAGGCTCTACTGGATTAGTTGGTTCAGCAGGATTTGGATTCACAGGATCAGTAGGCTCTGCCGGATCAGTAGGTTGTGTAGGTTCTACTGGGTTAGTTGGTTCTGTAGGTTCAGCAGGGTTTGGGTTGACAGGATCTGTAGGTTGTGCCGGATCAGTTGGTTCAGTAGGTTCTACTGGGTTTGGATTCACATGTTCAATAGGATTTTTTTTATTTCTTTTCTTCAAAATTAAAGCTGCAGTTACAACACTTGCAATTGTAAGTGGAGCTAAAACAGCAAGCGCACCTATTAATACTTTCTTTTTCTTTTTTTTCATACAACTCCTTATTTAAAATATTGTTATATTTTAACAAAAAGACTCTAAATAAACAATATAAATAATATTTAATATTTACTAAATAGCAAATGAAATGTTACGTTAAACTGGTTACAAAAAATCGCGTGTTTAAAATTTGTATGCGATTTTTCTAATTTATACATTATAACAAATGAGATATATAGTCCAAGAATAATAAATTTATTGTTCAAAGATATTTACAATTAAAGAAATTTTTAAATAAAAAGCATCCTGGAAATCAGGACGCTAATTAATAATTATTTTAAGCAAAACTTGCTTATAAATTGCTTTTATTATTTATTAAGCAATGATTTTTTTGAATACTTATCTTTGAATCATTGAGTTTTTTTCAATCTGTGGATAAGCAATGTTTGGAATAAACTTCAAAGACCAGTGAATGTTCAGTAAACTTGAACCCCAGCTGTAAAGATAACGGTAATTATTGTGAAAACAATCATCATCATTCTTTGAGTTCTTTCTGATTTTTTAAGTGCTTCTCTTTCAGCAATTGAAGCTCTTAATTTCATTTTCTTTCTCACAAGTAATTGAGGAAGCAATTGAGATAATAACTGGATAGCCACAGCTACAATTATTAATAAGATATATTGTCATGCACCTTCAAAGACTTTTGTATATGAAGTAGTTGCGAAGTTAATTCCTAATCATCAAGTTGATTTGATTTCAGGAAGTGCTTGAATAACACGTCACATCGCAATGAAAATTGGCATTGTAATAAAGGTTGCACCAATTACATCTAAAGGATTAATGTTAAATTTCTTGTTCAATTGTTGCAATTCTTGGTTTTTGCGCATTTTCATTGCTTTGTTATCTTCGAAACCTTTGTATTTAGCTTCGATAGCGGCTTTTTTAATCTTCATATCTTCTTGGATTGATTGACTAACAGATTGTTTTCATGTAAATCCAATTGTTAATAATCTAGTAACAATAACAACAATAATAATTGTTAAGATAGATCCTCAACCATTAAGATCTGTGATTCCTTGACGTAATGCTTGTGTAAGAACTGCAAGTGGGTAAACAAGTAACCCGTAAAATGGTCCATATCATCAAGCTTCACCTCAAGTGGTTATAGGTTTAGATTCATAATCACCTTTTAAAGCAAGACCAATATCATTGTGTGCATTAATGATGTGTGATTCTTGATCTACGTTAGCTGCGTATGAATCACGAGATGCCTGAATTCAACCAACAGTAAGAAGCATTTGGTTTAATAAGCTTAAATACTTATCAATGGCTACTTTTTCTTTTGCTGATAAAGTAGCTGTATTTTTTGTCGCTTCATCTTCACTATTAATAGCTGTGTTAAGTTTGTTAACTTTTGCATCTAATCATTTAGAAAAGTCGGTTTTATTTCCTTGTGCATCTACGACAAAGTCAAATGACTTTACAAATGCACTGTCTTTACCAAAGGTATAATCATAAAACGCTTGAAGAATATCACGTGCATATTTTTTATTAGTTAATGAAGTTGAAGGAGCTTCTTCTGAATTTAAGTAGTTAGCAATTGTACCTAAAGTAGGTAATTTTGTAACAACATATTCTCCATTTTCATTAGCAATTAAAGCACCTTTGTCATCTTTTTTCAACTCAAGATTTTCTTGTTTTCCTGAGACAAAGATAAATGTTTTGATTAATGTATCAGCATTAATATCATTTACATATGAGTAATTTTTTACTGTTGAGTTAGTAAAAAGGTACTTTCCATTTTTTTCAAAAATAGGTTTGCTATTTTGATTTTCGTGGACATTTTTAGCATCAATAATTTGAATTGCTGAGCTATATGAACCATATTCTCCATATGTTCCATTATTTTGAGTTGTTTGCTCTTGAAGCTTAGCTAAAACGTTTTTGTCATTAACATAAACGTTTTTTTCTTTTTCGATACTTAAAAGATCATATGTGTATTTGACATTTTCAGTTCCCGCTTTGGTTGTTTCGGTTTTAGTAGTATTTTTAAATGTATTAACTTTAGGTGCAATTTCTTTTTTGTTTAAATAAAACTCAAGTCCATTACCAACATAGTTAGATGATTTGATAACGAATGACTGAACACACCCTGTAAGAGTTATACCGAATAAAAAAACATAAAAAACAATTTTCGTTCATTTTCAAATTTTCTTGAAAAGTTCTGAACGTTGTTTTTTAGGATCTTTATCGTCAGTAAAATAATTAAAATTTTGAGATGTTTGCATGTTTCCTAAACTTCTCAAAGAGTTTGTTAATTTCTTTTTGCTTGGTAGCAAAATCTTCTTCAACAAAATCTTTGCGGGCAATTATTACAAATTCATACTTATAATCATAAATATTTAAATCATGAATAATTGCACGTAATTGTCTTTTGTATAAATTTCGACCTACAGAATTAGCAAACTTTTTAGGAACAGTAATTCCTATTTTAAAGTTATTACTTTCCTTGTAATAAATAATTACAAATCTGTTTAGTAATTGCTTTTTAGAATTGAGAATTTCATTGAATTCTCAATTTTTCTTAAGCCGATAAATTTTTTTCATAAATTAAACTAAAAATTATTTATCTGAAACAGTTAATCTTTTTCTACCTTTAGCTCTTCTGTTAGCTAATACTTTTCTACCATTAGCAGTTTTCATTCTTGCTCTGAAACCGTGTACTTTAGCGTGTTTACGCTTGTTTGGTTGGTAAGTTCTTTTACTCATGTTTCCTCCTTGTTTATATTCATTATATAAGCGTGCTTATATTATACCTTAAAAAGTTATTTCTAAGTATAGTAATTTTACCCCTATATAGAGCGATTAAGTTGCAAAATTCATTATTTTGTATCATTTTTTAAATTAAAGAAATTAAAAAAGTTTATAATTTGGAAAGCAAGAGAGGTGCAAATGTTAAACTTAAAATACGTTTTAAATAATAAAGATGAAGTGGCTAAAAAACTTGATTCTAGAGGCTTTGATTTAGCTGTTTTTGAACAATATTACGACTTAGCAAGCCGTAGAGGAAAGCTTATGTTTGAGTCTCAACAACTTAAGAGCCAACTTTCAACACTTTCAAAAGAATTTGGGAAATTTAGAAATGAACCTGAAAAATTAGCTGGTTTAAAAGAAGAAATTGCAAACATTAAAGAGCAAGAACAATTACTTAAAAAACAAGCAGACGAGCTTAATAATGAAATTGAAAAATTAGCTTTATCAATTCCTAATTTACCTCTTGATGAAGTTCCTTATGGTGAAGGTGAAGAAGATAATGTTGAAATTTCAAGACACGAAAACCTTGGTAGAGGGCTTGTAACTAATGTAAAACCTCACTATGAAATTGCTCGTGAGTTAGACATTATTGACTTTGAAAGAGCAGTTAAATTATCTGGTTCAAGATATGTAATTTACAAAGGGCTTGGAGCAAAACTTACTAGAGCCTTAATTTCATTTATGCTTGATTTACATGTAAGCAAGGGCTATACAGAATTTACAACCCCAGTTATTGTTAATGAAAACATTTTATATGGAACAGGTCAATTACCTAAATTTGCTGAAGATTTATACAAACTTAACAATTTGAATCAATATTTAATTCCTACAGCTGAAGTTACACTTACAAATTACTATAATGATGAAATTGTTGATCTTTCAACCCCATTTAGAGCTACAGCATACACAGAATGCTTTAGATCAGAAGCTGGTTCATCAGGAAAAGATACAAAAGGAATCTTAAGACAACACCAATTTAAAAAAGTTGAACTTGTTAAAGTAACCACTGAAGAAGATGGAATCAAAGAATTTGAAGCTATGCTTAATGATGCTAAAGATGTGCTTGAAAAATTGGAAATTCCTTATCGTTCATTACAACTTTGCACTAAAGATATGGGATTTTCATCAAGAAAAACAATTGATTTAGAACTTTGATTACCTTCTGAAAATAGATTCAGAGAAGTTTCATCAGTATCATATATGGGTGATTTCCAGGCTCGTAGAGCAATGATTAGATACAAAGATAAAGATGGAAAAACTCAATATGCACACACAATGAATGGTTCAGGGCTTGCAATCGACCGTGTTGTAGCAGCGCTTTTAGAAATTTATCAAAACGAAGATGGCTCAATTTCAGTGCCAAAAGTTTTAGTGCCATACATGGGAACAGATTTAATTAAATAAAAAATCAATAGCAAAATCGCTATTGATTTTTTAAATGTGCATATTTAGAAACTTTCTCTTTTTTGATTTTAGGGATATTAAGTACCAAAGTAAATTCACCCTTAATTTCATTATTAGCAAGAAGTTTTTCCAAAACTTCTTTAGCATTTCCGTAGTATCAAGTTTCATACATTTTAGTAAGTTCTCTTGAGAGACAAATTTGCTCTTTTCCACCAAAAACTTCTTTAATATCTAATAAGGAATGCTCTAGTTTATGGGGAGAAACGTAAAAAATGTATGTTCCAATTTCAAGCTTTGCAAGTTCATTTTTTCTTTGGTTGCTTTTATCTTTTAAAAACCCTAAAAAGGTAAAGGTGCTACTAAAATTAGAACCTACAAAAGCAGTAATAGCAGCATTAACTCCAGGGATGATTTCTACTTCAAAATTATTACTTCTTGCTTGCTTGATTGCTTCAAAACCTGGATCTGAAACAACAGGCATACCAGCATCAGAAACAAGCGCTACATCAATTCCTTGCTCAAGTAACTTGATAATTCCATTACTTGAACTTCTTTCATTAAAGTTGTTATAAGAAAAAAGTTTTTTCTCAGGAAGTTCAAAATGTCTTAGTAATTTAGTGGTAACTCTAGTATCTTCGCAAGCAATATACTCGACTTTTTCAAGTGTTTTCAAAGCTCTTAGGGTAATGTCATCAAAATTACCAATTGGGGTACCTACAATATATAATTTAGCCATAACACTCCGTTATTTCGATTAAAAAGTTTTCTTTACTAATATTAAAATTTAATTCTTTTCTAGCTTTGGTAAAGAATTTCTCAATTGTTTCAATTATTAAGAAAGGGTTTTTGATTGCTTCATTAAGTTTGTTGCTAAGTTTATTAAGTTTTTCAATGTCACTTTTTCTGACGTTGAAAGGATAGAAGTTTCAAGTTTGTTTTACTAAAACAATGATTGTTTTTAAGAGAAACTTATTAAGCTCTCAATTTTCTTTAGTAAGCTTTTTAGTTAGATAAAGATATAAATATTCTTTATTTTTAGTTGAATTTTGAACAGTTACTAAAAATTCACTTAAAAGACTATCTATTTTATTATTGAAAGAGAAGTTTTGAAGCTTTTCAAAATTATCAAATGTTAAAGAACATAATATTTTATGAATATTATCGTCTAAAAAGTTGATTTGGTTATAAATATTTACTGGATTTTCAGGAATTATTTTAATTACTTGAGCTCTAGAAATTATAGTTGGCAAAACTTTATTGATATTATTAGTAGTTAAAATGATTACAAGATTATCGGTAGGTTCTTCAATATTTTTAAGCATGCTATTAAGCACACTTAAAGAAGCATTTTCAATATTTTCAATCAAGATAATTTTTTCTTTTTGATTTCCGCTTTCTCTAAAAGAAGCATTATAGAAAAATTGTTCAACTATTTCTTTTTCAATTTTGTGATTTTTACCATCGATATAATATAAATTTTGAGCCAAGTTTTCTGGTTCTAAAGATGTTAAATTAAGTTCAAAAAGTTCGTTTAAAAAAAGCAATAAATCATTCTGAATTTCTAAACTTGGAGAAGCTTCTAAAATGTATAAATGCGAAAGCATATTATTAGCTTTCGCGTTTTTTAAGTCATTAATTACTTTGTGACTTAACATATTTATTACAATATTCCTTAAATTTAGGGTGATTTGTTAGTTTATCAAAAACTTTTTCTAGAACTTCTTGCATCGTTTTAGAAGCATCAATTAAAATAAAACGCTCTGGATCTTTCTTAATTAATTCTTTGTATCCAGCATACACTTTTTCGTGAAAAGCCATTTTTTCATTTTCCATTCGATCTTTAACTAAACGAGTTTCTTCTCTACGTTTATGAGCTTCCTCAGGAGTAAATTCCATAAAGAAAGTAAGATCTGGAATAGCATCTTGAATTACTAAAGTAGTGATTTGTTTAATAAAATCTAGATCTAGTCCCCGTGCATAACCTTGATAAGCATAAAAACTATCGATATAACGATCACAAATTACAAATTTCTTTTCTTTTAAAGAAGGTCACACCACTTTTTCTAAGTGAATTCTTCTACTTGTGGTGTATAAAAGAGCTTCGGCCATATCTGATAAATCAGAAGCTTTATCTAAAATAATTTCTCTAATTCTTTCGGCTTCAGGAACCTTATCCCCTCCGGGTTCCCTTGTTAATACTAAATTTAACTCTGGAAATTTTTTATGCAACTCTTGTGCGAGTTTCCCAATTGTTGTAGTTTTACCAGATCCATCCAGTCCTTCAAAAGTTATAAACATAGGCACCCCTTTCGTTATTTTTGTCTATGTTCAAGTGCAAATTTTAAAGTAAATTCGTCCATATAATCAACTGAAGCTCCAATTGGAACTCCAATAGCAAGTTGTGAAACTTTAATATTTAAAGGTTCAAGTTCTTTTTTGATAAGAGCATTGGTAATTTCTCCTTGTAAAGTAGGAGAAATGGCCAAAATTACTTCATCAAAGCTTTGGCAATACGTTTTTAACTTACTTATAATTTGCATTACTTTTTGAGTATCATTTTCTTCTTTTAATAATTTCTCAAAAACAAAATACTTCCCATTATAAAAACGAGCATTTTCAATTTTTTGAATTACTAATTGACTTTCGACAATCATTAATGTATTTTTTCGGTCTTGATCATTGCAAATGTAGCACAAATCATCTTCTTTTGCGTTTAAACAAAATTGACAAAAGCTAATTCTTTCCTTAACTTTTTTAAAATAATTAGAAACAGAATTAACATCTTCTTCGTTGGAATTTAAAACTCAAAAAACAATTTTTTCAGCTTGTTTTTTGGATATTCCAGGTATTTTTTTGAGCTTTTCAATAAACTCTTCAATTGTTGGTGAATTAAACATTAAAATGGCATTCCGCTAGGCATTTGTGGTGTTAATTCTGCTTGCTCATCTTTGATGTTTTGTAACACTTCATTAAGAACTACATAGAAAACATCTTGTAATGATTCAACATCACCATCTTCTAATAATTCAGGATCAATAGTTACTGATTTGACTTCAAATGCACCACTAACAACAACTTTTACACCGTATTTTTCAGCAGAAAATTCTTTTTCTTCAAAAGCTGCTTGTTTTTCTTCTAATTCTTTTTGCATTTTTTTCATTTGCTTTAACATATTTGGGCTAAACATAATAAATTCTCCTATTTATTTTCTAATTTCTAATTTAAAATCCACATCATCTCCAAAAAGATTTTGAACGATCGAATTAGACTCATTTGAGCTGTGTTCTAAAATGTTATCAAAGTTTTTGATATGCTCAACATTTTTTACTTCTAAATCACGATTTTTCTTTCTAAGAGCAATGGCTTCTTTTTTAAGATTTGTAGAAATTGGATATACATAAAGATTTTTTTGAAAAAAATCTTTGATTGTTTTTTTGAAAAAAGCTTTACCTAAGTTTTCTTTAAAGAATTTCAGAACTTTTTCATCTTGGCATTCTAAAACCACAAAATCACTATAACCAGCTGCTACAGTGGTTTTAGCAATATTTTCAATGACTTCCTTTGCCTTTTTATCAGGTAATTGAGAAAGGTAAAAACTAAGTTCGTTTTTTGTGTTTTCACAAATTGATTTGTATATTTTTTCGAATTGAGCATAATCAGGCTGAGCTTTTTTAAAAATTGAAAGCTCCATAATTTGTCTTGGTGTGAATAAATCATCTCCGCCATTTAAACTTAAAACACTTTGCTCTTTAGAAATATTTTGAATTGGTTCGGCATCAATTTTTTTCAAGCTTTTATCAATAGCTTTCATGTCTATTTTAATTGTCGGTTTATCTTTAGGAAGCTCCGCTGGCTCAATTATTTGTTTTTTAATATATGAAGACTCTTGATAATGATAAAAATCATCAACAAATTCAGGTTCTCTAACTGGTTGGCTTTGCATTTTAGGAGCTTCAATCACAGGTTTTTGATATATAATAGGTGTTTCTTTTTTCCCACTTTTATCACTGCGATTAAGCACTTTTAAAAGTCCAAGTTCAATAATTTGAAAAGGGTTTTCTGATTTAAAAATTTTAGTGAAGATATCATAAAATTGCTCAGAAAGATCTAAAGCAATAGCGATAGAAAATTCAAGGTTAGCAAAATCTTCTTTTGAAAAATGCTCCAAGTATTTTTCATCACCAGTTTTATTAAAAATAATTCATTCTTTAGTCGCATTAATTAAAGAAAAGATAAGTTGGTGTGGGTCAATTCCTTCAACATAAAGTTGATTAAGTTTTTTGATAAGTTCAAATGAATCACCGCCAGCTATTATTTGTAATAATTCAATGATAGTGCTTGAAGAAATAATCCCAAAGGTTTTTAAAACATCTTTGTAAGTGATTTTACCATTACCTAATGCTGCAAGTTGATCAGATACTGAAAGAGCATCTCTCATCCCTCCAGAAGACAGGTTAGCAATTGCATTTAAGGCTTTTTCTTCATACTGGATATTTTCTAAATTAAAGATTTTCTGAAGGTGGCTAACAATATTTTGATTAGTCATTCTTAAGAAATTAAATCTTTGAAGTCTTGAAAGAATTGTAAGTGGAATTTTTTGTGGATCAGTTGTAGCGAAAATAAAAATAGCATGCTTTGGAGGTTCTTCTAAAGTTTTTAAAAGTGCATTGAAGGCACTTTTAGAAAGCATATGCACCTCATCGATGATGTAAATTTTGTACTTTGAATTAATTGGGGCTTGCTCGATTTTTTCCTTTAAATCTCTAATTTCATCCACCCCATTATTTGAAGCTGCATCCATCTCGATAATGTCGAAATTATTAGCAAGATTATCCTTGCATTCCTTGCATCGATTTAATGAATCATTACGGTGGGCACAATTTAGCACGCTAGCAAAAATTTTAGCTACTGAAGTTTTACCTGTTCCCTTTGGTCCATTAAAAAGATAGGCATGCCCTACTTTGTCATTTTTAATAATGTTTTTAAGCGTTTCCACTATGTGTTCTTGACCAACAACTTCTTCGAAATTTGATGGTCGATATTTCCTATATAAAGCCTTGTAACTCACTATATTTCTCCTATTTTATAAATTATATTGAATTTAAATAAAAGAGCCTGAAAATTATAAAAAATATTGATTTTTGCTTAGTTTTGAGATTAAAATAATTAGTTTTTGAATGTAAAAGTTAAGGGAGTTCAAACCTAATTTGCCTATATTATGGTGGTAAAAGCTGTTAAAAAACATAGAGCTTACGCTCTATGTACTAATTTTGGATTATTTTACTTCGATGTTGTAGAATGATTTAACACCTTGGAATTCTGATGAGTTTCCAAGTTCTTCTTCGATAGCTAATAAACGGTTGTATTTAGCAATACGGTCTGTACGTGATAATGATCCGGTTTTGATTTGTCCAGCGTTCATAGCAACAGCAATATCAGCGATTGTTGAATCTTCTGTTTCTCCTGAACGGTGAGAAACTACAGCTGTCATGTTAGCTTTTTGAGCCATTTGGATAGCGTCAAATGTTTCTGTTAATGAACCGATTTGGTTAACTTTGATTAAGATTGAGTTCATTGATTTTTCTTCAATAGCACGTTTTAAAATAGCTGTGTTTGTAACTGTAAGGTCATCACCAACGATTTGAAGTTGTTTTCCGTATTTTTCTGTGAATTTTTTAAATCCAGCTCAGTCACTTTCAGCAAGACCATCTTCGATAGAAATAATTGGGTATTTAGCAACTAAGTTTCCTAAGTAATCAATCATTTCATCTGTTGTATATTCTAATTTAACACCTTCTAAGTGTTCAAATCCTGGTTTTTTGCTTTCGATAGCAGCTTTTAATTTACCAAATGTATATACACCATTGTTGTAAAGTTCACTTGAAGCACAGTCCATTGCAATAGCAACAGCTTTTTCTCCTGAACGAGCAGGAACGTATCCAGCTTCTTTAATAGCATCAACTAAGAAATCAAGAGCTTCTTCATGTGATTTGAAGTTAGGAGCAAATCCTCCTTCGTCTCCAACTTGAACACCATGTCCAGCTTTTTTAAGTAATTTAGCTAAGTTGTGGAATACAAAGTTTGCCATTTGTAATGATTCTCTAAGGCTTTTTGCACCAACTGGCATAATCATGAATTCTTGGAAGTCGATTGTGTTTGATGCGTGTTCTCCACCGTTAATAACGTTTAACATAGGAACTGGTAATTGGTGAGCGTTGAATCCACCAAGATATTTGTAAAGTGGTAAATCAAGTTCGTTTGCTGCTGCACGAGCAACTGCAAGTGAAACTCCTAAAATTGCGTTAGCACCAAGTTTTGCTTTGTTTTCTGTTCCGTCTAACTTGATCATAGCAAGGTCAATTCCACGTTGATCTGTAACTTCCATCCCTTCAACTACTAGAGCGATGTCTTGGTTAACGTGATCAACAGCTAACATAACACCTTTTCCACCAAATCAGTTTGATTCATATTTTGAACCTTTATCTCTAAGTTCAAGAGCTTCTCTTGTTCCTGTTGAAGCACCTGAAGGAACCATTGCTGATCCGTATCCACCTAATTCTGTGTAAACTTCAACTTGAACTGTTGGGTTACCACGTGAGTCTAAAACTTCACGTGCGTGAATTTTTTTAATTGCTGACATTTTTCTCCTTAAAAATTTAAATAAAAGTAAATTTATATTTGCTAAATTATAACACACCAGCAGCAAATATAACTAACGATTGTTCCCTGGTTTTAAATACACTAGAAACATTTTTACAATAATTTTATGTAGGTGCGAAAACCCCTTGAAGAATAGTATGAATCTGCCCCGTTATGGTAGATAAAAGTTCTTCCATATCGTTTATCACCAAATATTGCACCACCTAAATTTCTTAATGAAATATCAGTTAAAATCCAAGAAGAAGTTTTAAGATCGATATCTTTTAAATCTTGGATGAAAAAGTACATTTTTTCATCAACTAATGAGACATTATTTTGTTTGCATCATTCTAAAGCGGAATTTTCTGGAGCAAACTTTTTACGAGTAATTCGTGCTTGCTCATCATAGCAAAAACTTCTTCTACTTGGAGAATTTACTCCCATTTCAATTAAAAATAACGAACCTTCATACTCAATTAACTCAAGTTCTTCTCCGATTTGAAAAAATGCTTTCAAAGAATCTAGCTTTTCTTTATTTTCTAAGATTTCTTTTTGAATAGTTTCTCAAGAAAACCTTAAATTTTTTTGAATTTTACTTTCATATAGTGATTTTAATAATTTATATGCTTTATTTTCCATATTTAAAATTATATTTGTTTAATTTCTTTTAATATGCTTTTATTTGCTTATAATTCAATCTATGAAATTAACATTATTTTTAAAAGAAAAATACAATTCTTTTACAAAAATGCAAAAAATTGTATTTTTAATTGCATTAATGACACTTTTTGTCTTAATTGCATCCACTTTAATTAATTGACATATCATTTCTAATAAAACAATAGAGAAAATTAATTTACTTCAAGCAAGTGAAAGAGAATTTTTATTAAAAAGTGAATTACACGGTATTAAAACTCTTGGAATGTTTTGAAGAACAAACCTTACTTTTACTTGATTAAGCAACACATTTTTAGTTATTGCCCTTTTTATTTATGCATTTCACCCTAAAAATTACATTGTTAAACAAATTTTATTTTTAGCAATTGTTTATATCACAATTACTTTCGTGGTTTATTGAACCTTAATTTTTGGACCAGACCTTAAAAAATTCACACCTTTATATTTCTTTAATACATTCATAATCCATGCAGTAAATCCTATTTTAGGATTTGTGGTTTGAATTATGAATAGAAAAGAACTTGAAGTATCTAGAAAAACAATCTATTTAAGTCTTATCACAATGGTTTGCTATTACTTCTTCGCTTTAATAACATTCTTTATGGCATTGCCAATTCATAATGAATTACAAAATGTTCCACTTAAAGAAAATGTGACTTTAACTAAAGAATTAGATATGACCATTTATGGATTTTTAAACTTCACACACCCACTTTTCTATAAAGGAACAAATACTTTTGTTATTGTACTTTTAAATATCGTTATCTTTGTATTCGGAAGTGTTTTAACCCCATTAATAGGTCTTTTTTGAACAAAAGTATTTAGAGTCAAAATTAGAAAACGTTAGAAAGCTATGTAATTTTAGATTTTTCGATTAAAAAACTAAAAATAAATAAAAATCATAAGTATGTATAATCAAAAAGTTAAAGGAAAGATTATGAAATTTAATAAAAGGAAATTGTTTTTATTCTCGGGTGCATTAGTAACTACAGTAGCTGCAGCCACTGGATTAGCTTATGTACTTGCAAATTCAAAAGAAGAAAAGAAATTAACATTTAAAGAATCTTCACCAATACAAAAACTTTATAACTTATCAATGCATCACAATTTAGATTATAAATATGTCCCTCCTACATCAATGGATTTAAAATTTTATAATTATAAACGTGATGGCATCATTAATAAAAAAGCTAGTGATATTAAAAATATAGATGATATTGATGAAATTCTTGAATTTAAGTCAAACGATTTGTATCAAAAATATTATGTGTATGGAGTGGAAGCTTTTGATGAAATAGGCCATTTAATTATTTATTTAATTGATAAAAAAGATTGAAATGGTGAAGAAATAACAGATTTTTCTCATATCAATTTTGAAAATATACAAATTGACGATTTTAAACAACAAAAAACACCAGATATTCCTGTGTCTATAAAAAGAGAAAAAGAAATTGATAACTCCGTTGGTTTAAAAATTTTAAATTCAGATAACGAAATGACAACAGGAAATGCTAGATTTGTAAACTATTTATCACCAGATAATGAAAGCCAATATCCTACAAAATGATTTTTATTATCTGCAGGTCACTTATTCTTTGATCAAATGGATCAAGAAGAATTTGACTTAACACTTTTCCATACAAATTTAGAAGATAAAACAGTAAAAGCTAAAGTGATTCAAGATGGTAGAGACCAATGAAATTTTAGTGCAGAGGTTTTTAAAAAATTTTTACCTTGAGAATATAGAGATAAAGAGTTGCACACATATTTAGATTATGCAATTATAGAGATTAATTTTGAAACTGAAGAAGATGCCAAAAAATGAACTTCTACTAAACCACAAAACGATATTTTTTCTGATTCATATAGAAATAATTTTTCCACTTTTTCAGGATATTTCGATCTAGAAAATGGAGAAAATGTCTTTAAATATATAGATACAGAAAATAAGTGGCTTTATCTATTTGACCCAGTGTACTTTGGTCTTAGAATTAATAATTCAACTCAATTTTTTGCTAATGATCAAATTATTAATTCAAATGGAACCTATTATGTTGATTTATCAACTTCCATAATGCCATCAGGCACAAAATTTAAACAAGGATCATCGGGTGTTGTCGAAAAAATAAATTCTATACCAAATATAAAAATTGCTTTTAATGAAAAATCAGGTCTTTGAATGCCGACAAAAATAGTTGAAGAATTTGAATTTTTTAAAGATGTTTTCTCATCAAAAATAAGTGAAAATGCAGGAATTTATTTAATGTCCAACTTTAAATATGATATTTTTAATCATAATGAGAAACTTAACCAATCTAAATCTTTTGACAAAATATTCGAGACACTTTACCCTAATAAAACATTAGGTTTCAAAATACAAAAGAATTCTAATTAAGGAGATTTTATGAAAAAATTAGGTAAATTTATTTTATTTGGAGGTGTTTTATTATCATCTTCACCAATTATAAGTATGACAATAAATAAAGAAAAAGCAAATATAGATCAACACAAAAAAGAAATGATTTTATTAAGTGAGTTTTTTAATTCAGATAACTCAGAGTTTATTAAAGAAAATTATGAATCAATCCAAAAAGAATTTAAACTAATGAAAAAAAATCCAGAAATACTTGGATTTATACAAACAATTAGCAATTTTGAAAATATCGAAAATCTATTAAATAAAATAATGTTATTAAATGTTTCTTTATTTCAAAAGAAGATTTTAGTTTCTGAATATAAAAGATTTTTAATAAGAGAAAAAGATAAAGGAAAAGAAACAAAAACAGGAAGAACTTGGTCTCTAACAAAATATATAGAAGCACGAAATAATCCTAACATCCCTGATTATGATGTTTTATACAAAGGTGAGCACATAACTAAAAATGGATATGATTTATTTACTATAACTGATAATGTTTTTGAAGCTGACGTTTCATATATAGCTTGATCTAATATGACTATTTTGCAAAATTTCATCTCAAATGCTATGAACAAAGTGGAAAATATGTCAAACAAAGATGAATTCATAGATTCAATTAAAATTACTGAAGTTGGTAAAGAAAATGAAATGTATGATGTAGATTATTCTGAATTCGTAGAAAAAGTTTTTAACAATAATCCATATTTATCTAAAGCTTACGTACAAATGAGAAACTTAAAAGCAAAAGAAAAAAATAATGAAATTATAACTTCGTTAAGATTAATAAAATTTCTGAAAGCAGCAAATAAAATATCAGTTTTAAATTTTGATAGCTATTCATCTTTTCTTTCAACTTTAAAATCTTCATTAGGAACAACATTTTCAAAAATAGCAAGCCATCCTAAAGTAGTTGATCTTTTACAATACATAAAACAAGTATTCAATGTTGGTGGTGGAACATCCAAAGTATCATCATTAACCAAGTTGTGACCTGGTGTAAGTACTGCGATTAGTAAATTAATAAGAACATATCATATTGTATCAGCAGGAATTGCACTAATAGATGTTTTTTCTACCATAAGATCCGATTATATCGACGTAAAAGCATTAGCAAATTTTGTAAATTCAACAGTTAATGCAGTAATCACTAGTTTCTTAATGGTTTCAAGCACAATTGGAACACCAGTTGCTCTTGTAGCTTTAGCATATTTTGGTTTAGAAATTTTCTTAAAATCACATGTAACAGGAAACGGTAAAACAATTTATGAAAATTTCAATGATCACGGATTGAATGATTGAAAATACCAAATGAAAAACAACAGAGACGTAATGATCGCAACCGCATTAGAATTCAGCAACAATTTAAAATATGGTGTAACTTGAAAAGTTACTGATGGATGATTCTCATATCCTGACTTATACATTTCAAGATCACTATACAATTATCAACAAGATAAATTTGTGCATATAAGTGAATTGCCATATACTTTATTATCACCTAACAATGAGTTTAATTTTGGAAACAAAATTGAATTTAAAAAGGCATAAAATGATTAAAAAATATTGAAAATTCATAAAAAAAATTGGTTTTTTGTCGTTGCCGATTATTTCTTATGTTTCATTAACCAGTTGCTCAATTTGAGACGTCACAGATTTTGAAATAATAGAAAGACCAGGTTTTAGATTAAAAAACCCTAAAAACACCATTTATAGCGTTTCAAGAGTTGATAATTTAGAATATACAAAAATTGATAATTTTAAAAGAAGTTTCGAATTATATGAAAATGTTATAAAAAATAAATATGTAGATCAAATAGAAACTCTTACAAATATAGATTCATTGATATATTTTTATGATAATTCAATCTATGATGAATATAAAGTTTATGGGCTTGAAAAATTAGAAGACCAAGGAATTTTAGTAATTTATTTAATTGAATCAAAAAATTGAGATGGACAAGAAATTTCTGATTTTTCTGACAAAAAAATATACACAATATCTATTGGCGGATTTTTAAAAAGAGACGTCTCTTATAAATTGCTTGAATCTCAAAATCATAAAATTGATAATTCGGTAGGAATAAAAATTACTAATAGCAACCAAGAAACTACAATCGGTAATGCTAGATTCATCAATTATTTATCACTAGATAATGAAGGCGAATATCCAACAAAATGATTTTTATTATCCGCAGGTCACTTATTCTTTGAACAAATGGATCAAGAAGAATTTGACTTAACACTTTTCCATACTAATTTAGAAGACAAAACAGTAAAAGCAAAAGTGATTCAAGACGGAAGAGATCAATGAAGTATTAAAATGACACCTTTTGAGTATTTTTTACCAGAAGAATATAAAAATTCTGAACTTCATTCTTATCTAGATTATGCAATCATTGAAGTTAATTTCGAAAGCGAAGAAGAAGCGAGAAAATGAACTTCAATAAGCCAAGAAAATAACATTTTCTCAGAAAATTATGTGAACAAATTTAATGAAGATTCAGGTTATTATGATATTCAAAACAACCAAAGTGTATTTAAGCATATTCAAACTAACAATAAACATTTATTACTTGATTCTTTTAAAACTTTTTTAATCAACAAAATTTCATTTAATTTCTTCGAAGATAAAAAAGTTTTTGAGTTAAACGGAAAAAAATACATTGATTTATCTTCAATGATCATACCATCTGGAACTAATTTTGAAAAATCAGCTCAAGGAAGTGTTGAAAAAATCAATTCATCTCCAAATATTTTTATTGGAACAAGTGAAAACAATGGTTTTTGATTGCCTACTAAAATAACAAGTGAATTTAAATACTTTGAAAAGTATTATTCAAGAAAATATGCCAATTCAGGTTCACTTTTAATGTTTAATTATAGATATAACATCTTCTATAACGCAGATAATTTAAACCAAGCTAAGTCTTTTGATAAAACAATAGAAACTCTTTACCCAACTAAAAGATTAGGTTTTGAATTACCTGTTGATCTAAATGAATATACAGGTGGCTCAACTCGAGTAATAGATTTAAATAAACTCATAGAAGCTTATAAAAAAATGAATGAAAAAACCAATTAGTTTTTACTAATTGGTTTTTGATTTGCAAATTATTATTTTTTGTATTTGATTCCTAGTGCATTAAGCATTGGCATTAAGAAGAAGTTAAATGGTTTATTAAAGTGTGGAAGGAAGTAAACGTCTGTTAAAGCAATTTCAGGAAGTGATAATCCTTTTTGAATTGCAAGTGCGAACATATCCTGAGTTTCCAAGTTAAGAGCAACTTTGCAATCAGGAAAAATTTATACTCATATACTAAAGTATATGAGTATTTTTTAATAAAAAATATCTTTTTTACTAAAACTACTCAAACTATATGATATAATTTAATTATGAGTAATTACATTTTATGCAAAACAAAAAAGTCAAAAGGAACTTATCTTGGTTTAGCAGTTTCTAATGGTTATGGTAAAGGTATTAGTCAAATGGTTGGTGTAGGATACTGAGAAGAAATTAAAGAAAAATATTCTCTTTCTAGTTTGGAAGATATAAAACCACTAGCCAAACTTATAGAAGTGAGTTCAGATAAAAAAGCTGTAAAATCTAAATTTTTTGAACTATTGGAACCAATGTCAGTACGAACCAATGTTAAAAACATTGGTATCGATTTAATTTATAAAGTTATAAAAGAATTAGAATTGTTTAGTTTTTTACCAAATTCAAAACACAAATCTCTTCAAGAAGTGCTCGAATTTATAATAGGAACAAGAATAATTTTCCCTAGAAGTTATATTTGTCAATACAAAAATAAAAATGACTTTATCCAAGGTTTAAACATTAAAAAGTCATCTATTTATAATTACTTAGATATTTTTTTAGAAAACAAAAACACTATACTATTAAATCTTTATGATAAATTGAAAAAGTTAACTGATAGAAATGAAAAAGTTATACATTTTGATAATACAACAGTTTATTTTGAGAGCTTTTCAAGAAGCGGAATAAGAAATAAAGGTTTTTCAAAAGATGGAAAACACAATGAAGATCAAATCGTAATAGCAATGGCCACAGATAACAATGGAATTCCCTTTCACTACAAAGTTTTTCCAGGAAACACAGCTGATTCGCAAACTTTAATAACATTTTTAGTTGAAATGAAGAAAATTTATAACATAAAAGATGTTGTTGTAATTGCTGATAGAGGGTTAAGTCAAAGTGCAAACATTAGATTTTTAGAACAAAAAGGTTATAAATTTATATTTCAAAAACGAATTGATAATTTAAATGCTGAATCAAGAAACTTTATAGTTCAAGATAAAGATTATATGTGCATAAATAATATATTTTCTAAAGAAAGAATTATTGAATCTTCTTGAAATAAGAAAAGATTTAATGGTAATTACAGAAAACAAATTGTTTATTTTAGTCCTTCAAAAGAAACATTAGATAAAGTAAAAAGAAAAAACCTTATAGATAGAATTAATAAAAAATCAATTGGCGGAACAATATGCTTAAGCGATTTGGTTCCAGAATACAAAAGAAAATATATGGATGTAGATGGTGTCACAGTTGGAAGATTAAACTATGACAAAATAAAGAAAATAGCTGATCAAGATGGATTTTATATGATAGAAACAAATATCCTTGATTTATCAGCAGAAAAAGCAAATGAAATTTATAGACAACAATGAAAAATAGAAGAAGGTTTTCGTATTTTAAAATCATCACTTGAAATTAGACCTATTTTTGTTCATAAAGAAGAGCATATTCTAGCGCATGTATTTTTATGTTTCTTATCTCTTGTTGTTCTAAAATATTCAATCTTTAAACTGAAAAAATTCTATGAAACAAATGGAGAAATTCAGAAAATTACAATTAACAAATTTATAGATGCTTTAAAACTTATAACTATAACTCAAAAAATAGTAAATGATGAAGTAGTATCGGAAATTACAAATAATTTAGATCCATCACACAAAGAGTTAAACAAAATATATAGTGATTTTTACAACATACTAGATAAATAGTTCTAGTAATTTTTAAGACAAAAAAACGAATACGTCTATATAGTAGATGTATTCGTTTTTTTACAGGTTGTAACTTGGAAACTCAGGAATTAGTTTTTACTAATTGGTTTTTGATTTGCAAATTATTATTTTTTGTATTTGATTCCTAGTGCATTAAGCATTGGCATTAAGAAGAAGTTAAATGGTTTATTAAAGTGTGGAAGGAAGTAAACGTCTGTTAAAGCAATTTCAGGAAGTGATAATCCTTTTTGAATTGCAAGTGCGAACATATAGATAACTTCTGTATGAATTGTTTTACCTCATGAACCAATTTGCACTCCTAAAAGTCTAAATGTGTTTTTCTCATATGTAATTTTACATGCAACTTTTTCATGATCTCTCATAAATTCTGGTTTATCATTGTCGATTCAGTATTCTGATTCTGCAGCTTCAATTCCAGCTTTAAGAGCAGCTTCTTTTGTAAGTCCAGTTGAAGCATAGTGGCAATCAAAAACATTAATTGCATTTGTTCCAGCAACACCTGGGAATGGTACATTAAGACCAATTAAGTGAAGAGCAGCTACAAGACCACTTTTTACAGCATTTGTTGCTAAAGCTACGTGTGAATAATCATTTGTTACAACATTTTTTAATGCTGCTGAATCACCGATGGCATAGATGTTTTCATCGCTAATTGAACGTTGGAACTGATCAACTTTAATTGCACCATTAGGTAATTTTTCAACACCTTCAAGAGCATCTGTTCTAGGTTTAAATCCGATACATAAAATCACTAAATCAGCTTTGTATTCACCTTTATCTGTAACAACACTTGATACGTGCTCTCCGTCTTTAGATTTAAATTCTTGAACTTTTTCGCCAAGTTGTAATTTAATACCTTCTTTAGCCATATTTTGTTCCATTACATCAGTAAATTCTGAATCAAAGTAGTTTGGAACAACTCTGTTTTGTAAGTCAATAAGAGTTACATTTTTACCTTTTAAGTGGAAAGCTTCAACAAGCTCAACCCCAATGTATCCAGCTCCTACAACCACAACATCTTTAATTTTATTATCATTTGCTTTTTCAACAATTTCTTCTGCGTGTTGGAAAAGTTTTGAAAGCATAATGTTTTTATATTCTTTTCCTTTGATTTGTGGTTCAATTGGTCATGTTCCACCAGCAAAAACTAATTTATCATAATTATCAACAAATTCTTCACCAGTTTCTAAGTTTTTAACAACAACTTCTTTTTTATCTTTGTCAATTTTAATAACTTCATGACTTGTTTTTAATTTAACACCATATTCTTTTACTAAAATTTCTGGAGATGAGTAAAAAAGACCTTCTGAACTTTCAAATTCTCCACCAACTCATAAAGCAATTCCGCATCCTAAGAATGAAGTGTTTGTATTTCTATCATAAGCAACTACTTATGCATTAGGATTTAATGTCTTAAGTGTTCTTAAAAATGATGTACCTGCATGGTTTGCGCCAACAACTAAAATTTTCATATAATTCCTTTCTATCTATTTATTGAAAAATTTTTTTACTCTAATAATTGTATAGTATTTGCTTATTTTTTTCTTAATTGTGGTCACTAATAGGATATTTTTAGCTAAAAATGGAATAATTTCCATAATTTATACCAAAATAATTTCCACAACCGAAATTGCAATATAAATAAAGTTTTTAATATAATTATTAAACTTAATGAATTTGTCACAATGAGGAGGTCTATGAAAACAAAAATTGAAGTAGGATATACAAATCAATCGTATAAAGTAGATGATAAAGTCTTTATGCAAGAGAAGAAATACAATGGATTTAATCACAAAATCAATTATGAACTTTTATCTAAATTAGATTTTGTGCCTAAACTTATCGAAAATAATCAAAATACCATCTCTTGAGAGTGAATTGATAGTAAGGAAGTTATCTTAGATGATAAATTATTAATTCAAGTCGCTAAAAATCTTAAAACCTTGCATGATTCAAAACTTGAATTTCCGAAAAATAACTTAGCCGCAAGGGTAAAACACTATCAAAAAATCATTCGTGAAAAAGGTTTAAAAATTCCAGTAATTGATAAATATTTCAGAAGAATTAATAACATTCTTGCTAAAAGTCTAAAAAATAGACCACTTCATAATGATCTTTTTCCATTTAACTTCTTAATTGATAAAAACGATAAATTGTATTTTGTTGATTGAGAATATGCAACAATGGGTGATAAGCACTTTGATCTTGCTTACTTTATTTGCTCTGCTCATTTAACTAAAGAACAAGAGGAAGTCTTTTTAAATGAGTATGATTCATATTGAGAAGAATACTTAATTCAACAAAAAATCCTTGTGTATTATTTAGTCATTTTATGAGTAAATGCTCAACCAGCTAAATATTTTGATGATGCTTTTTACATCGAAAAATTAGAAGAAACTGCTAAAGAATTTGAATATAAAAAAACAAACAAACTATTTAAGGAATAATTATGATTTTTGATAAATTAACAAATTTAAAAAAATACAAAGGAATGAGCAAAGATTTAGATGCTTCAATTGAGTGATTGATGGAAAATGATTACACACAAATTCCTGAAGGAGTAACTACAATTAATGAAAATGTACTTATCAAAAAAGGTACATTTGATGCTCGAAGATATGCTAATCCAATTTGTGAAATTCACCACAATCACTTTGATATTCACCTTTATGGAGCTCAGCCTGAAAAAATTGTATATAACCCACATACACAACTTGAAACTACAACTATTATTTCAGAATATAACAAAGAAAATGATGTTGTGTTCTTTAATGAACCAAATAAAGATGTGGAAATTGAACTTACACCGGGTACATTTGCCTTATTTTTCCCAAATGAAACACATTGTCCTGGGATTAATGACGTTGTAGAAAAGGTAACCAAATATATAGTAAAAATTAAGTCTTAAGACTTAGTTTTTACTATATTTTTTTAAAGAAAGGGTAATTATGAGTGTTGAAAACAAAAAAATTACTGAAAAAGAATATTCATTAAAAGAAACAATAAATAAAACTAGAAAATATTACAAAGATATTTATTCAAAAGATGTATCTGATCAAACTCTTTTCTTTTTAATCAATCTTTTTCTTCTTTATATTAAGACAAAAAAAGGTGATATTGATAAATTCAAAAGTAATTTTGATTTAAAAGATAATGAAATTGATAAGTTGTTAAGTGAAAAAACAGAGTATAAATTCTTTGGTTCTGAATCAACTTATTCAAATGATAATGGACATGAAAAAGGTAAATTAGAGCAAAAAGATCAAAAAGCAGATAAATCTTTATATAAAGATGTGGTTGAAAACATCATAAAAGAAAATTTATCAAAAAATGGTTATATTAAATCGCCTTACAAAAAAGAAGAATTAGAACAATATTACGAAAAAGTGGGTTTAAAAGACATTAATTGTGATGATTTAAAAAAATGAAAAGAAATCCAAGATAAAAACAAAGAAAATGCAGGTTATGATATTTTGCTTTCTTTAAACGAGTCTTATAAAATTGAACTTAGAGATGTTATTTTAGAACTCATTAGTAAAACAAAACCTGATAAAAGTGAAGAATTTAAAATGTTATTGAACAACATTAAAAAGAGAGAAAATTTAGAAAGTGCTTTAGTATATGTGAAAAATATAGTCGAGGATTCACATAGAGATAAAAACTGAGAACAAAAAATAAAAGAATATTTAGAATCAAAACAATTAAATTCAGATCTAACAATTCATTGTTTAAATAACAATGATCTTTTAGGAGAAGTTTATACAGCTTTAAAATCAGAAAACACTAAAAAGAACAAAGAAATAAAGAAAGTAAGAAAAACTAAAAAATACATTTATATTTGTACTTTAATTTTTGCTTTATTATTTGTTTCTACTAGCATCTTTTTTGATGTGTTCCAAGGTTTAGGGATTTGAAATGAAGAGTTATCAAGAAATGTGTTCATCTATATAGGATTTTCACTTTTAGGTTTATTATCTGTATCTTTTATTGTTCTTGTAGTTTTCATATTGTTAAATAAAAAAGATATTCAATCATATGGAATTGGTGGTGAAATACAATACAAGGACAAATTAAATTTTCACGAAGATGTTATAAAATCTAAAGAAATAATTGAAGAAATTTTATATGCTATCTCAAAAGAGAAAAATCATCATATTTTAATTACTATTAAAATTATTGATTTTAAAAAAGAAGAATTAAATAAAGAATTTCTCATATCAATGAGAAATTTCACTAGTTCAATTTATGATGCTTTACGTATTTTTAGTAAAGAATTTGACAATAGAAAAGTATATTTTAAATTTATATTTGATACAACTGAAGAAATAAAGGTAATAGAGATCGCTAATTATTTAAGCAAAATTGGTGACCAAACTAAAATTTTCTCTGAAACCTTTAGTTTTGAAGTGTCAAAGGAAGCAATAAAGAAAATCAAAATAAATAATTTGAGAAACAAAAAATCTAAATAATTGATAAATTTATACTACTAAGTGGGAAACTTGAAAAAAACTTAAAGCTATAAACTTTAAGTTTTTTGCGCTATTTTTGCAATTCTAAAAGAATGTCTCTAAGTTCAATTGCTCTTTCATAATCTAGAGCTTTAGCTGCTTCATTCATTTGATCTTTAATTTCTTGGATAAGCATATCTTTTGATTTTTTGTTCATTTTTTGTGAATCTCCAGATTTTTTTTGCTTATCAAGAATTAATTCAACTGCATTCATAATGTCATGACCATGAATTGGCTCTGCAATAGGTTTAATAATGGTTTTTGGAACAATTCCGTGTTTTTTATTGTATGCAATTTGTAATTCACGTTTTTCTTTGTTATCATCGATGCAAATTTTCATGCTTTTTGAAATACTATCAGCATAGAAAATAGCTTGACCATTTGCATTTCTAGCTGCACGCCCCGTAATCTGAATTAAACTGCGTGCATTACGCATAAAGCTTTCTTTATCAGCATCTAGAACAATAACTTTAGATACTTCCGGTAGGTCAATCCCTTCTCTAAGTAAGTTAATTCCAATAACAACTTCATAAATTCCTGATCTAAGCTTTCTTAGAATTTCATTTCTAACAAAAGTGTTATGCTCTGAATGGATATAAGCTGCCTTAATATCTCTTTCAATTAAGTAAGTAGATAATTCTTCAGCCATTCTTTTAGTAGTTGTTAAAATAATAGTTTTTTCACCTGTTTGTCGCTGAGTAATAATGGTATCATAAATATCTTCAATTTGGTTTTTGGTAGGTTTTATAATGATTTCTGGATCAAGTAAACCTGTTGGACGCACATATAAACGAGTTACAAGTCCGTTTGTTTGATCTAGTTCATAATCCCCAGGAGTAGCTGAAATAAAAATTTTTTTGAAGTTAAATTCAGTTTCTCATTCATTAAATTGTAAGGGTCTATTTTCAAGTGCACTAGGTAATCTAAATCCATATTCAACAAGTGATTCTTTACGTGAACGATCACCTTTGTACATTGCATTTAATTGTGGAACAAACATATGCGATTCATCAATAAACATCAGTGAATCTTTCGGAAAATAATCCATAATGGTATAAGGTCTTTCACCAAAGGTTCTTTGGTCAAGGTACATTGAGTAATTCTCAATCCCCTTACACATTCCAAATTCTTTCATATCATCGATATCATTTTTAATTCTTTGATTTAGCCGGGTAAGTTCTAAAACCTTACCTTCATTTTTAAATTCTTTAAGTCTATCTTCAAGCTCTTTTTCAATTTTTGGTATTACAATATCAAAAATTGAATTATCAGTTGCATAAGCATCCCCAGGTGATAAATTGTAAATATTAACTTTTTTAATAACATTTTTAGTTACTGGATCAACTTCGGCAATTTCATCAACTTCATCACCAAAAAAGCTAATCCGAATTGCTTTATCTTCGCTATCTGCAGGTCTAATGATGATGTTATCACCTTTCACAGTAAATTCTCCAGGTGCTTGATCTACATCATTTCGATCATATTTGATTTGGATTAATCTTTTGGTAAATTCTTTCACTGAAATTTTCATGCTGGTATAGAATCTAAAGAAACTATCTTTATAAATTTCAGGATTTAAAGCCCCGTAAATAGCACTAACACTAGCAATTACAATAGTATCTTTTCTTGTTAAAAGTGAGTTAATTGCACTCATTCTTAAAATTTCAATTTGTTCATTAGTTTTTGAATCTTTTTCAATGTAAGTGTCGGTTGTAGGCATATAAGCTTCAGGACGATAGTAATCAAAATAACTAATGTAATATTCAACTGCATTTTCAGGAAAGAATGATTTAAGCTCGCTATAAAGCTGGCTAGCTAAAGTTTTGTTATGCGAAAGAATAAGCACAGGCTTATCAAATTCTTTAATAACATTGGCAATAGTGAAAGTTTTACCACTACCTGTAACCCCTAAAAGCACTTGTTGATCAATTCCGTCTTTAATGTTTTCAACTATTTCTTTAATAGCTTTTGGTTGATCACCTTTTGGCTCATAATTTGAATGTAATTTATAAATTCCCATAGGTTTAATTATACATTTTTGAATTAAAAATAAGATGTTTTCAATATATTTTAAAGTTAATTTTTAAATGAATTTATAATATTTATATACATATTTTTAAGGATATTTTATGAGAAAGAAAATTTGAAATTTAGCATTAATCCCAACTTCTTTAGTAACAACTACTTTTGCAATAAGTTCTTGTGCAAGCGAAGAAGAATTAACAGCTGAGATGCTTGCTAAAAGCTACACCGATCAAGAATATGAAACTGATAAGCTAACTAGTATTATTAATTCTTGAAATAATATGCTTATTATAGAAAAAGAATCTAATCAAAATTTGGAAAAAATAGCTATTTTACAAAACAATCTTGAAATAAATAATCGAAAAATAATTCAAATGCAAGTTAATTTACAAAATTTAATAAAAGTGTTATATGATGACAAAATAGATCTAAAAGCAAAAAAATCTATTTTTATTGAAAACCAAAATAAAATTGATCAATTAAGTACCGAGTTTCGTAACAAGCAAATGGAGCTAAAAGGTTTAAAAACAGGTGTTAAATTAATCAAAAAAGATAGTTTTTTCCGTCCGTTTATCAATGAAATAATTGACTCAGCTTCTAATGAATATCCAAGTGTTTTTATTACAAGACATGCAGCACAGGTTTATCTTTCGAGTATGCTTCTATCAATTGGGCAGCTTAGTGCAAATAGTAGCGCAAATACACCATACAATGATGTTTTATTTTTTATAAATTCAGAGGTTTGAAAAACTTCTGATGCACTTAGTCGCCCCGGGACTCAAAGATTTGATTTAGAGCATTTAACATCTAAATTTAAGTCTGTTTATGATTTTAAAAATCATCAGTGAAATATAAATGATGGAAGAGTTTTAACAATTGATAACACTAAATATATTAATAACATTGATAACTCTTATCATACATTTTTCAAATCTGTAAATGAGATTGAAACATATCTAAAACCTTATCTTGATGCAGGAATCAACAAATTTGATTTCTATTTACCTGCACTAAGTCTGATATCATTAGAAAATGAAAAGTTCAAAAATTGAATTTTTAAACATGCTAATAAAATAGTTCTTTTAAGCGATGGAAATGCTCAACAAGTCTATTTTCTAGATGACTATAAAAAGTGGGTGTTAAAACAAAGTAAATTTTATACCAAGAAAGAGCTAATAACAAAATGAAATCGGTTCCAAAATGACAAAAATCTAAGCAAAATACTAATTGATTATCATCATTTCTTGCAATTAGACGAAAAAGTAAAAATATTTAATCTAGAAAGAGGTTATATTGATAAATTTAACAAGGAAATGGATTCTATTAATAAAAGCTGAGCAAAGATCAAAATAGAACAATATCCATTAAACCCATACGAAATTACTAATATGGTTGAATTTACAAATGGCAATGATTTTGTAAGTGACTTTTTAAAGGTAAATAAAGTGCCAAATGGAACTTTCTTAGATTTTATAATGCAAGGAAGAGAGCATTACGATCTAAATAAAAAGAATTTAATTTTTATGGGATCCTCACTTTTTAAAAAAGACAAAAATGGTAAGTGAAGAATTGATCAAAATAAACGTACTTATAAAGAAATTCAAGATTATTTTGCTAAAATGAAAAAACTTTATCCGCCTTCAAAATATAACTGATTTTTTAAATTACATGCAAGCTACGATAAAGAAATTGCTAAAGAATATGTCAGTTTCCTTTTAGGCGAAGATACAGATCAAATTGCTATTATTTTAAATCCAAATATTGCTTGAGAACTTATGCTTTCAAATGATTTAAATAATATTAAAATTAATCAGTCAATTTTATTTGATCAAAATAGAGATTCAAAAACTACTTTACATGGAATTCAAGCAACCACAACAACAATTCTTACCACAATGAGCTTACTTAATACGAATTTAAATTGAGATAAAGAGAAAATCAAAACTTTTGTAAGTTTTAGAAATTTCCCAATTTCCAACACTTTCAACTTAATTTATCGAGATAAATATTACTCAGACCCACAAGAAGCATATAAAACCAACATTAAAAATATGGAAGATGTTTATGATTACTTTGTAAATATTGATTATTTTCCAAGTAAAGAGGATTGAATAGATATGAACACTTTCCTTAAAGAAAATTAAAATATTTAAAACCACTAATATGTCTATAAATAAGACCTATTAGTGGTTTTTTATTGTAAGTTGAATTGTAGCTAGGAACTCGAAAACAGAAGAAAATGCAAGGTTATATGTATACTTTTTTGTATTTTTGTTTTGTTGTATTTGAAGTTACGCTCAAATAAATTATATTTTTTGTATGTGGTTTTATAACTTAATTACAGCTTTTTAAGTTTAATATAGCTATTTAAAAGAATTGAATTAAGCACAACAAGAGATATAGAACTAAGACAAATTAGATCCATTCATAAAAATTTGTAATATGAATAATAAAAGTAAATTCTAAAAAACTGTGTATATGTTGCGATTAAAACAGCAAATACAACAAATAGAAAGATAAAAATAAAGAAATTATTAATAAGTTGTTTAGAAAATATCTCTTTTTGTTCTTCTTTAGTTTTTGAATTAACAATTAATTGTTTTTTAACCAAAGTTTGAAATCAAAAAGGAAGAATTAAGCTATATAAAATAGCCAAAACACTTCTTAATTTATCAGATTTATTAATAAAAAATAAAATAATAAGCAATATTATCTTTACTAAAATCAAAGATACTCCTAACCAAATGATAGGGCCAATAAATGTATAATTTCCGAGCATATCTAAGTCAAATTGTAATAGGATATTATGGAGAGGCAATGAGCAAAAAGCACCACATACAATTAAAATTAATCCTAATACATCAATTATTTGCATAACATTAAAAAATAAAAAGTTTTTTTTATATAAATTAGAATCAAAAATTTTATATAACTGTTTCATGGTGATATTATAATTCTTTTTATCTTTTATTATTTTAAATATAATTTAAGTTATGAAAAGAACAACAAAATTAGCTATTTTAACAGCTGCTGCTAGTGCTGCTGTAATTGCTATTCCTACAACAACCTTAGCTATATTATCTAACCAAAGAAAAGTTCAAAAAACATCACCAGTTTTAAATACAATTACTTATGATCTAAATAATGAATTAAAATCAAATTCAAGTATTTTAGAACTTCAAGATAAAGCTGATATAAATTTATATTTTTCTACTTACGGAATTATGCCCTTTTTTAATTTGGTCAGATTAGCAATGCTTTCAAAAAGTGAAGTTCATTTTCTTTATACTTCAAAATTACTTTTTCAAAAACCATTAAATAAAGAATTTTTTGAAGATTTTCTTAAAAATGTTCGTAAATTACCAACTGAGCAAGACCCATCAAGCGCTCAAAATTCATATAACAAATCTACTGTTGAAGATTTAGGTTCCATTTCTGATTTAGAAGCTATAAAATATTTTGAAAAAATAATAGCTGCAAACCCTGATAAAAAAATTAACTTTTTCATGAATTCAGACCATTTTCGAAATGAAATGGAATATTCAAATTTAGTGAATAAATATCACAACGTTGCAATTGTAGGTATTGAAGATTCACTTGCAACAGGACAATGAGTCTCTCAAAGATATGTGCCATTAGTTTATGATCTTTATTTAGACGCTCAAACAGGACTTCCTCTAAAAAATGCTCCAAAGTATATTGATAGAATTAGTCAATATTTAATAACTAATTTTTACCCAAATATAGTTAGTTATCTTTCTGAATATGACGCAGTTAAAAGTTTAACAAATAAAAAAATTAGAAATATCAAGCCATTTTTTGAACAAGAAAAAGGTGCTACGGGTGAAAATCTTTCTCCAAAAGAAATTAAAGATTTTATTTTTAGCACCAGAGACAGAAATAATAAAAGACTTTTTACACACTGAGGAAAAATTATTGGTTTAGATTGAGAAAAAGAAAGGGATATAGTAAAAGGTGATTATCAGCAAAACCAGAAACCTTCAATAATTATAATTGGAACAAGTTATGATTCAGATATTGATAGAGTTAAATATATAGCTTCTAAATATGCTCAAGATTATAATATTTATTACAAAGGGCACCCTGGACACAATTACAGTGCTTCATATATTAATGAACACCTTGATCCTAAAAATATAGGAAAAGAAATAAACTTCGTCAATCCTGAAAATGGTAAAAACGATGTGTGATTAATCAAAGAAGGTCAAATTGTTAGAGCTTTAGAAACTCAAATCGCTTCTGAAGAATTAACGACTGATCACGTTTTAGATGAAAATCCTTTAAGATTCGAAAAATGAGTATTATTAACATTTAGGACTAGTGCAATTAGCGGTATTGATAACGGTTTTAATGCTCCTGGGGATGTTCTTGAAATTTTCCTTGAAAATCAGGCTGCTCCAATAAACATTGGAACAAATCTTTATGAAGAATATAACAAAAAGTTAATTACAGATTATATTGCAACCAAATCTCTTTCAATCACAATTAAAGAGCAATCAGTAAATAAACCAAGAAACAAGCTTGAAATTTCTGATTTTGAAGTTCATAAAATAAGCAATGCGGAAAAAGAGCGTTTTTTCTTTAATGATATTCAAATTAATAAAATTGTCACTTCCGAACTAAATGAGAATGGTAATGCATGAAAAGTTCTTTTTGAATTACAAGCTCGTTCAAGCGTAAAAGAACCTGACAAAATATACACCTTCAATAAGCAAATTGAGTTACCTTTAAATTAAAAACCCTGAATTTTAAACAAGGATACGAAATATGGACATAATCATATTTCATTTTTTTTGCATATTTAGAACAATTTTCTCAATTATCGGTTGCATTGATGTTTCAAAGACACAAGAAAAGCCTTGACATAAGGCGCGCTTTTGTTGTGTCTTTATCTTTGGGTGAAGATTATACTGGAGTGAACTAATAAGTCTATAAATAGTGAGCATTAGCATTTTTTATACTTAAAAATTCTTTGATAGAGAAAAAACAAGTAAGAAAAAACGCTTGCATTAGCAAGCGAATGTGATTATTTTTTACCTAAATTTTTGTCCAATCTACTTAAAAGTTCATCTAAGCTATTTTCGCGATCAAAAAGCTCTTTTTCTAAAATTGAATATGATTGTTTTTCTTCTTTGATGTTTTGAACAACCTTGGTTTTTTGACTTGGATCAAAATTAAGTTTAGCATTTTTGTTGAATTTAACCATAATTAGGTTATCAATGTTAGCTTTAATGTGTCCATCTTGTTTTTGATAAATATTGTCTAAGTTATCTAAATAACTTTTTTGATCATCATCTTTAGCTAAAATATCTAAAACATCATTATAAATAGTTAAATCTCAAAGAAGTGTTTTTTCATTAAGTTTAAAGTCTTTAAAAATTTGTTTTCCCTTAATGTTTTTAGGGATATATGGAATTTTAGTGAGCGGAATTGATTTAAAGATTCTATCACTATTTAACATTGCAAGACTTTGATCTGGGTTTAAAGTTTCAAAGTTAGCAACTTGATCATTTAACGAAAGGTATAAACCTTTATTTCCTTTAGCTTTAGGACTATATTGCGCAATGTCATTTTCTGAATAACGAGTTACATATCCACTATTAGTAATAATTACAATATCTTTAGTGTTATCACTAATTGTTGCATTAACAATTTTATCATTATCAGCAAGTGGCATAGCTGTGTATTTTTTGTTAATTCTAGAAACTTCAAATTCTTTTAAAGCAACTTTTTTGAACATTCCTTTTTGGCTTCCAAGCGCCACAAAAAGGTTTTTATCTCATGAATCTACTTCATAAAGAGCAACAATTTCTTCATCTGGACGCACATTGACAAATTCAGATAAATGAACCCCTAAATCTTTTCATTTTGATTCGCTAATTTTAAAAATTGGGACAATTGCGTAATTTCCAAGGTTAGTGAAAATTAATAAATTATTTAATGTATTAAAAGTGTTGTATCTAATAAGATAATCTTCTTCTTTAAGAGCATAAGTTAGCATTGCGTTAGATTCAGCTACTTTTTGTGAAATTCTCTTTAAGTATCCAAAACGAGAAATTCCAATTTGCACCTGTTCTTCTTTAACTAAGTCAGTTTGTTCGTAGCTAAAGTCAAATTCATCTTCTTCAATAATTGTTTTTCTTTCAGTTGCAAATTGATCTTTAATTTCTTTAAGTTGAGCAATGATGAATTTGTTAAATTCTTTTTCATTGTTTAAAAGAAGCTCGATTCTAGAAATAGCACTTAAAAGTTCTTCTCTTTCATTTAAATAAGCTTGCTTATCTGTTTTGCTAAGACGGTAAAGTCTTAATTCCGCAATAGCTGTGGCTTGGTTTTTAGTGAAGGCAAAGTTTTGAATAAGAGCTTCAATAACACCAGCTTTTGAGCCTTCAGCATTTCTAATTACTTCAATAACTTCATCAGTGATTTCGCTAACTTTAATAAATCCATCAACAATTTCTAAACGAAGTTTATTTTTCTCTAAATCGTAAATTAAAGTTTTAGTTTTAATTTCTTTTACATGAACTAAATATGAGTCTAATAACCCCAAAATTCCATAGTTTTTAGGTGAATTTTGATCAATAACAACATTGTTGTATGAATAAGTAACTTGGAGCTGAGTTTTTTGCATTAAGTAACTTAAAATACTTTGTTCATTAGCATCTTTTGAAAGAGTAATTAAAATGTTAATTCCATTACGGTCAGATTGATCCTTAATTTCTTCAATTCCATCAATATCTTTTTTGTTAATTAACATATCGATTTCATAAACTAACTTAGATTTAATTACACCAAAAGGAATTTCAGTAATTTCTATATATTTGTTATTTTTATCTTCAAAAATTCTATATTTAGCAAATAAACGAATTTTTTCTTTTTCGTTTCTCCCTTTGTCAAAGGCTTCAACAATTCCTTTAATTCCTTTGATAACCCCACCAGTTGGAAAGTCAGGACCTTTTACAATTGAAAGAATTTGTTCTAAATTAGACTTAGGATTTTTAATTCTAAAAATACTTGCATCAATAATTTCAGCTAAGTTATGTGGTGGCATTTCAGTAGCCATACCAATAGCAATCCCTTTAGTTCCGTTAATTAAAATGTTAGGGAAAATCGAAGGTAAAACAGTTGGTTCAATTTCAGAATCGTCAAAGTTAGGAGCAAAAGTTACTGTGTTTTTCTTAATATCATTAAGAATGTACTTTGTAATTTTTGACATTCTAACTTCGGTATAACGCATAGCAGCTGCAGGGTCATCATCAATTGATCCGATATTTCCGTGCATATCTAAAAGTGGCACATTACTTTTTCATCATTGAGCCATATTAACCATGGCTTCATAAACTGATGAATCACCATGCGGGTGATATTTACCAATAACATCACCAACTACACGAGCTGATTTTTTATATGGTTTATCAAAGTCTAAACCAAGCCCAAACATTGAGTATAAAATTCTTCTTTGAACTGGTTTAAGGCCATCTCTAACATCAGGAAGCGCTCTTTGTTGAATAACGTATTTAGAGTATTTTCCGAAACGATCAGACATAATTTTTTCAAGTGATTCATTAATAATTTTTTCAATAACTTTGTTTTTATTCATAAAATAACCCCATATTTTTACATTTTAAATTTTACCAAGATATAAAAAATACTCCTAAAATATCCTAAGTTCCCAGTTTCGCTAGAATTTGTATCCTAGTTTTTAAAAATAATCATATAAAATTTAATTGCTTTAGTATCTTAAATAAGGAGCAACAATGGCTAAAAATAAAAAAATATGAATTTCTTTAGGAGCAATTACTACTATTGTGGGAATTAGTACAATTGGAACTTTAACCTATTTACTTGCTAATAATAAAAATAAAATTGATAATACAAAACAAAATGAAAAATTGGTCAAAGCAAATCAATTCATTGAAAACATTAAAACTAAATCAACAGCAAATAAAGATTTAAGCGATAGCCGCATTAAAGCTTTAAATCAAAGTTTTTTGAATTGATTAAATAATGAAAAAATGATTTTAGATAATACTAAAAATATTAGTGATCTAGATTTAAAAGAATTAATTACTAAAATTAAAACCCATTTTTCAACTTATGAAGATCAATATAATTCCTTAGTTAATTTAAAGGACAAAATTTTAGCAGTGACTAATTTAGTTAACCAATATTCAATCCCTGAAGAAATTGAAGATAAAGATTTAATTGTTGCAAATTCTTTAGCCGATTTAAATAATGCTAATGAAGAAACCAAAGAAAAATATAATTCACAAGATTTATCAGAGCTTGAAGATGTATTAGTAAATTTAGATCATGTTTATCAAGAACAATTACAAATTTTAAATAATAATAAACAAAGAATTCAAGCTAATAAAATCCATTTAAACCAACTCATTGCTGAAGTTCAACAAATAATCGATTCAAATCCAGATACTACAAACAATAGAGAAGCTAATCAAAAATTAGATAAATTGAAAGAAATTTTATCTGTTGCACAAAACAATTATGCTAATAATTATGTAAGCTTAAGCACTTTAGAATCAACTAAAAACAATTTAAATACAGCAAAAGTTGAATTTGAGACATCAATACAAAATAATAATTAGTTGTAAAAACAAATATACCTATAAACGAGGTGTATTTGTTTTTTTGTAATCTCAATATTTGAAAAAGTGCAATATATTTTTTATTTTAATTTAAATAAAAACCAATAGTTTTTTGTATTACATAGATTGATAAATCTAACCTATTAAAATAAAAATAATATAATTATAATGTATAGTAAAAATTATTTTTTTAATTTAAAAAACGAAAAGATTGGTTTGCAGAAAATTCGAATTGGAGTGAATACTAATGAAATATTTAAATATATTTTTAAAATATCTTATTTCTTTTTTTGGAGCTTATACTTTTTTAAGTAATGCATGACTTGATTTTGAACTAACAGAAGGATTAAACTATTACACTATTTATATACTGATAACATTGTTATTAATTCAAATAGTTAATTGATTTATTCCATTAAAATTAGAAAACAAATATAAAACCTATAAATTAAAAAACATTTCTCAAATAATAAATTCATCGTTTTTTATTTTATTTTTGATTTTAATTTGTTTTGTTGCTTATTTTTTCAGAACTATAGTAAATACAACTGATTATAAAATTTATGCGTTCCACGAAGAAAACCCAATGACTTACGAAGAGTATTTTGATTTACATTTTTATAGAGATTTTATGTATTTTGTTTTTTATTTACCAATATACATATTTTTATATTTAATAAATGATTTCTCTTATTATTTTTTAATTGAAAACATTAAAAAGAAATTGAACAAATATAATTGTTTAAAATATCCTAATGAAATTAAACACAATAAATAAATTAATCAACAAATTAAAAAATATTGATAATTTTATTGATAATTGTGCTATACAAGGAAGTTTTAGTTTATTTTTACAAAATGCAATAAATAGAATTCCTAAAGATCTAGATATACTAACAATTAATTAAATATCATAAATTAACAATTAAAAGCTTATAAAATAACAATATTTGTTTCAACAATTTGACTTTCATTAAAATACTTTATAAAAATATTAATATTTATTTAAAATAAGTATATGAAATTAAAAAATAAAAAAATATTAACTAGTTTATTAGTTAGCCCAAGTTTATTGATACCTTTTAGTGCGATAAGCACAACCACATCAGCTAATTCTGACGCACCAAAATTAGAGCTTTTTCAAACTAAAAGCCCAGAAGAAATTGCAAGAATGCCTTTTTTTGATGCAAGAGAATACAATTTAGTTACTAGTGTTAAGAATCAAGGTCATGAAGGCCTTTGTTGAGCATATACAATTGCTTCAATGTTAGAAACTAATATTTTAAAAAATAATATAGGGAATTACACTAAAAATTCTTTAGATATTGATGAACACGCAATTGATTACATAAGTAATAGTTGAAATCACAATGCAGATAAGTTAAATTTAAATCTCGATGCTAAAGAATGAAAAGGACTTTTAGGCGAAGGAAATCATTTATCTTACGCATTTAATGGTTTGATGAGAAATACATCCCCAATTGCTCAAACTAATCAAACTGAGTTTCCTAATTTTAATAACCCTACAATTGCCAAAATTAAAAATGCTGTAAAAATTAATCATACTATCAATGATATTAAATTAGCGATTGCCAAATACGGTTCTGTAGGAGTTGCTTATGCTTTTAATCGAATGAATTTTCATCCTGAAACCGTTTGATACAACGAACCAAATTCAATTATTGTAACTAAATCACCTAAAGAGAGATATATCGGAAATCATGCCTCAGTTATTGTGGGCTGAAACGATGATTATTATAAATCTAATTTTGGACCTGAAACACCGAAACAAACAGGTGGCTTTATTATTAAAAATAGTTGAGGAACTAGAATGCATGGTCAGGGCTACTTTATGCTTTCATACGATTCATTAGATTTACTTCATGAAGTAATGGCAGTTGAAGTAGAAGATAATAATGCATATCAAAATACTTACTATTATGATACAAAAAATTCATTTTCTTTATTTGAACTCCCTGGTACTAATGAAAGAACAATGGCAAATATTTTTCCTGTTAAAAAAGCAAATGACGAAATTATAGAAAAATTAAAGTCAATTAATTTTGCACTTAGAGGCTCAAATATTACTGCTAAAATCAAAATTTATGTTAAAAATTCTTCAATGTCTAATCCTGAAGATGGTGAATTAAAATTAACTCAAAAAGTGGAAATTCCAAATTCTGGCGATAAAGGATTTTATACAATTGATTTAAATAAAGAAATTATTTTAAATAAAAGCCAATATTTTTCAATCATAGTTGATGTCACTAATAAAGGCCAAAAAAATGTTGATTTGATGGCAAGTGATGAAACTAGAGACACTTTGAGCTTTTATAAAAATAATAATCAATGAGTAAATAGTAAAAATGATAATGTTGTATTTGGGATTAAAGCTCATACTCTTGAAGTGCCAATTAATGAATTAAATAAAGGCACAGCAGTTAATGAAGAAAATAAAGAATTAGAAGAAAGTTCTGGAACTAATACAAATAATAATCCTAGCGAATCAGATGCAGAAAATAATCCGCCAAGAATTGATGATAGTGTAAGTGAATCAGAAAGTTCTGAAAGTGAAATTGAAACAAATGCAGGAACTAATGTTGAAGAACCATCAGATAGTGATGTTTCAAGAGAAGAAGAAGAAACGGGTTCACCAAAAACTGATGATTCTAGAACAGATTCAAGTCCTGAAGAAAATAATGCGATTTCAAAAGAATCTGATACATCTGAAGCAGAAAGTAATAATAATCCACCAACAATTGACGATAGTGTACGTGAATCGGAAAGCTCTGAAGGCGAAATCGAAACAAATATAGGAACTAATGTTGAAGAACCATCAGATAGTGATGTTTCAAGAGAAGAAGAAGAAACGGGTTCACCAAAAACTGATGATTCTAGAACAGATTCAAGTCCTGAAGAAAATAATGCGATTTCAAAAGAATCTGATACATCTGAAGCAGAAAGTAATAATAATCCACCAACAATTGACGATAGTGTACGTGAATCGGAAAGCTCTGAAGGCGAAATCGAAACAAATATAGGAACTAATGTTGAAGAACCGACAGAGCCATCAGATAGTGATATTTCAAGAGAAGAAGAAACGGGTTCACCAAAAACTGCTGATTCTAGAACAGATTCCAGTCCTGATGGAAAGATAGATCAAGTTAATGATTCTTCAACATCTGAATCACAACCAAATAATCCAGTTGAAACAGGGGATCAAACCAATTCAAATACAACAACTGATGAAAGTTCAGTGACAGAAAGCGATAATTCTAATAATGAAAAAGAATTAGAAGATGTTTCAATTAATTCTAAAAAACCTAAAACAAACAAAACAAATGTTATTTTATGAAGTATTTTAGGTGCTTTAGCCGGAATTGTAACTTTTGGTATGGCAACTTTCTTTATTGTTAAATCAATGAAAAAAAGAGTTAAAAAATAACTTATAAACTAAGAAACAAAATATGGTTATATCTATATTTTGTTTCTTTTTAATTAATTGTAGTTCATAAAGCATCTATTGCATCATATAGTGTATAGAAAAAAACAATTAATATTTTCACTCATTCGTATATCTAAGATATATGAAAGATGACGCTCCACACAGTGTCAAATTTGAATACTCCAGGATATAAAAAATACTCCTAAAATATGTTTTAAACTAGGACACGAAATATGGACACAACCATATTTCGTGTTTTTATATATTTAGGAGATATTATGAGACAATTAAAGGCACATGAATGATTAGAACTATTCGGTAGTTATGAAGATTACAAAAATAATTTGATATCGAAAAATGATTTTGAACTTAAATATTACTCAATTAGAGGTTTTAGTTTCTTTGATAGAAAATTCAATGATGCTAAAAAATATTTTGTATTGAAGTATAACAGATATAATTTAGGAATGATAAATATAGAATCGCAAACAGGTAAATCACCTAAAAAAGGTAAAGGTTCAGGTAGACCAAGGAAGCAAAAAATTACTCCTATCGAAATTGTAAAAAAGGAGTGAGAAAAAATGCCTAAGGAACAATTGATTGAGATTTTAGAAATTTATAAAGACTCTTTTGATAGAAATAATATTGAAGTTGATATTTCTAAAATCAAGAAATCTTCACTTTCTACAAGAAAATTGGGTCTATGCTTTAATAAATCTAAGTCAACAATTCACAATCTAAAAAATAAAGATCAGCAAGCGAGAAAAAAATCTGTAAATACTAAATATGATGAATTAATAATTGAGTCATTTAAGAAAAATAAGGGTTTGTTTGGCAGAAAAAGATTGGAAAGCTATATTAGAACAAAATTCCAAATAGCTCTAAATTATAGGACTATTGGTAGAGCAATGAGAAGATTAAACTTATTTTGTTTAACCAGAAGAAAGAAAAGAGACAGAGAACAAAAGAAAACAAACGTAAAATTTATAGATCTTGTTAATCGTGATTATCATGGAGAGACAAACCAAATAATTGCTACTGATGTTACTTATATTTCTGCACCAAAAGATTGCTTAAACAATTTTGTATTTTTATCTGTTGCGATTGATCACAAAAGCAAATTTGTTGTTAATTATAATCTTTCAAAAAGAAATGATTTAGAACTAGTAATTGAACATATGTCTAAAATCAAAATGGACAAAAAATGAATAGCTCATTCTGATCATGGTTTCCAATATTCTTCAAAAACTTATGTAGATTTAATTCAGAAAAACAATGGTGTTGTATCAATGGGTAGAGTTGGAAATTCTTTAGATAATAGAGAAGCAGAATATTTCTTTTCAATTTTAAAATCAGAATGTTTAAAATTAATCGACATTACAAAAATAACTTTTAATGAATTAAAATCACTGATTGATGATTTTGTATTTTGATACAACAATGAAAGAATTCAATCAGTATTAAATTGAAAAACACCTCAAGAGTGCTGAGGTGTTTTACCAAATTAAACTTTTTTGTCCACTTTTCGTGTCCCAGTTTATTTTATCATTTTTAAGAGTATTTGTTTTAGCTATGCATTTATTAATTGTTTAACACTATCAATTTTAGCTTTAAGATTTTCTACTTCATTTTTTAAAGCATTAATGTAGTTATTTTTGATGTTATTTTGGTTATATTCCGCTTTAAATTGTTTTAAAGCATTTATAAAAGCATTAATTTCATTTGTTAAATCAACGTTTTGCTCTGTTGCTAACTGAGTAAGTTTTGCTTTAATGCTTTCATCACTATTTTCTTGATCTATATTGGCTTCGCTAAATTGTTTTAATAAATTATTTACTAAATTCATTAAGTTTGCTAATGCATGAGAGTGTCCGTGGCCATTTCCTCCATCATCATGAACATGATCGTGATTATGGTCATGATTATTTTCATTATGTTCATGAGTTTCTTCGCTTGCATTGTTAAATTTTTGATTATCAAAAAATTTGTTATTTAATTCTTTTTCTATTTGTTCTAAAACAGCAGTTAAATAAACTTCTGAAGATTGATTTTCAATTTGACTTTTGTTATCAAGTGTGTCTTCTAAATATTTTTTTAACTTGTTAAGATTTTGATATTTATTTTCTAGATCTTCATAAAAAACAGAGTCAAAATCTTCAATTAAGTAAAATATGTCATCATATAAATTTAAATGTTGATAAAAATGTTCAATTTTTGCTTTTAAAAGCTCTTTACCTTGCTCTGGATTTTGTGGATTTAATTTGTTAATTATTTTTAGTAAAGTAGCTCTTACTGAATTTTGGCTACTTCAAATTAATTTTTTATATTTTTTGTAAGAAACAAAGCGAACATCTGCTTGATTTTTATCTAAATTAACATTCAAGAAATTTGCATATGATTCAAAAGTTTCTTTGACTTTGTTGACTAAATTTCTTTTAGTTTCCGGAAGTGAGCTAAGTTTTGAATAATTTGAAATCTTGATATCGTGTTTGTCTACGTATGTGAAAGGTTGATCATTTACTGGCTTATTTGTATCGTTACACGAAATAACACTAGCAACACTAGTAAATGAAGTTAAGACACCTAAACTAAAAATTATTTTTTTCATAATTCCCCTTGTTATCTTTTTATATTACCATACAGTAATATAATATCACAATTTGTGATAAAACAAGAAATTATAATATAATAAATGTGTGAATTTAGAAACACTATACGAAGAGAAAAAATCTAAGTTTTATGGCAATATTTTCAAAATAAAAGATAAAACAGAAATTGCTCAAATCATTGAAAAGGTTAGAAAAAACCACAAGAAAGCTCGACATGTTTGCAGTGCTTATTTGCTTAATTTAGAAGGTGTATTCCAAGCTGGTTATGATGATGATGGTGAGCCCAAAGGAACTGCAGGAAAAGCAATTTATGATCTTTTCCAATTTAAAAATATTTCTAATGTTTTAGTAATTGTGGTTCGGTATTTTGGTGGAATAAAACTTGGAGCTGGCGGCCTTGTTAGAGCATATCGTAAAAGTGCTGGACAAATAATTGATTTATTTTTACAATCAGAAAAGGAATAATATATGTTAAAAATTACAAAGGAATTTAACAAAGAAAATATCAAAATGCTTTTAGCTTTTGAAGGTGAAAATTTACCTGCATTTGTGGGTAAAAAACATGGAAAAATCACAATTGATTTTGCTAATAATCTTGCTTATCTTTTTGCTGAAAAAGACAAGCAATCTCTTTTTGAACTTCACCAGTTAATTAAAGATACATTTGGTGAAACAAATTATGATTTTGACCTTGATTTTGCTTCATTTGTGAAACATTTTAAACAAGAAGAGATCTTAAGAGCTTTAATTTCTAAAATCTACTTTGCTAAGGCAAATCTTTTTAAAAAATCAATTGAACTTGATAATAAAAAAGATGAAGAGCAAAAAGAAAAATCTTTAAATTTAGTGCTTGGAGATTCATATGAAGCTTTAATTGAGCAAGCTAATAAATACGTAATTATTGCAGAGCAAGTAAACAAAACAAGAAATTTACAAATTATGCCTGAAAATTTCTTAAACTCAGAAATGCTTGCAGCTAAAATTGCTGAAGATTTTAGTGGAATTGAAAATCTTAAAGTAACTACTTTAACTAAAAAAGAAATTCAAGATTTAGGAATGAATTTACTATTATCAGTAAACCAAGGATCAACACATGAACCTAGAGTGGTTATTGTTGAATATAAAGGAAACCCTGAAAATACCGAAAGTGTAAGTATTGTAGGTAAAGGAATTACTTTTGATACTGGTGGAGTTAATACTAAAGGGTATCATATGGAAGGGATGAAATATGATATGTCTGGATCTGTAATTGCAGCTTATGCAGTTAAATCACTTGCTCTTTTAAAAGCAAAAGTAAATGCAAGCGCAATTATGTGCATTACAGATAATAGAATTAATAATGACGCTTCACTTCCTGAAAACGTGTATAAATCAATGTCAGGAAAATGAGTTGAAGTTGTTGATACAGATGCTGAAGGTAGATTGGTGCTTGCTGATGGACTTTACTATGCAGCTTCGATTTTAAAACCCTCAACAATTGTTGATGTTGCAACTTTAACAGCTTCAATTTTAGTTTCACTTGGAAACACTTATTCAGGTATTTTTACTGAAAATGATACTAAATACTCAAAATTTGAAGCAGCTTCAAAATTAGCTCAAGAAAAAGTGTGAAGAATGCCAATACATGAAGATTTTAACAAAGGAAATAAAGGTTCAAAAGTTGCAGATTTAGCTTCTTGAAGTTCAAGTGTTAAACAAGATAGTTCACAAGCTGCAATGTTTTTAAAAGAATTTACTAATGGAATCGATTTTATTCACTGTGATGTTGCCGGAACTGCTGATAAAGCTGGCGAACCACAAGGTGAATTAGTTGCTACTTTAGTAGAGTTTTGCTTAAACCAATAAGCCTATTTTTAATCATTAAAAGTATTTTTAAAGCAGAACATTTATTATCGATGTTCTGCTTTAATTTAATTATTTATTTATTTCATAGAAATATTAATTATCAATATAATTAATTTATCAAAAACATAAAGGAGTATATATGAGTATTGAATTACAAATTACTTTGGTTTTGTTATATATATTATCAATATTTCCAGCAGAAAATCTTTTCTGATTTAAATATGTAAAAAACGTGCATTTTCAATGAATTCTTTTTCAACTTAATAAAAAGTTGCAAGAACTAGACTTAAAGAAAATTAAAGTAGAAATAAATACTTTATTTAAAAATGGGTGAGAAGACTTAAATAAAGAAGCAAATAAACTCAACAAACTTTTAATTATATTTATTGTAAATTCAATTATTTCAATAGTTTGCACATCTGTTTCAATTGCGCTATTTTCAGTTTATTTAAAAGATGGCACAACTCTCAAGTGAGCTTTTTACTTCATCCTTTCTATTTTTTTAATTGGTTATTTTTTAGAATTAATTATTGTAATCTTTTTTTTATTTAAAAATTTACATACAATTAAAAAAATTAATCGGTTCATTCAAAAACAAAGATTTTCAGGAGCATCCTTGTGCTTTGATAAGGAATATAAAGTACAACTTTTAGATAGAGATGCAAAAGACTATGTTTTATTTGATAAGAAAATTTATTTTCCTTTTGCAGCACATAATTGACTATTGGTTGAAAACAGTTCTAAAAAGAAAAAAATTAAAATATCAATTCCTAACATGATTAAACTTTTAAATAATGATCTTGAAAGATCAAAAATGTATTCATACCTTATTTTGTGAGGGATTCATTTACCAGATACAAGTTTCTTTAGAGAAAATTATCAAGATATATATCAAGACTTTATTAACAAATATGAGCAAAATTAAGAAAGGAACAAAAAGCAGAACATAGCATGAACATAACTGTACTTTTATATTTTTTATTATCAATAATTTCTTATAAATTGCTCATCTTTTCCTTTAGATTGAGAATGGACAAAACATTACCTTTCATGACTATATTTAATGTCATTTATAAAAAAATTATTTTATTAGCAAATAACAATACAAGTTACAAAGCAAACTTTATATTTATGAAAGCTTGAAATTTAATTAGATTTAACTTATTAAGGCAAAACAAAATCATTTACTCATCATTTTTATTAAGTTGATTTTGGGTCATATTTGTTACCATAATTTTTATTTTATCTTTTACTAAAATAGAGTTTTTTAGTGAGCAACTATTATTAAATGGGATATTATTTGGAATGATTTTGTTTTTCCATTTTGTTCTTTTTCCTTTATGTTATCTTGTATTTTGAACTCGAAAAAGAAAAATTGAAAATGTGGATAAATTTTTAAACACATTAGAATTTTCTAATGATGGTTTATTTTTTGATAAGCAATATAAAGAAACAACCGATTTTTTCACTGATGACTTTATTGAATTTAAGTGAAAGCCGTATATGTCAAGATTTTACTTTAAACCAATTAAAGTTGATATAAAAGATTTTTCCGAAGGTTTTTATGGCGATAAATTCACTAATTTGTGACTAACATATTTTGCAGTTTGAGGTATTCATTTAGATATAGATGGAGTAAAAAATAATAATTATGAGCACGTTTATCAACAATTTGTAAATACATTTGCAAGTGAATTAGAAAGACAAAATATAAAATATTAAATTTTATTTTTACTCAAGAAAGAAGATTTATGAACTTTTATGCAATGATGACATTATTAGTTATTACAGGTATACTCTGTTGTTCATGAACATGACTTTACTCGGGAAAATTTCAAAGAAAATCATTTTTCCAATTCACTTTAAATCCTATTTACAAAAGGATAAAGTGAATTAATGAACAAAAATTTAACAGAGCAATTAATTATTTATTTAAAGACGCAATTGATGATCTAAAAAAAGAGATTAGCTCTATAAATAAAATGCTCTTGATATTAAATATAATTCAATTTGTAAACATTATTTGTTTAACAACTATTCACTTTGCTATTTTAAAAAAATATCCTCAAGAAGAGCTTCAAGTCGTTTTTGTATACTATGAGTTCTTTGATGTTTTTCTCCTGATTTCAATTATAGCTTTTGCAGTTTTTTCAATTTGATTATTTAAGAATTTATTTAAAATGAAAAGAATTGAAGCATGAACTAAAAACTTAAAATTTACTAGATATGAATTATCTTTTGATAAAGAATACATAGGAAATGATGAAGATTTAAGTAACAAAGGATTTTCATTTTACCGTGGAAAATTTTATCTCATGGCAAATAAATATCAATGAATGGTAATTCCATACTTTGAGAAAGTAAAAGGCGGAGGAGGCAAAATTAGAATATCAAGCGCCAATCTAAAAAGACTTTTTGGAGATGATCAAGAAAAAGCAAAAATGTACTCATATTTATTCTTTTGAGGTTCTCACCTAAAAGATACAAAACTTTATAACAAAGATTTTGAGAATATTTATCAAGATTTTGTGAACCAATTTCCAAGGTAATTTGCACTTATAAGTCCAAAATTAGAATTTAAAAATTGTAGGTTTAGTTCCTACAATTTTTAAATTCAATTAAGCTAAAACATCATTAAGCGCTTCTGTAAAGTTTGGATGCACATAAATGAAATCTTTTAAATCACTAGCTTTAATTTTGTATTTGATTGCTACTGAAAGCAAGTTGATAATTTCATGAGCTTCATAATTAAAGACAATTGCACCTATAATATAGCCTTCTTTGTCAATAAGCACTTTGTAGTACCCCTCAGTTTCTCTAATAACGTGTGCTTTTGGTATTTTAAGTGATGGCAAGTATTTAACTGTAAATTCAATTCCTTTTTCTTTTGCTTCCTTTTCATTTAATCCAGCTCTAGCGTATGTTGGATCAATAAACGAAGCAAAAGGAACATATTTACGATCATCTTTAGTGTAAGACGCTTCTAAATTAGCAAGTTGCGGATAAATAATCCGTGAATCATCAAGTGAAATGTAAGTAAATTGGTAGCCACCTTTAACATCGCCAGCCACATAAACATTTTCATTTGTGGTTTGGAGTAACTTGTTACTAATAATAATTCCTCTTTCATTTACTTTAATATTAGCTTTTTCTAAATTAAGTCCATCAGTGTTTGGTCTGCGACCAATAGCTACCAAGATTTTGTCAAAAACAGCTTCTTTGATTTGATCATTTTGACTATAAACTACCTTAGTTTTATTATTTCTTAAATCAACAAATTTAATTAAATCAATATCAAAATCAATCTTAATTCCCCTTTTGATTAAGCTATCTTTAATAGCGTCTGCATCACTTTGATCTTCTGAAGGAAGAAAGATATTTCCTTTTTGAAAAATTTGAACATTTGATCCAAAGTGATTAAAAATTGAAGCAAATTCAAGCCCAATAAAACCAGCTCCAATTACCAAAATGTCTTTTGGTAATTCTTGAAGTTCTAAAAGTTGCTCGCTAGTTAAGATGTTTTTAGAATCAGAACCTTCAATTGATAATTTATTTGGAATAGCTCCGGTGTTAATTAAGATTTTTTTAGCTTCTAAAATAATTTCTTGATAATCATATTTTGTAACTTTTATGCTATTTTCACTTTCAAAAGAAGCGTCTCCAAGATATAAATCAACATTAGGGTTGTTTTCTAAAATGTCAAAATTAACTTTGTTTAATTTTTTAACAAGGTTTTGTTTATGCTCCATTGCTTTTTTGAAAAAAGCATTATTAACTTCATAATTATTTTCAATTCCAAGACTGCGCATTTGAGAAACTAATTTTGCATCATGAACTAATGATTTAGTTGGCAAGCAACCTACATTAATGCAGGTTCCTCCATACATTTTAGGATCTTTTTCAATTAGGGCAATTTTTTGACCTTGAGAACCTAACTTATTAGCTAGTGTTTTACCTGCTTTACCTCAACCAATAACAATTAAATCGTACATATTAAAACTCCTTTATTTTTGCAATAATTACAATTTTACCCTAAAAAAGAGCAAAAAATGCACTTTTTACTTTTTTTCTCAATTTTTAAATCCTTCTAAATACAATTTTTTCACTTGATATCAACCTTTTATATTCAAAGTTTTAATAAAGCAAAAAACAATATGTAAAAAAGTAGTTTATTTAATCAAAAAATTTCCTATAAAAAAATTTAAAAAAATGCGATACACACGGGTGTAAATTATTAAACGAATTGTCACTCTTGTTTGTTTCTTTTAATATAATTATATTGAATTCTTAAGAATTCAACACAAGCAGTTTTGATATTAATTATTGAAATAAAATTCAAGTATTGAATTAACAAAATCAATTAATTGTGTATGTTAGTTTTTGGTTTTACAAATTCAATATTTGTGCTGCCGCACGGGCCTTCTTTTCTTTCGCAGAAAAGAAGCAAAAGAACTTCAAAATTCATAAAGAAATTGTTGATTATAAAATATGTTTTGTGATATTAGTTGTCAATAAATGCAACTTTATCTTTTCACTCTATATCTTTTTCAAGTAAGTTATAAAGTTTTAACAAAATTTCTTCACTTCTTTCAAGTATTTTGATTATCTTTTGTGCATTTTCATTTTTGAGAATTTCGTCGGGAAAATGTCTTAATTGTGACTGTGCTAAAGTGAATTTTCTAGAATTTACAATTGCCTTTGCAATCACATGTACTTGTGGGATAGAAATATCTAACCCTTTAGCTAAAGCATAAATTTCGGTTTCATTCAATTCAGATTCTTCAACTACTTTTGCAATATATTTCTTATTATTGATTTCGAAATATAAGTTTTGGTTTACATCTAAACATAAATTAATATCTTTTCCGCTTTGTGAAAAAAACATTAATCTTTTATTATGTTCGTCGTAAGGGGCGAGCATTTTATTTTTATACATAACGACTCCATTATTTACTCTTCTTCTAATTCTTAAAGAAAAATCGTAAATATTTGAACTAGGATCGTTTTTGATAAATTTGCTTTCTTTATTACCTTCTGTTTTTTGAAAATGTCTATTATATTCATCAATAATTTCTTCGCTTCTTTTATTTAACTTTTCAATAGAATCAATACCTTTATTTTTAAATAAATAAGGGTAATAATTTTGAGCACTAGCAAAAGATCTTTCCACATTTGGCTTATCTTTAGGGTTAGACGACACAAATAAAGTAATTCCTCTATCGATTAAAGCCTCTTCAAACATTGTGTATGTTTTTTCCGAACCTCAAAAAGTTCTTCTACGATCTGTTGTTATATTTGAAGGAAATCCATATTTTTTAAAGAGTTTATCAATTAGCTTTTGGTATCCCACATTTGTTTCTTGCTCTTCACATTGAAGTTCAAGTAATTTACCTGTAGCTGAATCAATTGCGTGGTAAATGAAAACTTTTTTATCCCCGAAAAATATTTCTTGACAAGCATCTAATTCAACATTTTCACCAAATTTTAAATGTATATTTTTAGCTTGATAAACGCTTTTTCTTTTCTTCTCACGTTCATCTATTTCTAAAGAACCAATTCTTGTGAAAAGTGAAGTTTTTTCACCAATTTCTTGTTCAAGCAATCTTCTAATTTTTCTAGATTCTCTTTTACCTTTTCTTGTCATTTGGATGTTAATGAAACCTTGCTTTTTAACTCTTCTAAAAGCTTGTGAATAACTAATATTAAAACTTTGTTTTACTTTTTCATAATAATAAAGTCAAAAAGGAGCGGTGTTAATAGTTGCTTTTTTAGGAAAAAATTCTTCAGAAAAATCGTAATAATCACACATAATTTTATTTATAGTTTCATCATTATATTTGAGTGCATTTTCATTTTTTCTACCTTTGTGAGCAACGTTAAAAGTACCATTTTCTATAAATGGTTTTATTTCTTGTTTGTATCTAATTATTGTTCTGACGCTGACGTGATACATCCTAGCAAGTTCTTTGTTTGTTCTTTTGTTTCAAAACCTTATAATACCTGCTATTATTTGAGCCTTTCTTTCTTCGTAATAGCTCATTTTTTTATGTGTTGTTATTTTAAACACACCCATAGTCACTCCTTTATCAATTAAAATTTTATCTAAGATGTAGATTTTTAATTTAAAACTCAAGGGTGTGACATTTCGTTTGCTATTTAATACCTATAAAAAAATTTAAAAAAATGCGATACACACGGGTATGTTGTTGTATAATAATATGGCTATCTAATACAATAGCTGTTTTTACAAGAATTATTATTTATAGAAAGGATGTATTAAAATGCCAACAATTAATCAATTGGTTACAAATGGTCGTACATCTAAGACAAGAAAGCAAAATGCTCCTGCTCTTAGTTTAAGTTACAACTCATTAATTAAAAAAGCTAAAAAAATGGCATCACCATTCAAACGTGGTGTATGTACTCGTGTTGCAACAATGACACCTAAAAAACCTAACTCAGCTTTACGTAAATATGCTCGTGTTAAGTTATCAAACGGAATGGAAGTTACAGCATATATTCCAGGAGAAGGACACAACCTTCAAGAACACTCTGTTGTTTTAATCCGTGGAGGACGTGTTAAAGATTTACCTGGGGTTAGATACCACATCGTTCGTGGAACACAAGATGCTGCCGGAGTTGCTAAACGTCAACAAGGACGTAGTCTTTACGGTGCTAAAAAAGCTAAATAATCAAAGCATAATTTAAATTATTAATTTACAAAAAACACAAATATTCAAAATAGGAGGACAAATATGTCAAGAAAGAAAAGCGCGCCTATCCGTGAAGTATTAGCAGATCCAGTTTTTAACTCTGTAATTGTTACAAAATTAATTAACACAATTATGCTTGACGGAAAAAAATCAATTGCTCAAGATATCTTATATTCAGCATTTGAAATTGTTAAAGAAAAAACACAAAAAGATCCAATGGAAGTTTTCAATTTAGCTATTGAAAACGTTACTCCACAACTTGAAATTAGAACAAGAAGAATCGGAGGAACAAACTACCAAGTTCCTACAGAAGTTTCTCCTCGTAGAAAACAAGCATTATCACTTAGATGATTAGTTCAATATGCTCGTTTAAGAAACGAAAAAACAATGGATGTTCGTTTAGCTAACGAAATCATCGATGCATCAAACAAAACAGGTGGAGCAATCAAAAAACGTGAAGATACACACAAAATGGCTGAAGCTAACCGTGCATTTGCACACTTCAGATGATAATTTAGGGTTTTATTATGGCTAGAGATTATCAATTAAAAGATTACCGTAACATCGGAATTATGGCCCACATTGATGCAGGGAAAACTACTACTACAGAAAGAATTTTATTCCACACAGGTAAAATTCACAAAATTGGTGAAACACACGATGGAGCTAGTCAAATGGACTGAATGGCTCAAGAACAAGAACGTGGAATCACAATTACTTCAGCTGCTACAACAGCATTCTGAAAAGGAAAAAGAATTAACATTATCGACACACCAGGACACGTTGACTTCACAGTTGAGGTTGAACGTTCATTACGTGTATTAGATGGTGCTGTTGCTGTTTTAGATGCTCAATCAGGAGTTGAGCCTCAAACAGAAACTGTTTGAAGACAAGCAACAAACTACAAAGTTCCACGTATTGTTTATGTAAACAAAATGGATAAAGCTGGTGTTGACTTTGCAGCTTCAGTTGCTTCAGTTAAAAGCCGTTTAGGTGGAAATGCAGTTGCTATCCAATGACCAATTGGTGCTGAATCAGATTTCAAAGGACTTGTAGACCTTGTTACATTACAAGCTTACACATACAATGGAGAAGCTCAAGAAGAAGAATTTCCAACAGAAATTCCTGCTGATTTAAAAGATATTGTTGTTGAAAAACGTCAAGAACTTTTAGAAGCAGTTGCTAACTTTGATGAAGAACTTATGATGAGAGTTCTTGAAGGTGAAGAAATTTCTGAAGAAGAATTTAAAGATGCAATTAGAAAAGCTACTTTAACTTCAGAATTCTTCCCAGTTGTTTGTGGTACATCATTTAAAAACAAAGGTGTTAAGAAAATGATCGACGCTGTTGTTGATTACCTTCCATCACCAGTTGATGTTCCAGCAATTAAAGCTCACTTAGGTGATGAAGAAGTTAGTGTTGAAGCTACAGATGAAGGGGATTTTGCTGCTCTTGCATTCAAAGTTATGAATGACCCATACGTAGGAAGCTTAACATTCTTCCGTGTATACCGTGGAGTTTTAGAAAAAGGAAGCTACGTATACAACTCAACAAAAGAACAAAAAGAACGTATTGGACGTTTATTACAAATGCACGCAAACAGCCGTGTGGAAATCGATGAATGTCGTGCAGGAGATATCGCAGCTGCTGTTGGTCTTAAATATACAACAACAGGTGATACTCTTATTGCTGAAAAAACACCTAAAATTGTTCTTGAAAAAATGGTTTTCCCAGAACCAGTTATTTCACAAGCTCTTGAACCAGAATCAAAAGCTGCAACAGAAAAACTTTCACTTGGACTTCAAAAACTTGCAGCAGAAGATCCTACATTCAGAACTTACACAGACGAAGAAACAGGACAAACAATTATTGCCGGAATGGGTGAATTACACCTTGACATTATTGTAGACCGTCTTAAAAGAGAATTCGGTGTTCAAGCTAAAGTTGGAGCACCTCAAGTTTCATACCGTGAAACAATTACAAAAACAGCTGATGTTGAAGGTAAATACATCAAACAATCTGGAGGGAAAGGGCAATACGGACACGTATGAATTAAATTTGAACCTAACCCAGATCAAGGATTTGAATTCGTTGATAAAATTGTTGGTGGAAAAATTCCTAAAGAATACATTAAATCAATTCAAAAAGGTCTTGAAGACAAAATGGCAGCAGGTATTTTAGCTGGATACCCAATGATCGACGTTAAAGCTACATTATTTGATGGATCATACCACGACGTCGATTCATCTGAAATGGCTTATAAAATTGCTGCTTCTAAAGCTCTTACAAAAGCTAAAGACCAAATTGGTACAGTATTACTTGAACCAATTATGGACGTTTCAGTAGTTGTTCCAAACGACCACATCGGGGATGTTATTGGTGATTTATCACGTCGTAGAGGACTTGTTAACGACCAAGAACAAAGAAACGATGGATCAACAAACGTTCGTGCTATGGTACCTCTTTCAGAAATGTTCGGTTACTCAACAGAACTTAGATCTATGACAAGTGGACGTGGAACATACCAAATGCAATTTGACCACTATGAAAAATGTCCAAACAGTATTGCTGATCCAATTATTAAACGTAGAAACGTTCAAGACAAAGACGAAGATTAATAATTTATAAAATCACCCTATGGGTGATTTTTTCTTCAAAAATTTGATAAAAAATCACATAAAGTGCTAATCTTAAATAGCAATACATATGCAGGATACACCCTGAGTTTCCAAGTTACAATCTTTCAAAAAAACGAATACATCTACCTTATAGTTGTATTCGTTTTTTTGTCTTAAAAATTACTAGAACTATTTCTCTAGTATGTTGTAAAAATCATATAAATTAGAAAAATCACGCGCGAATTTTAAACGCGTGATTTTTTGTGTACATAGTGTAAAATAATAATGTTAATTTGAGATCCTAAAAGCAATGTTTCAAGGAAACTTTTTAAAACTTGAAGTGAAAAATATCAAAGTCAAATTCACATTACTAAATCGGGGCCTAATGATAGTTTCATTGAAATTACAGATGCAAAAGTTTCAAAAGGATTTACTAAAAAACTTTTTGCCGCATAAATTAATAATTCAAAGGTTAAAACAGTTCATATTGGCGATTAAATGAATGATTCTACTGCTGTTGGACAACTTGATTAAGTGATTTTAATGAAAAATGGATCAGAAGAGTTTAACAAACTAGCAAATATTGTTAGTGAATTTAATAATAAAGATGGAGGTATAATCAATACAATTAAAAAGTATTGTTTTTAAAATTAAGAAATGAAAAAAATTACAAAATATTTACTTTGATCAATTGGATCAATTTCCGTCTCTGCTACATTAGCTGGATTAACATATTATTTACTTAATAGAAAAAAAGAGCCTATGTATAAAAGTCCGATTAAAGATGTGTTTAATTTAGAAAAAATGACTATTTTTTATAATAGAAAAATACCAAAAAACATTGAATCACATTATTATATTGTGAATCTTTATAAAAAATCATTATTTCAAAAAGATAGCATAGAAAAAGAAATGTTTAAATTATTTACATTTAGTGATTTATCAAAAGTACCGATTGTTATATTTGACAATTATTTATATACATTTTCTTTTAATGAAAATATGAAAAAAGAAAGTTTTATAAATGATATTAAAAGTTATTTATCGAAGAATTTAGACGATGAAAATAATTTTTTTACTATTAAAAACTTTGGAGGAATAACGATAAATGATATAGCAAATATGAATATAAAAATTTATGTTGCATTAAAAGAATTGGGTCTTAAAAATATACTTGATGAATTTGATTTTTTAAACAAATTAAATTATCTGAAAAATTATCTTTTAAAATGAATTAGAGAAACAAGAGATGAATATGAAATAAAAAGAAGTTTAGAGTTTATTTTAAAAATAAAATTAATTTTAAATGATAAATCATTAAATTCAGAAGAGAAAAAATATTTAAGCGAGATAGAAAATGAGATTTTAAAAGAGATAGAATCAGTAAAAAATTTAAGCGTTTCGCAATTAGAATTCATATGAGAGTTTTTGGAAATATTTAAGTTTTATGATTTTAAAACCAAAGAAGATATTGTAGTTATTATAAGAAATAAATATAGTAATATATTCGACAATATATTAAATAAGATGGAACCTAGATATATTTTTATGTTTTATACTTTTTTTAAAGAAGAATTCAATTCTATTGATAATGAGAATAAAAGAATGTTTTTTGAAAAATATTTAGAAAAAATAAATGTTTTTTCTAATTCACAACAAAAATAAAAAACAAAAAATTTTGTCTTTTGTTAAAAATGTGTTATCATTCTTGCATGAAAAAACAGATCAATGTAGTTATTTTTAACAACATTATTAGCATGATTGTTCGTTCAATTATGTAATTTTGTTGTTAATCTGTTTTCTAGCAGGTTAGCAAAAACCTGCTAAACTAGATTATATTTGTACTATAGAGGAGCTTTTAGCATTAGTACATAGTGGAGCAGGCATGCCGGGAAACTATGGAAAGGGTATAAAAGCCGAAATCTTAGCAAAGGCATTTGCTTTGGTTGATAAAGGGTCTTAATCGAGCTTTATTCTTTGACGCATTCATTGGTGCTATAGATACACAAATTTGTTAATTATTAATAATTAAAAAACAAGTTTTGTGAATTTATAGTAAATTCTACAAGGCTTGTTTTTTCTAATTCGTTATTGTGAAGGGAGGATAATGGAAGCTAAACAATACAAAAACTATCAGGATATACCTAAAAAGTATCGCTGAAATTTAGAAGCTATCTTAGAAAATAAAACTTATCAGTATTGAGTTGATAAATACAAAGAGCTTTGAGAGCAAAAAATTGCTATTAAAGATTCTAAATTCGAAAACTTAGCTAGTTATACAAAAGGCCTTAAGTTAGAAGAAGAATTAACTTTAGTGACTTTTAAGCTCCATAATTACTTATCAAACAATCTTAATACTAATTTAGTAGGTCCTAAATTTAATAAGCTCCAACAAGAATTTGATTTTCTAACTCAAGCATTTGTATCAAGATTTGGATCAGAAGAAAATAGAATTTATGCTCATAAAGACAAAATATGAGATTGAAAAGAAAAACCAGAACTTAAGATCTACAAGCGCTATTTAACTGATTTACTTGATTCATTTACTCATAAGCTTAGTGATGATGTTGAAGAATATATCAAAAAAACTTCTTTTGGTAAAGCTAATTTAAATAAGATTTTTAGCATTTTAACCAACAGCGAACTTGATTTTGGAACTATTGAGCTATCTAAAAACAAGAAAGTTAAATTAAATCCAACTAATCGCTTAAAGCTTCTTAAGCATCAAAACAAAGATGTTAGAAAGCAAGCTTATCAAAACTTCTTAAAAGGTTATATTAAGCATAAAAATTCTTTATCAGAAGTTTTATATCAACACTTTAAAGATTTAGCAACAGAAGCAAATGTTCGTAAGTATGATTCAGTAATTTCAATGCTTACTTATGAAGATAAAGTTTCTGATGCATTATTAAATAAATTGTTTTCTCAAGTTCAAATAAATAAAAAGGTGCTCCTTAGATATAAACACTGATATAAGAAGTTTTATAAAGCAAAATTTGGAGAAAAAATTCAAATTTGAGATTGAAGTAGAGATTTAATTACTGTAGATTCAGATTATAGCGTTGAAAAAGCTAAAGAGCTAGTTGAAAATGCACTTAAGCCTTTTGGAAGTGAGTATATGAATCAAATTCACAAAGCTTTAAATGAAAACTGAGTAGATTTTATGAGTGCAGATTCTAAGCGTGGTGGAGCTTATAGCATTGGATCATCTTACGGGATTGATAAAAAATATATCTTAATGAATTTTAATGGTCAATTACGCGGAGTGGAAACTTTAGCCCATGAGCTTGGGCACTCAATGCATTCATATTATTCAGATACTCGTCAGGATCTTATTAACAGTCAATATCCAATTTTCTTAGCTGAAATTGCATCGATTTTTAACGAGTTAATGCTTTATGATTATCTCCTTCAACAATCAGATAATGACAAGTTAAAATTTAGCATTTTAACAAGTATGATTAATGGTTTTATAGCAACTGTGATGAGACAAGTTGAGTGAGCAAATTACGAATATGATTTATATAGGGGTATTGAACAAGGAACTCTTTCAAGTAGTTTTGATTCGCTTAGCAAACTTTATTATCAAAACTCCTTAAAATACACACTCGAAAGAAATGTTAAGCACAATGATGAAACAACGATTTTCTCAATTTACGTACCGCACTTTTATTACGGATTTTACGTATATAAATATGCAATTGGACAATTAGTTGCTAGCTATTTCTTTGCACAATATAAAACCAAAGGCACTATTGCTTTAGAAAATTACATTGATAATTTCTTAAGTGCTGGAAATAGCGATTACCCAATTGAAATACTGAAAAAAGTAGGTGTAAATTTAGAAGATGATCAATTTTATAAACAAGGATTTGACTATGTGGAAAAGTTAATTGATCAATGAGTCAAATTAGGTAAAAAAATATTTAAATTTAATAAGTAAAGAAAAAGAAAAGATAAAAAGGAAGAATTAAAATGAAATTTAGAAAAAGGTTTTTACTTGGAACAGCAACAGTATTGGCGGTTCCTCTTACATCAGTTTTAGCTATTGCTTGTGGTGATACAACCAAAAGTTCACCATCAAATGGTGGAACAACAAATAATGGAAACGAAAATTCATCTAATATTCTTACATCAAGTTCATTAGTAACAAAAGTAAGTTATTTAACAGGTAATGATTCAAATTTATCAGCTTTTGCTAGACAAGGTACATATAAATCAATTACTAATGCTACATACAACTTAAAAGATTTTAGATGAGATCGTTCATGACTTTATGGAAGTAAAAGTGGTGCATATTTAGAAGATGGTACAACAGGTACACTTATTTCATTTAAAGCTATTGGACAAGCTCAATACAGTGAAACTACAGAAGTAAACGATGAAGGTATTGAAACTAAAACAATTAGAATTTCAAAACCTTCAGGTGAGGCAATGGTTTTTGAACACGCTGATGCAATTATTATTACAACTAACGATGGTGTAGAACATGTTTATGATTCTGATGAAGCGGAAGTTATTCCTGCACCCGAATTAGATGGTAAATATTATAATGAAACAGTTGTAACACTTACTTCAAATAACCCAAAATCAATTAACTCACTTTCTTTCCAAGAAAATTTACAAAATGCTAAAAAAGTTAGTTTTAGAGTTAGACAAGGTGCCAAATGAGTTGATAAAAATGGAAACGAAACACAATATAAAGTTTCAGCTTATGATTACTGAGCAGGTCTTGTAAGAACTTTATTATTCACAGGTCAATACCGTTTAAGTCACGGTGGAAAAGAATCTCTTGACGAAAAAATGAAAGGTCTTTTACATGCACCTGGAAAATTACTTGATAGTAAAACAAGTTATGGAAACTCATATCTTTTTGACTTATATAATGTAAATTTTGATCACTTAATTCAAAAAGATACAGCAGTAACTACAGATGCAGAAGGTAATACATATTTCAATATTGAAAAGAAAAACCTTGATGAAACAGCTTTATTTGGTGAGATTCTTAAAAATATTTATTCTACTTATGAATTTGCACCAATGCCTTATGAATATGTAAGTCAAAATCAAAATACTCCAGTTATTTCAACTGTAAAACCTACAAGCGGAGCTAATTCATTTGATACAGAAGCATATAAAACAGATATATTAAATGCTGAAGGACTTGCTAAAGAACTTGGATTTTACTGATATGGAACAACAATTCAAAATACCTTATTCTCAGGTAAATACTATGGAATTCCATATAATGGTGATACTTTAATTGAAGAAATTAGAATTAATAGACACTATTCAAATAAAGAATTCTTAAAAGATAAACAAAATGTTCTTGTTTTCCAAGAACAATATCAATCAGGTGAAGTTGATCAAGATGCATTTATTCAAACCTCTTATAACGCATATACTTCTGGAGATAATGCGAGTTTAAATTACTCTGCGTTACCAAAAAACCTTAAAGATCAAGTAGATCAAAATAAACAAAAATACGGAATGTCTTATGTTAAAGTTTTAAACAAAGATGTTTATGCAAAAACTAAAATTAACTTAATGGTACCTTCACTTCCAGATGGACACAATACTGGAAAATACAATTTTGATAATTTAGTGTCTCAATTATTATACGGACATTCACTTAGTGATGTTTATACATCTACAGATGTTGTTAAAAATTACTCAACTGGTATTTCAATTGAATTTAGAACTATTTTACCAGCAGCAATTAATTGAGAACCTGTTGTTAACGATTTAACACCAAATAGACCAAGTTCACCATGACTTTCACCTTTAGCACCAGATGCTGCAATTAAAGAAGATTTTAACGATCATTCACTTGCAGAAAATAACTTGAGAGCTAATGCTGAAGCACTTAATACATTATTTGTTGTTGATTCACAAACAGGTGCAAAAGTTGATTTAGGTGGACAAATTGGTACAGAAATTTCTCAATCAGAAAACTCAAGTCTTGATAAAAATGAAGATGATAAATATAAATCATCTGCGTTCGAACTATTATCAGAAAGAATGACAGCATTATTAGATAGATTATATACACAAACAAACACTCCAGAATCTACAAGAGTAAATATTCCTTACTTCTATAGATACATCAACCCTAATCCACCAATTTTAATGACATTCCGAAAATTAGCTAATACAATGAACGCTCTTGATAAAAAAGGAAGATTAAACATTAGTTTTGATTACTCACAAAATGCAGATGGCTGAAGAGCTCATTGAGGATCAGGAAGTTTTGAAACTGTTACTGGATGAGGATATGACTATAAAACTATTGGTTCTGGTATAGATGGAATTGGTACTCAATCACAATTACTAAACCTTTTTGCTCAACTTTCTACAGATTCTGAATTAGCACAAAAATTTGGAAGTGCTTTTCCACGTTTAGTTGAAGCTGCTAAAGAATTTAAAGCTTATGTTGAAAAAATTGAATCTGAAGGAGCTTTACTTAGCATTCCTTTTGCGGATTGAGCAATATTAAGTCCGACATTACTTAGTGATTTTCAACACGCTTTAGGATCAGAAAAATTAAACGAAGCTAAAAATGCTTATGTAGCCTTATCAGTAGAAGAAAAAGCAAATGGAAGGTATTTAACAGTTGCGGATATAACATCTAAATTCTGATTAAACTACAACAACTCACCTAGTGTAACTAAAAAATCATTATTAGAATTAGCAAATGAATTAGTTGTGTACTTTGGATTTACTTTTGATGCCGCAACAACAATTGGTAAAAACAACTTTACCCCAACTGTTTCAAACCCAAGTTACATTAAACCTCAAACAAACTTTGACTTCTTAGACTTTGGTTGAATTAAATTAGGAGAAGAAAAATTATCTTAATATAACTAATCAAACAATAAACAAACAGCAAAACTGTTTGTTTATTGTTTGATTTATGAAAGAAAGGAAATTATGTTTAAATATCTTTCCCAGAGAATTTTACTTGCAATTTTAACATTAATTATTATTGTTTTAGTTGTATACCTTTCTGTGGCGATATTTGCTGAAAACCCCTTTGTTAGACAACTTACTGTGTCAGCGGGGGATAAGAAAGCTTTAACAGAGAGTCAAATTAGAGATTTATTTGAAAAATCAAAAGCTTTCCATTTAACTCCAGCAAATCTTGAGTTTGCAGAACACAAAAAAGACTGAATCTATTTTAAAGTAAGTCCATTTGTCCGTTTAGGATATTGATTTAAAGACATTTTTAACAAAGAATATCCTTTTGGTAATGTATTTGATCAAAACGTCTTTTCAGGGTCAAATGCAAAAAATATACCTGACCTTTTCTTTAAATACATTAAGTTTTCAATTATCATTACATTACCTTCATTTATTATTAGTGCAATTTTAGGTATAGCACTTGGAATTGTTGCTGGATATAAAAGAGGTACAACATTTGATATCTTTGTTAATTTCTTCTCTCTTGTTTTTATAGCATTACCTTCATTTATTGTTGCTCCTATTTTTATTTCAATTTTGTTGAACTTTAACATTCCGCCTATTTTCCAAAACCCATCCAATGAAGAAGTTATTAAGGCTATGGGATGAGGAAAAATAATCTTATCTTGATTACCACCAATATTCATTATTGTGCTTGGTTCTCTTTCTGGATATATTTCATATGCACGTAACCAAGTTGTTACCGTTCTTACATCTAATTATGTGTTAATAGCAAAATCAAAAGGTTTAAGTAGAAGTGAAATTTTCTTCAAATATGTTTTAAGAAACATTTCTATTCCACTTGCTGCCTTAATTATTCCTTCATATATAGGTCTTTTATCTGGTGGTATTGTTATTGAAACATATTGACAAGTTCCAGGGACTTCAAAAGTTTTATCACAAGCGTTTCCAACTGGAGAAATTAACTTAATTATGTTTTCAACTTTCTTCTTTACCACATTAGGATTATTTACAACAATTCTTGTTGATGTTGTTTATACAATTTTAGACCCAAGAATTAAATACGGAACAACTTCAAAATACAATTTAAGAACTTGATTTACAGCAACATTAGAAAGAAATAAACAATTTAAAGAATTAAATGAATTAGCTAAAGGAGGTAATTAATGAGTACAAGAGAATTTAATCGCAAATACGGACTAAACATTAATGCCAACTCTAATGATTTATTTAAAAGAGTTTCTAATTCAGGAAATAATTTTGTTAATGTTGCAGGAAAACCTAAAAAAATATTAATTGAGATTCTCAAGAGATTTTTCACAAACTGAGCAGCTGTTGCTTGTACAATTATTTTCATTATTATTTTAATTTTATCTATTGTTTCTACTTTATCAAGCATGCATGATTCCACTAAAAGTATTAGTGATACAATGTTTTTCAATGTGCCAGAATGAGATAGCTCAACTAACTCTTTAAAAGTAGATTCAAACGGAAACCTTTCATTTATTACAATGAAAGGTTCTCCATATGTAAAATACTTACCACCTTCATATAATCACTGAACATCGAAGACTTTATTTATTTCTGATGAAGATTACGGTAAATATATCAATGCATTTAAAAATGATTATTTTGGTGTTCTTTATAATGATTACATTAAATCCTCAAAAGATCCAGGATCAGCTATTAAAATTATTACAAAAACAATGATTCAAGCGAACGGAAAAGCTATCGAGTCAAAAGAAGTTCAACTTAATACATATCAATTCTATAGAGCTATGAATCTTTATATTTTCCTTGGCTCAATCTTTAAAGGTGTTGATTTAAATGCAGCTGGTGTTAGTCAAAACCAAATTAGAGAAATAATTGCTCAAATTGAAAAATTAAATCCAAGTAACCCTAACTTATACCCTAATTCAATTTTAGGAACAAATGAATTAGGAATTGATATTTGAACTTCTTCATGAGTTGGAACTTGAAATGCAATTAAATTAGCCTTAATTATCGCTACTATCCAAACAATTATCGGAGTTGCAGTAGGGTGTTATTTAGGTTTCCATGTTGGTTCATGAATTGATACAATTATTATGAGATTAATTGAAATCTTTGTTGCCCCTCCTGCTCTTATTTGATTACTTTTATTTGCTTCGACATTTGGAACAAGTGATTGAACACTTATTTTTGCTTTAGTATTTACCGGATGAACAGGAGCTGTGGGTGGAACAAGATTGTTCATAATCACAGTTAAAGATTCTGAATTTATTACAGCAAGTAAATCAGTTGGAGCTTCAAAAACAAGATTAATTTACAAACATGCTTTACCAGCAATTATTGGTAAAATTGCAAATAGTTATGTTTCACGAATTCCAGGAATCATTATGTCTATTTCATCACTTGCATTCTTAGGGTTCTTTAAAGGGGATAATACAAACTTAGGAGCATTGCTTGTTAGTGCTGCTTCACAAGCTGGAACAAACTTCTGAATTTTACTTTTACCTTCAGTTATTTTATTATCAATATCAGTATCACTTCACTTTATGGCAATCGGACTTCATGATGCTCTTGACCCAAGAGTTATTAAAGTTAAATAAAAGGAGAATTATGTCAGAAACATTATTAAAAGTTAAGAACTTAAAAGTCAACTTTAAAACTGGTAAGAAAAAGTTTGTGACAATAGTTCGTGGAGTAGATTTACACATCAAAAAAGGTCAAATTGTTGGTCTTGTTGGTGAATCTGGAAGTGGTAAGACTGTTACATCTAAATCTCTTTTAAACATTAATGATAATGCATTAGTTTCAGCAGATTTAATGACTGTCGATGGTATTGATTTAACCCAATCAAACAAAGAAAAGTTTTGACAAACAATTAGAGGCCAAAAAATTGGTTACATTCCACAAGATCCTTTAACTTCTTTAAATCCAACTAGAAAAATCGGAAAACAATTATTAGATGCTTTAAATAAAAACGAAGATTGAAAAGATAAAAAACTAGTTGAAAAACGCCAATACTTAGTAGGTTTACTTGAAAAATTCGGAATTAGAAACGCTGATAAAATTTTCGATATGTACCCACACACATTAAGTGGTGGGATGAAACAACGTGTTGTAATTACAATGGTTGTAGCTTTAAAACCAAAGTTAATTATTGCTGATGAACCTACAACTGCACTTGATCCTACTGTTCAAGCATCAGTTTTAGCGCTTTTTGAACAAATTCGTCAAGACATGAATATTTCAATTATTTTTATTAGCCACAACATTTCCGTTGTTGCAAAATTATGTGATTATATTTATGTCATGTATGCTGGAAAAATTGTAGAAAAAGGAACAAAAAAAGATATTTTCGCTCACCCAGCACACCCTTATACATGAGCTTTAATTTCTGCTATTCCTGAAAACAAAGAAGATCGTTTATATTCAATTAAAGGAACTCCACCAGATATGTCTAATTTACCACTTGGTGATGCTTTTGCACCAAGAAATGATTATGCACTTGAAATTGACTTTATAAAAGAACCGCCTCTTTTCGAAATAAGTGAGACACATGCAGCTGCAACATGACTTTTACACCCTGAAGCTCCTAAAGTTGAGCTTCCAGAAGAATTACAAAATAGATTAGCAAACTTTAGAAAGGTATTTAGTGATGAACAAAAATAAAGATGAATACATTTTAGAAATATCTAATCTAAAAAAATATTTTGTTAATGGTAGCATAGTAAATAAAGCAGTTGATAATGTTAGTTTCAATGTTAAAAAAGGTGAAATAGTAGGGTTAATTGGTGAATCTGGTAGTGGTAAAACTACTGTAGGTAGATCTCTTTTAAGACTTTATGATGATTTTAGTGGTTTTGTAACATTGCATAACCAAATTATTTCTGGAAAAAGAATTTCTAGAAAAAGAAGCAAATTCATGCATAAAAATATTCAAATGATCTTCCAAGATCCAATGGCTTCTTTAAATGGTCAAAACAACATTTACACTATTTTAAAAGAACCTCTTGTTGTAAATGGAATCATTAAAAATAAAATTAAAGATATCAGTAGTGATTGAACAAAAATTGCAGACAACTTTCACTATACTTTCTTAGAAGAAAGCTTAAAGTTAGAGTTGGAAAATATAAGAGTTGCTAACCGTCTTCTTAAACCTTTTGTTTCAAAGTGACAAAATGTTAAATTAGCAGATTTTTCTGCTTCCGAAAACACAGATGATCAATTTAATGCATATTTTGGTTTCCTTGAAGAAAGAGGAAAAATTAACTCTTTAATTGTTAATAGTTTTTATAAAAATATCGAACAATTAATTGCTCTTTATGATAATAAACAAAAAGATTTTAGAAACAATAATATTGATTTTGATGAAGTTGAATTAGAGCAAGCAAGAAATGAATATCAAAAACAAAAAAAATTAAGATTTAAAACAGAATTGTATTACGAAAATAAAGATCTTTTTATTGAAAGATTTAAAGATTTCAATAATGTTAGAACACAAAATAAAGACTTTAAAAATGTTACAAAAAATGCTTTAAGAAACTTCATACAAGAATTTAGAAATGAAGCAAATATTCACAAAAATGAAGCATATAGTTCATCATCAATTCCTTACTTCTTCCATCAATACAAGTTATATAAATTAAATTTATTTGTTAAAAAAGCAATTAAATCAAATTTAAGCAAATTACAATTCTTAAATTTAGAAGAACTTAAATCACTTGTGGCTGATTTACAAAATTACATTAATCATTTTTATAAAGATGAATTAATAGTTGATGAAACCAAAAAAGCAAGCATCAAAGAAATTGACAATATTATTAATAATAATTTTAAATTTGATTGAAATTCTTATATTTCAAAATCACAAGAAACTCGAGAAATTCAAAGAAATGCTTATAACGAAAACAAAAATTTAATGTTAGAAAGCTTTTCAAAAGTATTTAAAGAATTCTTTAAATTACCTAAACAAAACAAACAAGCTCTAACAGAAGCACGTCAAAAATTAGAACAAACTCAAAAGATTTTTGATTCAGAGTTAGAAAAATATATTAGTGAATATATTAAAAGAATTGAAAATTACAAAAAAGACATTGAAGAAGAAAAGAGAATTCAAAAAGAATATTTAAAATCAGAAAAAGAAGAAATGTACAAATTCTTAAATATTCACAATGAATTTAATGTCTTTTATAAAACAAACTTGATAGCTCCAATTAAAGTTAAATACAAAGAAATTCTTAACAAACGTAAATTGTTTGATTCTAAAATTGACTATACTAAAGCTAAAAATAAACTTAAAGAAGAATTAAAACAAAGGGAAATTGAATTAAAAGTATATAACACCACAGTTGCAGAAAAGATCGAAAACAATAAATCTTTTGAAATTGAATTGCGTTATCTTAATAAAGATATTAGCAATATAATGCTTCTTCTTGGTATTTCTCTATTTGATTTAAAATTCTATAACACTAAATTTAAATCTTTATTTAGAACATTAATAAGCAAGTACCGTAAATATAAATTAGCACAATTATTTACAAAAAATGCTATCTATAAAGCTTTAGAAGATGTTGGTTTATTAAAACAATTTGCTTACCGTTATCCACATGAATTTAGTGGTGGACAACGTCAAAGAATTGTAATTGCTCGTGCTTTAATCACTGAGCCTAGTGTTATTGTTGCCGATGAACCAATTGCTTCTCTTGATATTTCAATTCAAGCCCAAGTTGTTAACTTACTTAAAGACTTGTGTAAAGAGAAAAACATCGGTATGATTTTCATTGCTCATGACCTTTCAATGATTGAATATGTAGCTGATAGAGTGCAAATTATGCACCTTGGAAAAATTGTTGAATCTGGAGATACTAACAAAATTTACTCTAAGCCAGTGCATCCATATACCAACAATTTATTTAAAGCTATTCCTAAAATTTCAAATGCAAATGAAAAATTCAAAGATGTTACTTTTGAACTTTCATATCTTCAAGAGCAACAATTCCCTAATATACCTTTAGTTAAAGAAATTGAACCTGAACACTTTGTGTATGGAACTGAAGAGCAAATTGAAAAATGAACAAAAGATGAACATTTTAAAGCTTCTGCTTTAAAATAATAAGTATGAATAAAATTAAATCAAAACTTTACTTTGAACTAACTTCCAAACGCTTTTGAATTATTCAGCTCATTTTTGCTCTTTTTGGACTAACTCTTGGTTTATTATTTAAATTCGCAGCTAAACATTCTTATTTAACTGCTATTGCCGTAGCTACATTTATTGTCTTTTTAATTGATTTATTAATTTTGATTTTTAAATGAGGGTTTCTTGAAAGAACAATTCAAAAACTTAAAGAATCATTTGCTTCTACTGAGAAAGCTCGAAATGAGCTTAATTACAAAAAAATGAATGATGCTGAAAAAAGAGCTTTTGAAAGAATTCAAAAAGAAAAAGAGCTTAAAAAGCAAGCTAGAGCAAGTAAAGTAAAAACCAATTTTACCTTTTATTTCACATTGTTTATTTCATTAGCAGTTGCATTAATTTTTATTCCGCTTTCAACTTATGTGTAATAAAGTTAATTTTTGCAGCCGCTAGACAAAATCACTTTAACTTATCAAAAGTTAGAGTGATTTTTTATTTTTTGACAAAAATTGAGCAATAATTGCAAAAATATCAGTTGCAAAAGCCCATTTAGCAATCTTGGTGTCTAAAAGTGCTAAAATAATATAGGTATTATTTGAATATTTTAGTTATTCAATTTATTTTTTATTTTAAGGAGATAATATGACACCACACATTAATGCTAAAAAAGAAGAAATCGCTAAAACAGTAATTATGCCCGGAGATCCTTTAAGAGCAGAATTTATTGCTAAAACTTTTTTAGATCCTGGATACAAAAAAGTAAACACAGTTAGAAATATGTTTATGTTTACAGGTACATACAAAGGAAAACCAATTACAGTTGCTGGTTCAGGAATGGGATGTCCATCAATTGGAATTTATTCATATGAATTATTTAAATTCTATGATGTAGATAACATCATTAGAATTGGTTCAGCTGGTTCATATAAAGCTGATTTAGGGCTTTATGAAGTTGTGCTTGCAACCGAAGCTAAAGCTGACGCTGATGCATTTAGAAAACTTGTGCTAAATAAAGAAGGAACAGTTGCAAAACCTAGCGAAAAACTTAATGCAAGAATTGAAAAAGTTGCTAATGATTTAAATATCAAATTAAACAAAGGAAGAGTGCACTCATCAGATGTATTTTACTCAGCTGTACCACTTGAACAAAGAATTGCAGATACAGAAGCAATTTGTGTTGAAATGGAATCATATGCATTATTTAATAATGCTGAAGCAACAGGAAAAAATGCAGCCTGCTTATTAACAATTAGTGATAATTTAATTACACATGAAGAAACTTCTGCTCAAGAAAGACAAGAAGCGTTTACAAAAATGATGGAGATAGCTTTAAATTTAGCTTAATATGCGTGTAGTAGATATTATTGAGAAAAAAAGACTTAATAAAGAACTCACTAATGAAGAAATTAAGTTCTTAATTAATTCTTATGTATCTGGTGATACACCAGATTACCAAATGAGTGCCTTTTTAATGGCAGTTATGTTTAACTCTATGAATTCAAGAGAGATTGCAACAATGACTAAATATATGATGCAATCTGGAAAAATTATGGATCTTTCTGCAATTCCTGGAATCAAAGTTGACAAGCACTCAACAGGTGGAATCGGAGATAAAACTACTCTTGCAGTAGCTCCAATTGTTGCAGCTTGCGGAGCTCCAGTTGCTAAAATGAGTGGTAGAGGCCTTGCTCAAACTGGTGGAACTATTGATAAACTTGAATCAATTCCTGGTTTTAGCGTAGAACTTACTGAAGAACAATTTAAAAAACAAGTTACTGAGCATTTAATTGCAGTTATTGGACAAAGTAATGAACTTGTGCCAGCTGATAAAAAATTATATGCTTTAAGGGACGTTACTAGCACAGTTGAATCAATTCCGCTTATTGCTTCAAGCATTATGTCTAAAAAATTAGCCACAGGTGCAGATGCTATTTTACTTGATGTTAAATGTGGAAATGGTGCTTTTATGAAAGATTATGATTCAGCTAAAGCGCTTGCACAAACAATGATAAATATTGGGAAAGAACTTGGAGTAGATGTTAGAGCTGAAATTACCAATATGTCTCGTCCAATTGGTAGAGAAATTGGTAATAAAAACGAAGTTCTTGAAGCTATTGAAACTTTAAAAGGAAATGGTCCTGAAGATTTTAACACCCTTGTTTTTTCTAGCTGTGCAACAATTTTAGAGCAAGCTAAAATTGTAAGCAGTTATGAGGAAGGAATGGCTAAAGCTAAAGAAGCTGTATCTAATGGAAAAGCTTTAGATAAATTCTATGAATTTGTAGCAATTCAAAATGGTGATGTACAAGCACTTAAAGATCCTAGCTTCTGAAATCCTAAATACAAATTAGAAGTGAAAGCAACTAAAGAAGGGTATTTAGAAATTTTTGATGCTTTAACATTTGGGCTTGTTTCAATGAAACTTGGAGCCGGAAGAGCAACTAAAGCTGATAATTTAGATTTTGAAGCAGGAATTACTCTTAACAAAAAAACTAATGAAAAAGTAAGCATTGACGATGTGCTCTTCACTTTATATTCGTCAAAACCAATTCCAAATGAACTTGCTATAGAATTAGAAAGTAGTTATCGTTATAACTTAGAACCAATTGAAAATAAAGTTATTTTAGATCATTTAAAATAACATAAGGAGAAATACATGAATTACAATCAAATGATTGATCATACATATTTAAAGCCAGAGGCAACAAAAAAAGAAATTGACAAATTAATTGACGAAGCAAAAAAATACGAGTTTAAAACTGTTTGTGTTAACTCTTCATGAGTAAAATATGTTTCAGATAAATTAAAAGATAGCTCAGTTGGAATCACTTCAGTAGTTGGTTTCCCTCTTGGAGCTGGAATTACAGCTTCAAAAGCGCAAGAAGCTAAATTAGCTATTGATCATGGTGCTGATGAAATTGACATGGTTATTAACATTGGTCGTTTTAAAGAAGGTGACTATGAATATGTGCTTAATGACATTAAAAAAGTTAAAGAAGCTTGCGGAAATCACGTTTTAAAAGTTATCATTGAAACTGCACTTCTTAAAAAAGAAGAAATTATTAAAGCTACTGAACTTGTTATGAAATCAGGTGCAGAATTTATCAAAACTTCAACAGGATTTAGCTTCCGTGGAGCTTCACTTGAAGATGTTCAAATTATGAAAAGTGTTTGTGGAGATTCACTTTTAATCAAAGCAGCTGGTGGAATTAGTAATATGGACGATTTAATTGCTATGTATAATGCAGGAGCAACAAGATTTGGAACAAGTAGATCAGTTGCTATTGTGGAAGGACAAGAATCAAAAGGTGGATACTAATTAATACCTTCAAGCCTATTTATAGCAAATAAAGATTTAAACCACTTACCAAAAGGTACGTGGTTTTCTTTTAAATTTTTTGAATAATGCTTCAAAAAAGTAAAAAAATTATCCTAAGAGTCGTTTTTAAGCTTCAAAACACATTTATTAAATATAATATTTATGCATTAAGCAAGCAAATAAAAAGGAGTGGGAAATGGATGAAAAACAAATAGAACAAGTCAATTATTTATCACAATTATCTATATTAGGAACAAAATTAAAAAAGAAAGCCACAATTTCATTAATTTTACTTTTTGTTGCTTTTCCTATTTTAATCGGAATTTGTCTAGGGTTGTTTTTTGGTCTTTTTAATGGTGTTGCATTTTTTAATACTTTTTTAAAAAGCAAATATAAGTTTTCAAATGATATACTGCCTGAAATAATTACTTTATCAATTTTAGGATTTCTTTTATTTATGTGATTCATAACTTACATTATTGTATTAGTAATGTTATGCAGTCATATTAATCAAATTAAAAATACAGTTTATATGCATAATGATTTTCATTTTTATGAATTAGGAACAGCAAAAGCACTTATTTTATTATCTCTTTTACCCATAGGAACAATTTCATGAATTTTACTCCTTATTGGTTTAATAATCATTAGAAAAAAAGCAAGCTTTCTAGCATTCCAAACTATAATGATATTAACAGATTTAGCATCCCAAATAGATACTTCTCAATTCGATGACGACGATGACGATGAATTTTATGATGAAGATCTTGATGATTTAGATGAAGATGATGAATATTATTAGTAGTATAAAAAATTAAAAACAGATATTTATAAAACCGCAAGAGAAACACTTGTGGTTTTATAAATCTTTTAATTAAATTACATCTCTAAATAAATTTATTCAATTGTTTTAAAATGCTTACTAAAAATTTCTAGCAAACTAATAAAAAAGATTTTTTATGTGTATATTCAATTAATTCAATATAATAATATTGAATTCAAAGAATTCATTCAATTACAATCAAAAAAAGTTATAAAAAAATATGGAGGGGATTATGAATAACTTTGCTAATCCAGCTCAAGCAATATTTTTCTTAGCATCAAATTTAAAAAGAAAAATGACTGGAACTTTAATTTTCCACTTTGTGATTTTACCAATATTAGTAGGAGCTAGTTTTGCAATTTTACTGATTGGAGCAGGACCTGATTTTTTTGAAAAAATAGGAAAAAATAAAGATTACACTACAAGAGAACTTGTATGTGCTCTAATTGGTTATGGATTATTAATAGTTACAGGTATAACAAATTTTGTGATGTGAATATCTGCTATGGTTAAAATATCTTCTACTTGTAATCAAGTTAGAAACATTGCTCAAATGACAGGTAATTTTCAATTAGATATTTTAGGTTCAGCAAAAATACTTGTTTTATTCTCACTTCTTTTCTGACCTTTATATATTGTAGGCTTATTTATAGCTAGATCAAAAGCTTCACAATTAATGATGGTGACAGGAATGCAACAAGGTGGATATAACTCATTTTAACCTTAAACTTGATCAAAAGATCACATGAAATCCATGTGGTTTTTTATTTTTGAAAGTAAAATCAAGAGTTATAACTGTCCAGCATCATTCAAAAGTTGTTTTTAGAGGGATAAAAAAATGTCTTTTCGCAGCCCTTAAAAAATAAACTTTTTTATATATAATATAAAAGTAATTTATACATTTTAACAAATATTAATTTAAATAATTAAAGAAAGGGAGATTGTGCTACAAAACTTATCCTTTGCAATTTCTCGGCTTATTTATAAAGCAAGAAATAAGTGGGTAGATTTTTGAAGTACTAAAGATATTGCTAAAAAGATTTTTTATACACTCTTTTTATTGATTTTCTACATCATTGGTACAACAATTACTGCTCCGTATATCAAACTCAACACTGGCGAAAGTCTTGAGTCTAACTCATTTTTAAACACTTTAAACTTAGTAGGTGGTGGGGGACTTAGTCAGTTTTCAATTTTTGCATTAGGAATTAGTCCATTCATTAATGCATCACTTATTATGATGGTTCTTCAATCAAGAATTTGTCCACCAATTTACAAGCTAAGTCAAAGTGGTCCACAAGGAAGAAGAAAAATTAACATCATTACTCGTTTTATAACAGTGTTAATTGCTTATCCACAAGCTATCTTCTTAACTAAATCACTTTCAGCTGGTAAAAATCCTTTTATTACTTTTTATGCTGATAGTAATTTTAGTGAAGGGGTTTTAGTTTATTTCTTAGTTCCAATGATTTTGGTATCAGCATCTTTATTTGCTCTTTTTATCTCTGAGCAAATTACTAACAAAGGAATTGGTAATGGAACCAGTTTAATTATCTTCACAGGGATTGTAATGAGACTTCCAAACCAATTCAAAAGTGCATTCAACATCTTTATTGGTGATTTATCTAAAGGTGGAGATGTTATTGGAATTGTTTATTTTATTTTCTATTTATTTGTTTATCTTGCGACAATTATGATTATTGCTATAGTTTATAGCTCTGAGCGTCATATTCCAATTCAACAAATTGGAGCAGGTAGAAGTAAAAGCATTAAAGAGATGGGTAAAATGCCAATTAAGCTTAATCCGGCTGGAATTATGCCAGTAATTTTTGCGATGATGGTGCTTTCATTTCCAACTATGATTGCGAATATCTTGCCTGATGATAATGCATCAAAACAATGAATTAACTTGAATTTACAATTCACCCAACCAATTGGTTTTTCACTTTTATTAATTATTACTTTTGTTTTCTCACTCATTATGGGGATTCAACAATCTCGGGTAGATAAAGTGGCTGAAGATTTTGCAAAAAATTCAACCTTTATTCCTGGAGTGCGTCCTGGAGAAGAAACTCAAGATTATTTAATTGCAATTGTATTTAGATTAAGTATTTTCTCAGGAATTTATCTTGTAATTTTAGCTAGCATGCAGTTTGTGCAAATTATGACCGGAGTGCTTCAGCCAAGTATTGCCTTTGGTGGAACTGGACTTATGATTCTTGTGTCAGTTGCACTTGAAACAATTTCACAATTACAAGCTAGAAAGAAAACTACTAAACTTGCCAAAGCAAAACGTAATACTATCTCATCTATTTACTCAAATTCTAAAAAATATAAGAAAAATGAAGGTCTTTTATGATAAAAACAAATGTTATTTTTATGGGGCAACCTGGTGTTGGTAAAGGGACAGTTGCTGCTATTATTGCCGAAAAAAGCAATTTAAAACACGTATCAACAGGAAGTATTTTTAGAGAGCAAATCGCTAATAAAACTGAACTTGGTAAAAAAGTTGAATCAATTGTTACTTCAGGTGGTTATGTGCCTGATGATATTACTAACGCTATTGTTAAAGAAGCTGCTTTAAAACTTAATAGTGAAGGTAAATACTTTATTTTAGATGGATATCCAAGAACTATTGCTCAAGCTGAATTTCTTTCATCAATTAACGGATTAGACTTTGTGGTAGTTGAATTAACTGTTGATAAAGAAGTTATTTTAGAGCGTCTTGGTGGAAGAAGAAGCTGTCCAAGTTGTCAAGCTGGATACCATGTGAAATTTAAACCAAGTCGTGATAATGTGACTTGTGATAATTGTGGAACTGAACTTATTACAAGAAAAGATGATGCTCCAGAAGCTATTATCAAAAGATTAGATATTTACAATAGTCAAACTCAGCCACTTATTGATTATTACAAAGCTAAAGGTACAATGCATACTTTTGACGCTTCAGAATCTCCAGAAAAAGTTGCTGAAAAAGTTCTTAATTTACTTGAAAAAAATGGTAAAATTTAAACTACTTTATGATATAAAGCGACATTCTAAAGTGGTTAAGTAAGGAATGATATGAAGAATTTAGTTAAAAAACCTCATGAAATTCAAAAAATCACTAAAGCATGTCAAATCTTGGCGGAAGTAAAACAAATTGTTTATGACTTTGTAAGTCCAGGGGTTTCTTTAAAAGAGATTGATCAATTAGCTTTTAAAGAAATAGTTAAGCGAGGAGCTAAACCTGCCTTCCTTGGTTTATACGGCTTTCCCGCAACAGCTTGCATATCTGTTAATGATGAATTGATCCATGGAATTCCTTCTGATTATGTAGTCAAAGAAGGTGATCTTATTAGTGTAGATCTTGGCTGCATTTGAGAAGGATACAATAGCGATAGCGCTTTCACTAAAGGGGTAGGCAAAATTGCTCCAAGTGACCAAAAATTAATCGATGTAGCTAAAGGAGCTTTTCAAGCCGGACTAGCTGCAATTAAAAAAGGCGCACATATTGGTGATATTTCGCATGCTATTGGACAATATATTAAAAAACACAATTTATATACTCCTGATGAGTTTTGTGGACATGGAATTGGTAAAAACCTTCATGAAGATCCAAATGTTCATAATGATGGTAAAAAAGGAACTGGTCCGCTTTTAAAAGATGGAATGGTTATATGCATAGAACCAATGATTACTCAAACTCAAAAAATAAGAATTTTAGATGATGGTTGAACTGTTGTTAGTGATGATGGTTCAAATACATCACATTACGAACATACTGTGCTAATTAAAGACGGTAAGGGAGTAGTTCTTACGAAAGGAATTTAATTTTGGCAAAAGATGCTATCAAATTAAGAGCCGTTGTAAAAGAAGCTTATTCGACTGATCTTTATTCAGTTGAACTTGAAAACGGCGCAATTATTAAAGCTCACATTTCAGGTAAAATGAGAGTAAATCACATAAGAATATTACCTGGTGATGAAGTTGATGTAGAAATAAGTCCTTATGATTTAACACAAGGACGTATTACATATCGTCACAAATAAAAAGGAGAATGATGAAAGTTAGAGCTAGTGTTAAAGCTATGTGTAAAGATTGTAAAATCATTAAACGTAAAGGAATTATCCGTGTAATTTGTGTTCAACCAAAACACAAACAAAGACAAGGATAGAAAGAGGAAATAATGGCTAGAATTTTAAACGTTGAAATTCCTAATGATAAACGTGTTGTTATTTCATTAACATACATTTATGGTATTGGAAAAACAAGAGCAGCTGAAATTTGTGCAAAAGCAAATGTCGATGTAAATGCTCGTGTTAAAACTCTTTCAAAAGAAGAATTATCAAGAATCCGTGAAGCAGCTAAAGCATATACAACAGAAGGTGACTTACGTAGAGAAACAAGTTTAAACATCAAACGTTTAATGGAAATTAAATGCTACCGTGGGATTAGACACCGTAAAGGATTACCTGTACGTGGACAATCTACTCAAAAGAATGCTCGTACACGTAAAGGTCCTAGAAAAACAGTTGCTGGAAAGAAAGGTAAATAATTATGGCACGTAAAAGTAAGAAAAAAAATGTGACAACTGGTGTTGCACACATTCACTCAACAAACCAAAATACAATTGTTACTTTCACAGATGAACAAGGTAATGTAATTGCTTGAAGTTCAGCTGGAGCAATCGGTTACAAAGGGACTAAAAAGAAAACTCCATATGCTGCAGGACTTGCTGCACAAGCTGCAACAGAAGCTGCTAAAGAACACGGGATGAAATCTGTAAGAGTTGAACTTAAAGGACTTGGATCAGGAAAAGACGCTGCTAGAAAACAAATCGAAGTTTCAGGAATCACAGTTACTGAAATTAAAGACGTTACACCTACACCACACAATGGAACAAGACCTCCAAAACGTGTTCTTAAACGTGAACGTATGAAAAAATAATTTGTAACGAAAGAAGGTAAACAATGGAAAAAATGAGAAAACTTGATTATCTTGAGATTCCAAGTATCAGAGAAACTAATGATTATGAAACAACATTTTCACTCAAAAATTTAGAAAGAGGTTTTGGTAATACACTTGGTGTAGCATTAAGAAGAGTTCTTCTTTCAAGTGTTACTTCACTTGCGCCTTTTGCTGTTAGAATTGAAGGTGTTGAACACGAATTCGGTGTTATTAAAGATGTTAAAGAAGATATTCCACAAATTTTAATGAACTTAAGAAATGTTCGTTTCAATTACAACCCAGAAATTATTCAAGAAGATGAATTTGTTAAAGTTGTGCTTAATACAGAAGATTTTGCAGGAACAACAATTACTTCTAGACAATTAGAAGCTGTTGATAATCCAACTGTGGAAGTAACTGATCATTCTATCCACATTGCTGAAGTATCTTCACCTGAAGCATTAAAACTTGAAATTTTCCTTCGTAGTGGGCGTGGATACGTTTCATTTGAAGAAAACAAAAAATTCATTGACAAACACATGACAGAATTAAATTCACACATCAAAAAAGGTCAATTTATTGCTGTTGATTCTAATTTCTCACCAATTAAAAAAGTGAAATATGAAGTAAGTGAACTTAACTCATCTTCACCTAAAATTGAAGAAGCGCTTGATTTTACAATCACAACAGATGGAACAATCAAAGCTAAAGATGCTCTTAAAGAAGCATGTGAAATTTTAATTGCTCACTTTAAAGTTATTGGTGCTGTGGAAAACATGAACATCGAATTATTCAAAGAAGAAGAAAAACCAAAAGAAGATGATAAAGATGATGATATTAACATCAATCAATTAAATCTTTCAGTACGTTCACTTAATGCTTTAAAACGTATTGGTAAAACAAAACTTAGTGAAGTTGCTGAACTTACATATGAACAACTTGAGGCAACCAAAAACCTTGGTAAAAAATCATTAGATGAAATTGTTGAAAAACTTAATGAATACGGTTACAAATTAAGAGAAGAAGGAGAATAGTAATATGGCTAATCCAAAACAAATATATTCACGTGATACAAAATGAAGAAAAGGTGTAATGCGTTCACTTGTAAGTGAACTTTACGTTAATGGAAGAATTACAACAACATTAACAAGAGCTAAAGAAGTTAGAAGACACGCAGAAAGAATGATCCAAAAAGCTAAAAATCCTACATTACAAAATGTACGTATGATTGCAAGTTTTGTTCGTCCAATCAAAAAAGATAACCAACCAGTTTTATCATATTTAGTTAAAGAAATCGCACCTAAATACAAAGATCGTAATGGTGGATACACAAGAATTATCAAATTACCTAAACGTTTAGGTGACAACACACGTATGGCTATTATCGAATTAGTTTAATCATTTTCACATCGCTTTAATAATTGAAACTTATAAACTCTAAGTGCCTTGCATTTAGGGTTTTTCTTACTTTTAAAGTGCTTTAGACATTAAATTTACCCGCTAATTATTGAATATGTTAAAATATATTAACTATGGAAAATACAATGTATAAATCATTAATGCAAATTAAAGAAAAACATCAAGAATTAGAACAATCTCTAGCTAACCCAGAGATTATTTCAGATATTAAAAAATACACCAAACTTTCAAAAGAAATCAATTCAATTGCTGATATTGTTGATGCTTTTAATCAATATTTACAAGCTGAAGCAAACTTGCAAAATGCTAAAGAAATGCTTGGAATGGATGATGAAGAAATGGTGACTCTAGCTAAAATGGAAATTACAGAAGCTGAAGCATCAATGAAAAAACTTCACGAAGAGCTCAAAATTTTAATTCTCCCTAAAGATGAAAATGATGCTCGGGACGTTATTATTGAAATTAGAGGAGCAGCTGGCGGAGATGAAGCAAATATTTTTGCTGGTGATCTTTACCGTATGTACACTAAATGATGTGCTCAAAATGGACTTAAAGCTACCCTTCTTTCTTCTCAAGATGCTGATGGTGGTGGTTTTTCATTAATTAGTTTTTCAGTGCAAGGAGATAAACCTTATTCTAAATTAAAATTTGAAAGCGGTGTGCATAGGGTGCAAAGAATTCCAGTAACAGAAACCAAAGGAAGAGTGCACACTTCCACAGCAACTGTTACAGTTATGCCTGAAATTGATGATGATATTGAAGTTGAAATTAAATCTGAAGATATTAGAATTGATGTTTTCCGTTCAAGTGGTAATGGTGGTCAATCAGTTAATACCACCGATTCAGCTGTGCGTATCACCCACTTCCCAAGTGGAATCGTAGTTTCTTGTCAAGATGGTAAAAACCAAATTCAAAATAAAGAAACAGCAATGCGTATGCTTAAATCTAAACTTTATGATATTGAACTTCAAAAGAAACTTGAAGAAGAATCTGGATACCGTAAGCTTGCTGGTTCAGGAGCTAGAAGTGAAAAAATTAGAACTTATAACTACCCACAAGATAGAGTTACTGACCACAGAATTGGTTATTCAACTAGCCTTTCACCAGTTATGGAAGGAAAATTAAACTCAATTATTGAAGCTCTTTTAACTGAAGAACAAAACGAAAAAATCAAAGAAGCGGGTATTTAATTTGCCTACTAAAGAAGATCTTTTACTTGAGAAAAAAAGATATGGACTTTCGCAAGAAGTATCTAAAGAAGAATTAAAGATGCTTAGCGAAAATACTCCGGTTCAAAAAATCATTGGATATGTTGATTATTTAGATGTAAAAATTGATTTATCAAAAAAAGTGTTAATTCCTAGATATGAAACCATTGAATTAGTTTTATGAGCTAATGAAATTATTCAACAAAATAATTACCAAAGTGTTTTAGATTTATGCACCGGAAGTGGATTTATTGCTTTAGCAATTAAAAAAGCTAACCCAAGCGTAAATGTATCTGCTTCTGATATTGATTTAGAAGCAATTGAACAAACTAAAATCAACGCAGATAAAAATGACCTTAAAATTAGCGTAATTGCATCAGATTTATTCGACAGCTTACAAGGTAATAAATTTGATTTAATTGTGTCTAACCCGCCTTATTTGGCCTTTTATGAGCATTTAGAGAAATCAGTTCTCCAACATGAACCGCTTCACGCTCTTTTTGCTGATGAACAAGGTTTATATTTTTACAAACAAATCTTAGAGCAAGCTCCAAATTATTTAAATCCAAATGGAACACTTTTATTTGAAATAAACCCACTTCATTTAGCTTTTTGAGAATCACTAGATTCAGCTAAATATGACCTAGAAATTAAAAAAGACTTATTTGGCATGTACCGAATGGTTAAAATTCAGCTTAAATAATCTTTTTTTACGGGGGTTTGGTATAATGGCATTACAGTAGTCTCCAAAACTTTTGATAAGGGTTCGATTCCTTTAACCCCCGCCAAGTTTATAAGAGTAGCAATGCTACTTTTTTTATTACGAAATATCAAAAAGTTAATTTTTTACTTATTTTTTCATAAAAAATTAACTTTTTGATATTTTAATATATAATTATTATATAAATTACAAAGGAGATACCTATGTTAATTCATTCAACATACGAAAATATTAAAGATAAACTTGATAAAGGGTTAAAAATTGTAGTGTTTCACGCTAAATGATGTGGTGCATGTAGAATGCTTGCTCCAGTTCTTGAGCAAGTAGCAGAAGAAGGGGAAACAATCATTAAAATTGATGTCGATGAAGATAGAACTTTTGCGGCTGCAAATAATGTATCTTCTATTCCTTACATTTTAATTTATAAAGATGGTGTTATTGTAGATAAATTATTAGGATATAGACCATACGAGCAACTCAAAGAAGAAATTGCAAAACACAAATAATTAGTTATAGCTGCACCTTGCAGCTTTTTATAAACAAAAACCAGAAAGATCTTAAACTAGGACATTAAATATATGTATATAACGATATTTATGCCCTAGTTTTTCATATTTTTATTTGAGTTCCTTTAATTGTATCTGTAATAGATACAATCATTAAGCAAAAAATAAAAATAGCAACATGAAATTTGCTATTTTTAAGGACATAAAAATGAAATGGTGCCGACAACTGGACTTGAACCAGCGACCCCTTCCTTACCATGGAAGTGCTCTGCCTGCTGAGCTATGACGGCTTTTGCTAATATATTATAGCAAATAAATTTTAAACGCATAACCCTTTAAGGTTTTTTAATTATGTAATAAACAGCATTATCCGAGAAGATTTTTGCTTCTTTAGTTTCAAGGGCAAATTCGTCTCTTTTAGAAGCAAAAATAGGTTTTGGAAGATTGATTTGCTCTAACATTTGAAAAATTTCTTCTTTTTCATAATGACAAAGCACACCTAATTTATTATCAATTTGATAAGAAATATCGGATTTTCTTTCATGTTCATTACTTAAATTGTTTTTAATAAAGTTTTCACGATTAATATCTCCAGAAATTGTAGGAGCTGTAAAAACTAAATAACCATCACTTTTAAGTGCGTTATATGCATTTAAAAGTGCTTTTTTCTTATTATCATGACCTGGAATAGTCATAAGTGAATTGAATGTAAAAAAGCATAAATTGTAATGTGAATGTTTTAAGATATCTTTTTCAGTTAGGTCAGCTTTAGTAAAAGTGATGTTGTTGATACCCATTTTAGTTGCTAAATCATTACCAATTTGAATCGATTTATCCGAAAGATCATAACAATCAATTTGGTAGCTAGGATAGATTTTATTTGCCCCAAATGCAAATCTGCCAGGTCCTGAACCTAAATCAGCTATAAGAGCTGCTTTAGGTAATCCTGAGTTTCCAAGTTGAGCCTATTTTTTAGGCTCATTTTTTTATACATATATCAAAGATATATGAGCTAAAGAAAAAAATATTTTTTTACTTACATTACATACATAAAATGATATAATAAGAGCATGAGTTACAGTTTATGCAAGAAAAAACAAAATGGAAAATATTATTTAGTTTTAGCTATTTCTAAAGGTTTTAAAAAAGGTTATGGAAATCAGATTGGTCTAGGATACTGAGAAGATATCAAAGAAAAGTATGGATTATCTTCAATTGAAGATATGAAAGAAATAGCAAAAAAAGTAGATACATCTTTAGATAAAGCTGTTGCAAAAGAAGAATTTTTTAAATTATTAAAACCCACTTCTGTAAAAACAAGTATCCAAAATATTGGAGTTGATTTAATTTATAAAGTTATTAAAGAATTAAATTTATTTTCAGCATTACCAAAAAGTAAACATAAATCGTTAGAAGAGGTTTTGGAATTTTTCATAGCAACTAGAATTATCCTTCCAAGAAGCTATATGTCACAATATAAAAATAAAAGTGATTTTATAAATGATATTAATGTTAAAAAATCATCAATATATAACTATCTTGATGTTATTTTCGAAAATAAGAATTCTGTTTTAGTCAATTTATTTCAAAAAATAAATGAATTTACAAATCGTAACAATAAAGTTTTTCACTTCGATAACACAACAGTTTATTTTGAAAGCTTTACAAGAGAAGGAATAAGAAAAAACGGTTTTTCAAAAGACGGAAAACACAATGAAGATCAAGTAGTCATAGCAATGGCTGTAGATGAAAACGGAATACCAATACACTATAAAGTTTTTCCAGGTAACACAGCTGATGGTAAAACAATGTTATCCTTCGTTTTAGAACTTCAATCAATCTATAAAATAAAGGATATTACAATAGTTGCAGATCGTGGAATAAATAACAACACAAACTTACGTTTCCTAGAACAAAAAGGAATTAAATATATATTTCAAAAAAGATTAGATACATTAAGTATTGGGATGAAAAAATTCATTCTTGAAGACAAACATTATGTTTTTAGAGATGAAATGTTTTGAAAAGAACAAATTGTTGAATCTATTTGAAATAAAAATAGATTTAACGGTAAATACAGAAAATGATGTGTGTTTTTCAGTCCTGGAAAAAGACTTTAGATAAATTAAGAAGAAATAATTTTATTGATAAATTGAATAAGAAAACTGTAAATGGAGAACTACCACTTAGTTCTTTAGTTCCAGAATATAAAAAGAAATACATGGACATTGATGGCAAAACAGTGGGTAAATTAAATTGAGAGAAAATTAAGAAAAAAGAATCTGAAGATGGTTTTTACATTATTGAAACCAATATTCTAGATTTAACACCAGAAAAAGCTAATGAAATTTACAGAAAACAATGAAAAGTAGAAGAAAATTTCAGAACATTAAAATCTTCTTTACAAGTTAGACCTGTTTTTGTTCATAATGAACAGCATATACTTGCGCATCTTTTGTTATGTTTCATTGCTCTTGTTGTTTTAAAATACTGTCTTTACAAATTAAAGAAATATTATGAAATCAATGGAGAAGTACAAAAAGTGACGTTAGATTTATTTGTGGATTCATTAAGAATGATGACTATAACAAAAAAAGAAGTAAATGGAAAAGTGGTACAAGAAATAATTAATGATTTGGATGAAAACCATAAAGAAAATATAAAAATTTATAAAGATTTTATCGCATGTATGAGTTAATTCTATGTGTGTAATTTTAAATATAAAAAACGAATACACCTTATTTATAGATGTATTCGTTTTTTATAGTGTATCAACTTGGAAACTCAGGATTTATTTGCTTTAATATCAGTAAAATCGCAAACAAAAACACAAAATAGCATAAGCTAAATTGTGTTTATATAATTAATTTAGTTTCTTAATTAGTTATCTTTTTTACGTTTTTTAGCAAAACCAATACCAAAAATTATAACCGCTGCTGTAAGAAGCACACCACCCATAATAACTAATCATTTTAATGCTGCCGCTGAACCAACTTTTAATGAATCAACTTTGGTTTTGTAAGCGCTATAAAGAACTTTTGAAATTCCTTCTGAGCTTAATTTAGATAATTGTTGTTTTTCATTTGCTGAAACTTTTGATTTTTTAGAAACAATTTCAAAGAATTTGTCTTGTTCTATTTGTTTAGCGAAGTTTACATATTGTTCAGGAGCAACTTGTTTTAAGTTTTCCATATTTTGTTCAAATGCTTCTTTATTTGCACTTAAAATAGCATCAACTAATCCAATTTCTGCTTCAGATAATTTTACAAATACTTCTTGATGTCTGATTAATCTGTCCCTTTGAAGAACTACTCTAGGGTCAGTAGCTACAAAAGCTAGATTTTCTTTAATAGAATTTTCAAGATTTTTCTTTTTATCATTGTAATCTTTATTAGATACTGATGAAGCTTGATATTTAGTTAAAGCATCATTAATACCATTTAATGATTTTAATAACTTAACTAAATTAAGGTAATCATTATTATTTAAATGAATATTACTAATTTGATCAATGATTGAATCAAGTTTTTCATTAGTTAAGTTTTCATTTTCATCACTTAATAAATCGCTAATTGAAGCGTCTAAATTATTAATATTTTCTTTTGCTTCATTTAATTCTTCTTCGCTATTGTAAGTGCTATTTTTAATGTGTTCTTTTAACTGAGCTTTATCTTCTTCTGAAAGATTTTCTTTTTCATCAATTAAATCGATAAGTTTTTGTTTTTTATCATTTTTATCAAGAGCATCTTTGTAAATGTTGTAAATTTGATCATCATCTTCTTGGTGTTTGTTGATTTCACTAATAAATTTTTCTTTTTCTTTATTGTTAAGATTTGGAAGATTATTAATTTTGTTTTTAAGATCTTCTTTGTTGTTTTGGATTTTTAAAAGAGCATCTTTAATTGTGTTTATTGCTTCCTTGATTTGATTAAGAGTTTGATTATCTTTATTTTTTAAGACTTTTTCACCATTTGCAATTGCATTATTGTATTGTTCTTGTTTTTGTGCTGATGAGTTTTGGAATTTTTCATCATTTTTAACATCCGCAGCACCATTTACTAAGTTTTGAAGTTCATTTACTTTATTTTGACGGTTAGTTTTTCCGTTTAAAGCAGCAAAATCATTTTTTAGTGTAGCTAAAAGAGCATTTACTTCATCATTAGATAAGTTTTTACCGTTTTGTTTATTTAAAGCTTGTTTTGCTTTGTTATATGAAGTTACGAAATTAGTTTTAAGTCTTGAATCAGCATCGACGTAATTTAAATCAACTAATGGATCACTTCCATTACCTTTCTGAATTTGCTTTTTAATGAAATCGCTAAGAGCTTTCATAGAACCATTAACATCATTTGCTTCTTTAAGAACTTCATCAACTGATTTATCTAAAGTTTCTTCATGAGGAGCAATTGTTGTTACATTATTTAATTGCTCTTTTAATGCTTTTTTTTGAGCATTATTTAAGTATTCAAGAGCTTCAATTGCACTTGCTGCATTTGTTTTAGATTCAGCAAGATGGGTTTTAGCACTATTTTTTAAATTCTCAATTGCATCTTGAGTTTGTTTTTTAAGCTTGTCAATTTCAGCATTAATTAATTCAAGATTATCAAGGTTATAAAACGGTTCATCATTAGTTGCATCATTTAGAAATTTAGTATTTTTCTCAATTTGATCATCAAATGCTTTCTTAAATGCATTTGTAGCATTTTCATAATCAAGTCCATTTTTAGCTGCATTGGCTTTAACTTGTTTTTGAACAAGTTCACCCATTTTAGCTGAAAGTGCATCAATTATAGTGTTGATTTTGTTTAATTCATCATTACTTTTAGCTTTGTTGATTTTATCTAAAAGAATTTGTTTTTCAACTGGAGAAAGAGCAGAATCAGCGCTAACTTTAGAAATTAATTCATTTCTTAAAATGTCACTAGATACACCATCAAGAGCTTCTCTTTCATTTTTAAGATCTTCTTTAAGTTTTGTAGATTGTTCTAAAGTTAAATTATCATTTACTTTGCCACTAACTTCATTAAATTTAGTATCAAAATCATTTTTAACTTTAACTGAAGCATTGTAATATTTATCATTATTTTTAATTGCTTCAGAAGCTGCAATTTCTTCTTTTAAATATTTCATTGCATTGTCAAGATCTTTAGCTGTACCAATGTAATTATTTTCGCTTGATCCTACAATAGTTTCAATGTCACTTAGTGTATTTTTAGAATTAATCAAAGCAATTAAAGCATCTTTTTGAGCCTGATTTAAATTAGGGAAAAATTGCGGATTATTAATTGCATTAATCGCGTTATCTTTAGCTGTTTGAAGATTTGTATTTCCATCAAGTTTATTTAAAGCGGTTTCTAGTTTAGTTACAAAATCTGTAACTTTTTCTAAACTATCTCCAACTGTGTTTAAATTATCTTTAGCATTTTTTAGCGCATTATCTAAAGTTGCTTTTTTATCACTTGTAGCTTGATCATAATTAGTGTAGTTTTGATCTTCAGAATTTGTTGCTTTTTGACCTGAAGTAATTAATTCTCTAAGTTTTTGCATTTTCTCATTAAGAAGATTTGCACTTCCTTTAGAACCGTTTTCTTCAATTTTAATTAAAGCTTTGACTTGTTCTACTGTATGAGCTTCACTGATTTTGTTTGAAATTAAAGTTTTTTGACTCTCATTTAAGTGTGTTAATTTTGCTAATTCTTCTTTACCTTTTGCTTTAGCATCATTAAGAGTTTTATCACCATTAAGAGCATCTAAAGCATTTCTTAAATTAGTAATTAAAGTTGTAATTTGCTTTTTATCTACTGATGTATTAGCTCGACTTAGAGCTGCTAAAGCGTTATCAAAATTAGGTTTTTTATCACCTGTAGATAATTTATAGTTATTTGTTTTTTTAGCTTTTTCCGCAGCAGCTTTTAATGAGGTTAATTGCTTCATTAACTGATTTATTGAATCACCTTTTGAAGAAGTAGTTTTAAAGCTACTTACTTTATCAGCGTCTTTAGCATTAGCCTCAGCCATTTTATCTTGAATTTCTTTGTTTAATTTAGTTTTTTGGTCTTTGGTTAAATTGGTAAAAGTTGCAATTTTTTCTAATGAATTGTAGTATTCTCAAAGAGTTTTTACTTCATCAATTAGCCCTTGAACCTCTCTTTTATTTAAGTTTTGACTAATCTTTGTTGAAATATTATTTAAAACTTCATCAAACACAGCTTTGTATTTTTGATCATAATTAGCAAAATTTTCACCATTTCTAAGGTTTCTTGCTTTTTCATAAAGATCTTTTAATTCACCCATTTTGTCATCAAGATCTTTAATTTCACCTGTATTATTTTCTGTATCTAAAAGTTTTTTAAGATCATTAGCATCATTTATAGTTTTAAGTTTATTGATGTAGAACTCTTTTTGAACGGTATTTAAGTACTTGAATTCTTTCAGTTTTTGTCTCAGGTTTTCTTTTTGCAATTTAAGATCGTTAATTACATATTTCACTTCAAAAATTAAACGGTTTGAATCATTTGGATCAACTTTAGATGTTGTGATGATATCTCAAATATCTTCTTCAGAAATTGAAATTGTTGGTTTTAATTGTCAAGTTTCAAAAATATTTTTATTTTGTCCATTGTATTGAGTTGTTCAGAAAGTAGGATTTGCAGCTTTATCAAAAGAATTGTAAATACGTGAATATCAAGTATCGACATTATTTCTTTGTCCGTTATCACTTAAAGTAATTGACTGTTCAGGGACAATAGCTTCTTCTAATCCGTTTCCTGCAGGTCTTACCAATTGATATGAAACTGAATTAGGTAATTTGTATTTTGAATCTTTTTCCTTGAATTCTTTGATATCAATTGAATAATTTTGACGATTAGGATTTACATCTGCGGCTTTTCAGTTAAAACTATAAACATCAACATTTTTATCATATGTTGTTCAACCAGCCATTACATAAGCTAATCCACCAGTATTTTTCTTATCAAACATCAATTGATTTTTACGAGTTTTGAATGTAATTTTAAATCAGTTTTGATCGTTGAAATCTAATGTAGGTTTTGGGCCGGTGTTGTAACCAAAACCAAGAATTGTACCTACGTTATCTCGGAATTTTTTACTCATTTGTCAATTATTGGGTCAGTTCTTACCTGACTTAACAGTTCCATCAACAATTGATTTAGGTGGATATCAAAATCTATTACCACCTTTTTTATTTATAAGATCTTCAAGTTCACTTCTTCAGTTGTCTATAAAGTAAGCTCTAATTGGTTGCGAATCTGCACTAGCACCGTGACGTCAATCAGTTAAAAGATCTTCATATATAGGATTAGGTTTTCAAGTAGGTTCTAATCTTTTTCGATCATCACCTTCTCAAGTAACAAGTGAAGATGTTCATCTGTTGTAGCTAGTTAAATAACCTAATCATTCTGAATTATATTTGTTTGGAATAGGAATATCTTTAACAATATTATTCATCTTAAACTCAAGATTCTCAAGATCATTTGTGATTCTTGGAGCTTTTAGTTTTTCATAAACTTCTTCAGATTGAGTGCTTTTATAAACTGTAATTTCTACACTGTCTTCCACAAATTCTAGCGCTTTAGATAATACAATACCAAAGCGTGGTGAACTGCTTCACATATCAAAATCATACCCCTCGATTTGTAAGAATGGTGCGATTCGGTTAAATGTAACTTCTCACTCTTGCTCGCTTTCGTATCAAAGATCTTGATTTTCTAATTTATTATCTCTTTCACCTTTCATTTTGATGGTTGCAATAGAATAATCTTTATCACCATAAAGAGTTCTTTCAAAACCTTGGTTAAAGTAATAGTTGCTTTTCAAAGTACCGTCTTTGAAGCTCGATTGTAATTTTCGTTGCAACACGGGCAGGTTCAAAAACACAAGAAAAAAAGCACGGCTAAATGTCACACTTTTTTTCTTGTGTTTTTGTTTCCTTGGTTTTTGTGATTTTTTATAAAGGAAAAAATAATTAATGAAAAAAGCAATTTATTTCAAAAACAACGGCAAAGCAGTGTTTATTTAAGAGATATTGCGCTTTTATTAAAAATTATAAAATTAAAGATTTTTCAAAAGGCAGAAAGTGGAAAAGAACAAACAAAAGAGAAAAAAAGCAACAAAAATACCATTCCCTATTGCATTAGGAACGGTATTTTTGTTGCGTTGGAGATTAAACTCAAGTACGAAATATGGATGTGTCCATATTTCGTGGCCTATGATACGTAATATCCAAAACGACCAAGTGCGCTTGCAAGAGTAGAAACTTGCTCCGCTGACAGCGCTGAGTTTTTATTTGACACGGCATTTCCACTAAGAGTAATAAAGTCTTGTTTAACCCCCTCGGCAAGTAATTTATTAACTTCGCCTGGGAAAAGTGTTTGTGTTAATACTCCAAGTAAAATTCCAGATGCTACAACTACTAATACCGCACCACCAATTTTAACAAAAAGTCCTTTTTTAGATTGATGTTGCTCAGTTGAGAATTTGTATTTTAATCCTCAGTAAATAGATAAAACAATTGCAATTGCTATAATAACCGGAAGAACATACATTAAAACAAGTTTTGCAATAGAATATCCTCTAATGGATGTAATTCAAAGTTCTTTCGCCTTTGCATTTGTTCAATCATAATCTGTTTCAAAATAACGGATAACTTGTGTAATCATTTATTTTTTCTCCTTTGTTTTAATAGTTTTTTTTCTTTAATAAATTTTTTTAGGATCGTATTTTTAATATAAATTAGAAAAGTCACACGCAAATTTAATGCATGTGACTTTTTTGTGTCCATTGTGTAAAATAATAATGCTTGCAAAGAAAGGACACATTTTTATTATATGAAAAAATTGATAGATTTATCTAAACTAAATATTATTTGTGTAAAAAATAATGCTGAAAACTCACGTCACTTTATCATAAAAGAAACAGATGATGAGATAAAACGTCTTCACTCAAATGTTTCTTCTAAAAGATTGCTTAGAGATAAACAAATATCTATACTATTAATGTGAGAAATTATTTTAAAAGTTCTAGTGTTGAATTCAATATCAAAAGCAGCGAAATATTTTGGTTATCAATCTAGAACAATTAAACAAAAAATGGCAATAATGATTGAAAAAAATGACTATCATAAAAGCTTAAAAAATAAATTTATTTGCAAAAATTGTGGAGACAAAATTTTTATAACTAAATTTCTCTCCTTTAGAAAATTAGCAAATCATTTACTCAGTTATAAAACTAAAAGGTTAATGATAGTGTCAGAATCACAAAAAAATAAGTGAAGTTACTTCAAGAAATATTGAAACGATGTAACTAAAGAATTAAGAAAAAAGCAAGCAAAAACTCTAAAAACATTAAATGTAAAATGTCTGTGAAATTTATGGTCAACTCGTTCAAACAAACAAATCCAGATACTTTTTGTCCTACATTTAGCACAATTTACAAAGCTCTAAAGCAACAAAGAATAAAGCTTCCTCTTGACCCGCTTTTATATTTATCAAGAGGTGGCTATACAAAAACTACATTAAAGCAAGGTAAAAAATCCTTGATACACGCTAGAGACCTAAAATATAGACCTGAAGAAGCGGATTTAAGGCTAGAAAAAGGGCATTTTGAAGCTGATACAGTAATAGGTAAAAGAGAAGATAAGTTTGTTCTTTTTACACTTTTAGACCGTAAAACTAGAGAGTTATATATCGCTTTAACCAAAAGAGATGCAAAATCAATTAACAAAGCATTAAAAATGTTAATAAGAAAATACAATCTTGAAATAAAGACTTTGACAGTAGATAATGGTAGCGAAAACACACTTCTTCATAAAGTGGTAGGTAAGAAAAAATTATTTAAATGTAAACCTTATGCTTCATATCAAAAAGGTTCAATTGAAAATGCTCATAGATACATTAGAAGATTTATTCCGAAGGGTAAAAGTTTCAATTCACTCACACAAGAATATGTGTTTTGACTCAAAGAACAAATCGATGAATACAAAAGAATATTAGCGATAGAAAATTAAAATTAATATCGATAAATGCTAAGTTCAAGATTGACGACCTAAACTAAATTTATGTGAATAAAACCTATTTTTTGTGTAAATGTCAGTTTAAATAAGAATAGTCTTGTAATGACAGTCTTTTGTTACAAATACATTAATTGCGTTGGCACGCGGCCTTCTTTTCTTTTCTTTCGCAGAAAAGAAGCAAAAGAACTTCAAAATTAATATGGGTAAAAGGGAAACTTTGGTCTTTGAGACCTAAACTAGATTTTAGTGACTGAAGCCCATTTAATGTGAAATGCTATTTTTTTGCGGTGTTGTGCTATGTCTATCTTTAGACACAGATTCAATGATTGTGCTGCCGCACGGGCCTCCTTTTCTTTCGCAGAAAAGAAGCAAAAGAACTTCAAAATTTATAAGAAAACAAGCCACAAGGGCTTGCGCTTTTGATTTTGCTTTTGTCACTATTTCTTCATTTTTTGCACTAATTTTTTTATAATTTAAACATTAAAAAAGCATTGTTATTTTTTACCACTTAACTTGCGCGTCACTTTTCCAATTTTTAGATCGTATTTTTAAAGATATTATCTCCTTATGAAAGTATATTTCAATATAATTATATGAGTCTTAAATAAGTCAGAAAACCGTTTTTTTTTTTTTTTTTTGTTATAGCAAACATAAGTATAAGATAGTAATATTTGCTCAAATTTTAAAGGAATTTAGCACACTTAAACAATGAAAATAAAAGCAGGAATTCCCCTGCTTTTCTTATTTGAATTGAGCGCTGTAAAGAGATTCGTAAAATCCTTTTTGAGCAAGAAGTTCTTCATGAGTTCCTTCTTCAATGATTTTTCCAGCATCAATAACTAAAATTTTGTCAGCATTTTTAATGGTGCTAAGACGGTGAGCGATAATAAATGAAGTGCGATTTTTCATAAGCTCTAGCATCGCTTTTTGGATAATAATTTCAGTTTGAGAGTCAATATTTGAAGTAGCTTCATCTAAAATTACGATATTTCGATTTGAAAGCATCGCTCTAGTAATTGCAATAAGTTGTCTTTGGCCTTGAGAGATGTTGTTTCCGTTACTTTCAATCACTGTATCATATCCATTTTTCATAGTTTCGATAAAGTGATGCGCATTAGTTAATTTAGCTGCAGCAATCATTTGTTCATCAGAAATATTTGGATTAGCAATTTTAAGATTATATCTAATGGTTTCATTAAATAAAAACGAGTCTTGCAAGATAACAGTCATATTATCTCTTAGATTTTCAGTTTTAATTTCATTAAGTTCATAACCATCAATTAAAATGCTTCCTTTGTTATAATCATACATTTTACTTAAAAGGTTAATAATTGTGGTTTTTCCAGCTCCAGTTGGTCCAACAATAGCAATTGTTTGGCCTTGCTTAACTTTAAAACTAGCATCATTTAATTGTCAATTTTCAAGGTTTTCATTATATTTGAAAAAAACATTTTTAAATATGATTTCACCTTTAACTTCTCTATCTAAGGTGTATTTTTCTTTACTTAAATCAGGTTCTTTTAATTCAGTTAGGCGATGCACTCTTTTTGATGAAGCAATTCCAACTTGAACATTAAAAGCTAAGCTTAAAAGGTTTTGAAATGGTCCCATAAAGTTTCAATTAAGTGAAACGTAAGTAATAATAAGTGAAGGAGTAGCAATCCCACTTTCTGAAGATCCAAAAAATGGAAGTCCTCACATTGAAACTTTATTAATGTAGAAAATAGCTGCAATTCCTGAAATAATTAAGATAATAAGGTTTGAAATTAAGTTATATCAGGTTTCAAAGCTACGCGCAATAGTATCACCTTTAAATGCAATTTGACGAATTGTTTTAGTAATTTTTTTAAGGTTGCTAAAAACAAATTTTTGTTGATTAAATGAATTAGTAACCATTGTATTATTAAGTGATTCTTCGACAAAAGCATTAAGCAAACCAAAGGTATTTTGAGTTTGAGTAAAGTATTTCTGTGCTTTTTGAATAATTAAAAACACTGAAAAGAATAAAACTAATGTTAATGGAATAACTATTAATGAAAGTTTAAGCGAAATAAGGCAAAGGAAAATACCTGAAAAAATAATGTTAAAGCAGCTACTAAAAATTTGACTAGTGATTTGAAAAAGTGAATTACCAACGTTGTTAACATCATTAATTAATGATGAAATTAAATCACCAGCCTTTTGTGAATCATAGTATTTAATAGGCATTTTATAAAGTTTATGCATAATTTTTAAACGTAAGTTAGTTGCTGCAATAAATGAAGCTTTAACATAAAAAAGAGCTTCTAAATATTTAAAAATACCATATAAAATAAACATTAAAGCAAGGCAAGAAAGGAAAATAAAGAATTGATTTCATTGGAAAATTGGCACTGCACCATTTATATATGGTTCAAAATAAAGATGCAAAATTTGCCCAATTAAAATACTTCCCGCAGTGTAAGCAAGTGAGTTTAAAATTGCAAAAAGTAGACCTAAATAGTAATATTTCTTACTTTCTTTTAAATACGATCAAAGAACTTTAAACACCTTCAAAGAAGAAAGGTTATTACTTTTAGAGCTAGAATGAGCTATTTCTTGTCTAACTTTTTCTAAAGTTAATTTTTCCATTTTTCTCCTTTTATTGTTCTAATTGATTATGGTAAATTTCTCTGTATCACTTACATTCTTTAGTTAGCTGTTCGTGTTTTCCTTTTGCAATAATTTCGCCTGCGTTAATGACTAAAATTTCATCAGAATGCTTAATTGAGTTAATTTTTTGTGAAATGATAATTGTGGTGCAATCGTAATATTTTTTAATGTTTTCAATTAGCTTTTTAGTAGTTAAATTATCTAAAGCACTAGTTGAATCATCTAGAATTAAAATTTTCGGATTTACTAAAAGTGAACGGGCAATTGAAAGCCTTTGTTTTTGGCCACCAGAAAGGTTTTTCCCTCTTTGATACACCGGATGATCCAGTCCATCATCAAAGCGATAAACAAAATCAATAGAACAAGACGCAGTTAAAGCTTTACTAATTTCTTCTGCAGTTGCATCTGGCTTAGCAAAAAGTAAATTCGATCTAATTGTACCTGCAAAAAGCTGCGATTCTTGATAAACAATAGCTAATGATTCGCTTAAATCTTTTGAATTAATTTGATTAAGTTCTTTATCATTAATTAAAATGCTTCCTTCGGTATATTTAAGGTTATTGGCAATTAATGTTCCAATTGTAGTTTTACCACTGCCGGTTGGACCAATTATTCCTAAAGTTTTTCCTCCATTAACTTTAAAGTTAATGTTTTTTAAGATGTATTCGGGTGAATTTTTATAGTATTTAAAGTTAAAATCTTTAAATTCAACTGAGAAATCTTTAGTAGGTAAAGATTTATCTAAAGTAAGTCCATTAGCTACATTTAAATCATCATAAGGCTTTTCTAAAATCTCAACAATTCTTCCGGCACTAGTTTTAGCTCTAAAAAGAATTCCTAAAAATTGTGAAAGCATTAAGATACCAAATGAAATAAGTACTTCATATTCAATAAAAACGTTAATTGTGGCAAAAAATTGTCTTTTATCACCGCTAATGTCATTTAAATTGTATGCAGCAATATAGTAAATAGCAACAATAACAAGGTTGATAATCGCAAAAAAGGCTGGGTTTCCAATTGCAAAATAGCTAAAAGTTTTAATTTCCACACTTGATCACCTTTTGTTTGCTAAATCAAACTTGTGTTTTTGTTTTTGTTCTAAATTGTAAGTTTTAATAAGTTTTGAACCAATAATTGATTCTTCTACTTCTTTAGTAATTTGGTCTAAGTTTTTTCTATTTTTCTTAATCAGTGGATTTACTAATTTAAAAATAAGTAAAAGCACAAACACAAGAACCGGGACAACCCCAATAGCTGCTCAAGAAAGATTTACATCAGTTAAAAATGAAAATACTACCCCGACAATGATAAAAAATGGAGCACGTACTAATGAACTTGAAGCACTCATTAAAAAGTCTCAAAAGATGGCAACATCATCATTAATTCTAGTAATTAAAGTTTCGGTTTTAAGTTCTGCAATATCTTTAATGCTTAATTTTTGATACTTTTCAAATAAAGTGTTTCTTAAATGGTTTGAACTAAGCTCGCCAGCATAAGTAGTAATTAGCACGCTACCAATTGATGTAATCAACCCAAAAACAATCATTAAAATAACAATAATAATTAGTTTGGTAATTGCCTGGGCTTGCGTATTTGAAGGGAATAAATTAACCTTGTTAAATAGCACTATGTAATAAGTTTGACTAGCTTCATTTGAGCTAGGAGCAATCAATGAAAGAAACTGACTAAGCAAAATTGGCAAAAACATCGTAATAACAACGTTAATTAAAATCAAAATAATACCTATTAAAAATAGAGTTTTTACTTTTTTTGGCAAGAGTTTAAATACCTTTATCATAATAAACCTCCTTTGGTATTTATTTGATTTATTTTGCTTTTAGATAGCATAATTAACCTTATACATTAATAATTTTTAAATTATAACACTTTAAAATTAAAGATTCAATAATTCTAAATTTTAGAGCAGAAAGCAAAAAGTTACGCACCTTTTGCACGCAACTTAAAGCTAGCTATTTGTTAAATTTAGCTATAACAAATAAAATTCCACCAATGATTAATGAAGCTAGATACGAAACTAAAACAATAGTATTTTCAACACTTCAGGAATGACCTACAATCATTGGGAATAGGTAAATAACAATTAAGCTAATAAGCAAAATCATCACTAAATAATAGATGATTTTTTCATATCAAGGAATTGTAATTACCTTATTTTTGCGTTCTAAAATTAGCGCTGTGATGAAAGTGAGCACATATTGAACTAAAAATGAAATCGTTCCTATCTCGATAACTGAAAGGAAGAAGTTTTTAAGATTTAAAAACTCAGGAAGAGCCCAAAACACTATTAATGAAAAAATAGTAAGTCCAAGCGAAAAATAAATAGCATTGCGATATTCACCACGTGAATTAGTTTTGATTAAGAATTTAGGCAAATATCCATCTTCTGCAAGCGGAATTAATTGCCTTGAATTAACTAAGACAGTTGAAATTTTTGATGAAATTTGATTAAAAATAGTCCCAATTACAAAAATAACAAGTCCAGTAATTGATCAGGTTTTAAGGAAAATATTACTAAATTGCCCATTTAAAACGCTTGAGTTTATCCCTAAAAGTACTAAGTAAAATACCAAGTAAAACCCAACAATAAATCCGAAAGATAAAAAGAGCACTTTTTTAATTTTATTAGTTTGCGCATCCTTAGTCATTGCAGCAATACTTTCAAAACCACCAAAAGCATACATAAATGAAATTACTGAGCTTGAAATTAAATAAGCATATTCACTTTTAGGTTTATCAATTAACCCGCTAAAATTGGTTGAGTAACTTGGGTTTTTAAAAGCTAAATAAACTGACAGTAGAAGTGCTAAAAAGATAATGGTTCATTTAATAATTGCTGAAAGATAGATAACTTTTGTGCTTAATTTGAGCCCAAATGTGGAAATAAACATAAGCAAAATATAAAATAAAAATGAAATTCCTCTAACAATTGAAATTACCATTTGATTATCAGTAACTACCGAAATTGCAGTAGCTAAAAATAATGGTCCAGCTGCTGAAAGAATTGGCCCTTGCATAAATTGACTTCAACCAACTCAAAAAGCAAATAATTTCTTAGCTTTAGAATCCCCTATCTTTTTGGCATAGTAATATGATCCGCCATATTCTTCGCTATATACTGCTGCTAATCTTGAAAAAACTAGAACAATTCCTAAGGTAATAAATGAAGTTAATAAAATAGTTAATAAACCTAGAGCTTTTAAATTAGTAATAGTCAAAATGGTGCTAACAAAACCAAATCCCACTATGAAGTTAATTGTGAAGAAAATGAAGTTTTTCTCACTGAAAGCTTTTATGCTTGATTGTGTGTTCATGGATATAATTTTAATGCAAAAAGTTTAAAAAAGAAATGAAAAGTAAGCTTTTTTGTTATTTTTGGTTTTATAAACTTTTTTCACCTAGCTATTAAAAAGCCTAATTTTTATAAATGCTAATGCCTAAATAAGATATAAAAAAATCGTTTCTAAAACTTTTAATTTTACTTAAGAAAATGTCGATAATTTAAGTATGTTTTTAGCAGTGGATTCAAAACTTTTTAAGAGCAAAATTGTTGGATAAAATGATTATCGATTTTTTACATTTTGGTAAAATTCAATCTATGAAAAATATGGTAAGACGTAATATTCATTTAGCAATTAAATGGATATTGATTAATTTTTGCGATATTCACTACCCTGCGCTTGAAAAATTTGTAGAAGAATATTGCGAAAATATCTATGATTGTGCCTCCCAGTTGAATAATTAATTATTCAATTTAAAATAAAGGAGGAAAATAATATGCAAAGTGTTAAAACAAACACAAAAAAGAATAATTATGTTATTGAATTAGTTGAAGTTACCAAAGAATTTGGTAATAAGACTGTTTTAGATGAAGTTAATTTAAACATTAATCGTGGAGAGTTTGTAACTCTTCTTGGACCTAGTGGTAGTGGTAAAACTACTATCTTAAGATTACTTGGTGGTTTTGAATGAGCTACCCGTGGTGAAATTAAATTTAATGGACTGGATATTAAAGATCTTGCTCCATACAAAAGAAACGTTTCTACAATTTTTCAAGATTATGCCCTTTTCCCTCACTTAAATGTTGAAGGAAACATTATGTATGGACTTAAATTAAAAAGAGTTCCAAAAGATAAAGACAAAATTAGTCAAAAAACAATCGATAGATACCAAAAGAAACTTGTGCAATGAGAAGCTAAAGCAGCTGCTAAAATTTCTAAATTACAAGAAAAACAAGACCAATACGAAAAAGAGCTTGAAGCCTTAAATGAAGAGACAAAAGAATACAAAAAACGTCTTACTTGACTTGATGATTCAGATTTTGAATATTCATATTGAGAAAATTATGTAAGCGAAAAATCAAAAGCTTTTGAAAACCGTCACTTTAAACGTAAATTAACTAACGAAGAAACACAAGAAGCTATTAACAAAATCATTGAAATTGTTGGTCTTAAAGGAAATGAAAAAAGAAGCATCAACGAACTTTCAGGAGGGATGAAGCAGCGTGTTGCTCTTGCTCGTAGCTTAGTTATTGAGCCTGAAATTTTACTTTTAGACGAGCCGCTTAGTGCTCTTGATGCTAAAATCCGTAAAAAAATGCAAATTCTTCTTAGAACCGTGCAACAAGAACTTGGTCTTACATTTATTTTTGTTACTCACGACCAAAACGAAGCTTTAGAACTTTCAGATCGCATTGCTGTTATGCGTGATGGAAAAATTGAGCAATATGATACACCTAAAAACATTTATGATTTCCCAGTTAATATTTGAGTTGCTAAATTCATTGGTGATTCAAACATTTTTGATGCTAAATTCTTAGAAAATGGAAATGTAAAACTTCTTGGTAAAGAATTTAAAACAGTTCATGAAGGTGATGAATTTGCAAAAGGTCAAATTGTTGATGCATTAATTAGACCTGAAGATATCGATATTATTGCAGAGCCTAAATCAACTGAAGGAAAAATTAAAGGTACAGTTTCAGATATTTCATATCGTGGAAGCTACTACTATATTAAAGTAGATATTTCTGAAACTCAATCAATTTTCGTAGAAACTGCGAAAAAATTTGAAGAAGGTGAAACTGTATACTTAAGCTGAACAATCGATTCAATTCATTTAATGAAAAAAGACGCTAAGTGAGATTATTCTAACGATGCTTTCCAAAATTAAACAATTAAACTTTAATCGTCGTTTAGCTTTAGCCATTCCTTATTTTTTAATCGCAATTCTTTTAATTGTTTTGCCAATTATTTTAATTTTTACTAACGCTGTTGTTGGGCATGAAGAAGGGTTTGACAACTGAATTTTAGTAAAAGAATCAAACACTTGAAACATCATTGGACGGAGCTTAAAAATTGGAGTCATTTCTTCATTTTTATGTCTTATTATTGCTCTTCCATATTCATATTTTATTTCAACATCTAAATCTAAAATTTTCCGGATTTACGCACTTAGCTTAATTATTAGTCCAATGGCAATTTTCACTATTGCGAAAATTTACGCTATTAAAGGATTATTTTTAGCTATGGTAGCTGACCCTAAATCATTAAATGCTGAATGATTTATTATTTTAGGGCTTACTTTCTTAAATATCCCACTTATGGTTATGCCGCTTTATACAGTGTTTAAAGATATGCCTAAAAACATTGTTGAAGCTAGTTATGACCTTGGGTATAACTCATTCCAAACAATGTACAAAGTGATCATTCCATATGCAACTAAAGCAATTTTAAGTGGTATTGGTATGATTTTCCTAGCTAGTGCTACTACCTTTGTTATTAGTAAAAAATTACTTCCAGACGGGTCACAAAAACAATTAATAGGGGACTTAATTAACTCAAAAATTAACCCAGGTAATAAATTTGACTTAAGTTCAGGTAGTGCCTTAGTTGTTGTTGTTAGTGCTATTTTCATTGGAATTTACTCACTTACATTAATTGCTCCAAAAGTAATTTTCTTCTTCAAGAAAGGAGCACACTATGAGTAAAATTGTTGAAATTTTAAAAAGAAGCTACATTTACATCATTTTAACTTTAGTGTATGTACCTTTAATTTTTGGTTTTGTATTTTCATTTAACCAACAAACTAAAAAAGGTGAATTCAACACCACTTGAACAGTAGGGACTACTGATAACTGAGCTAATTTATTTAAAGATGGACGTGATTTAGCTCTTGTAAATACTATCTTACTTGCATTAATTGTTAGTTTTTTAGTTATTTCACTTTCACTTATCACTGTTTATGCACTTTATAGACAAAAAAATAAATTAGTGCGTTCTTCAGTTATTTCTAGTTCAAATATTCCATTAATTAACCCAGATAACATCACCGCTATTGGTCTTGTGCTTGTATTTGGAATTTTCTTTGGAATCATCTCAACAGATAGCGAAGGGTTTGGGAGATTAATTATTGGACATACAGTTATGGCTCTTCCATACGGAATTTCACTTATGCTACCTAGAAGTGAGAAATTTAATAACAACCTTTTTGAAGCAAGCCAAGATTTAGGGTATTCAAAAATTGCTTCATGATTTAAAACATATTTTATTTACATGATTCCTTCAATTATTATGGTTGCTATTGTAAGTACATTCTTAAGTTTTGACGATTTCATTATCGCTAGAACTGTATCAAATACATCAACACTTGGAACTAAACTTTATGAAGGTTCATTCCAAGCTTGAGGACTTGTTTTTGGTTCAATTGTGTTATTTATGACAATTATTGGAAACATTATTTATACAGTTGCTAAAAGCAAAAGTCAAAAATAATGTTTAATAAATTTAAAAAATATCGCAACATTTTAATAGCAACCACAACAGTAGCCGCAGTTACTGCTGGTGTTTCTGTTACTTTACACCAAAAACTCAAAAAACCTTTTTTACCTAGTTTTTACAACTTTAAAGCGTATATGTCAGAAGAAAACAAAGGGATTATTTCTAAAACTTTTGACTATAAGCAATTTTCAGAAATTAACGAATTTTACAATGCTATTTTAAATAATAAAGCAGCAGCTGGAATTGGAACCGACTTTTTAGCTACTCAATTAATTCGCAAACACTTAATTGCTAAAATTGATTATTCAGTGCTTTTTGATATGCCGATTCTTAAAGATAACTATGAACTTACCAAACAAATGGTGAAATTAACTTTAAGAAAAGACATTTGAGACCATCTTGAACAATACGATAAGTACTTAGAAAAAGATGAATTTGGAAGAGATTTAAATGCTCATTTATGAGAGTATTTCTATCCTTATTTTTCACAAGATGCAGTTCTTGCTTACAACACAAACAAAGTAACTCCAAGTGATAAAGAGCATCTAAATGAAGAAGGTGAAATTGATTTTGAATCATATCACAACGTTTATGGTGATGATTTATATCACATGGTAAATTTACTTAAAATAATTAGCGAAAATGGTTACAAAAACTGAATCATTACTGACGCAATAAGAGATAACCTTTTATATGGTTCATCATACTGACTAATTCCAGATGAAAAAAGACGTACTTCAGAGCATTTTACTGGTGAAGTTGAAAATAATACCTACTCACAACTTATTGATTCATTTATTTCCTTAATTAAAGATGGAACTGGATTTGATGTTAAAAACAGTGAGCACATTACTTTTGAAGGAGATGGGCTTCAAATTGTAAATAACTTAATTAACCACCAAAGACCTGATATTAATGCAGCTATTATGTATAATGGTGATGCTATAGACTCATATTATGGTGAAGATAACTTCCCTGGTGAGGTTGGAGAAGGTGAAATTAGAGTGGTTAAACCTAAATTTAATATTCTTTTAATTGATGGACTTGTTCTTTCGAGTAAAAACACCCAAAAACAAAACTTTGAGTATCTAAATGTATTTAAAAATTCATTTTATGATAAATTACCTTCAATTAAATCGCTTTATGAGCAATTTAAAGAACAAGGAATTAATATTTTTGATAGCTCAATCCTTCAAAAAACTTTTTATGAAAAAGCTTTATTAGATATTTGAAGCAACCTTAAAGCTTCAGAATTTGAGGAAATTTTCACCAATGAAGAAAGTCAAACTTTAGTAAACAAACTTAGCCAAATCCTTAGCTGAAGCAACTTAGATAATCAAGAAATTATTCAGCATTTTAAAGAGAGCAATCAGTTACATAAAGCCTTTTTAGATGGTGAAAGCTCTGAAGATGCTGATCTTGAAGATTGAACTACTTTTTATCCTCAAGTAATTCGAAAATACTTACAAGATAATGGTATTGATAGGTTGCTTGAACAAATTGTAAGTGTTCAAAACAAAGAAAAATCACTTCAATTATTTGATGATGCAATTAATGCTTCTCAAGATCAAGCATACAAACTTACTTTAAAATACTTATCAAAAGGATTTGAAGAAGATTTTGAAGACTTAGAAGAAGCTTTAAAAGAAAAAGAAGCTCTTTTAGCATATTTTGCTAGAAAAATTGCTTTAATCAACTTTGCAAATGAAACAATTGAAGCTAAAATTGCTGAAAAATATCTTTCTTTAGATAATTTTCACTTTATTAACTATAACCCTACTCAAGAAATTGATTATGACTTTGTGCTTAGAAATTACTTTGCAACACCAATTAACGGGTATGATGCTAAAGTTATTTCAATTTACGAAATTGTTGAAAGTAAAAACAATATTCATAAAGGTATCTTGCCAGTAGATGAAAAACTTCAAAGTTTAATTACAACTACATATTTCCAAAGAACTAAATCTTAGATAACTTAAAATGCTTTATGAAGCTTAATAACTAAACAAATAACCTTTGTTTTGGTGCTCTAAAAATTACCTTATTAATTATTAGCACTTATTAAATGAAGTGTTTTTAAAGTAAAGTTAAAAAACACTTGAAAAATAGTCACATTCATAAAGCAAATCCGCTGGTTCATCCTAAAAAATAGGATGAACTTTTATTTTATCTCGAACAAATTTTGCTTAAGCAATCCTGAGTTTCCAAGTTGAGCCTATTTTTTAGGCTCATTTTTTTATACATATATCAAAGATATATGAGCTAAAGAAAAAAATATTTTTTTACTTACATTACATACATAAAATGATATAATAAGAGCATGAGTTACAGTTTATGCAAGAAAAAACAAAATGGAAAATATTATTTAGTTTTAGCTATTTCTAAAGGTTTTAAAAAAGGTTATGGAAATCAGATTGGTCTAGGATACTGAGAAGATATCAAAGAAAAGTATGGATTATCTTCAATTGAAGATATGAAAGAAATAGCAAAAAAAGTAGATACATCTTTAGATAAAGCTGTTGCAAAAGAAGAATTTTTTAAATTATTAAAACCCACTTCTGTAAAAACAAGTATCCAAAATATTGGAGTTGATTTAATTTATAAAGTTATTAAAGAATTAAATTTATTTTCAGCATTACCAAAAAGTAAACATAAATCGTTAGAAGAGGTTTTGGAATTTTTCATAGCAACTAGAATTATCCTTCCAAGAAGCTATATGTCACAATATAAAAATAAAAGTGATTTTATAAATGATATTAATGTTAAAAAATCATCAATATATAACTATCTTGATGTTATTTTCGAAAATAAGAATTCTGTTTTAGTCAATTTATTTCAAAAAATAAATGAATTTACAAATCGTAACAATAAAGTTTTTCACTTCGATAACACAACAGTTTATTTTGAAAGCTTTACAAGAGAAGGAATAAGAAAAAACGGTTTTTCAAAAGACGGAAAACACAATGAAGATCAAGTAGTCATAGCAATGGCTGTAGACGAAAACGGAATACCAATACACTATAAAGTTTTCCCAGGTAACACGGCTGATGGTAAAACAATGTTATCCTTCGTTTTAGAACTTCAATCAATCTATAAAATAAAGGATATTACAATAGTTGCAGATCGTGGAATAAATAACAACGCAAACTTACGTTTCCTAGAACAAAAAGGAATTAAATATATATTCCAAAAAAGATTAGATACATTAAGTATTGGGATGAAAAAATTCATTCTTGAAGACAAACATTATGTTTTTAGAGATGAAATGTTTTGAAAAGAACAAATTGTTGAATCTGTTTGAAATAAAAATAGATTTAATGGTAAATACAGAAAATGATGTGTGTTTTTCAGTCCTGGGAAAAAGACTTTAGATAAATTAAAAAGAAATAATTTTATTGATAAATTGAATAAGAAAACTGTAAATGGAGAACTGCCACTTAGTTCTTTAGTTCCAGAATATAAAAAGAAATATATGGACATTGATGGCAAAACAGTGGGTAAATTAAATTGAGAGAAAATTAAGAAAAAAGAATCTGAAGATGGTTTTTACATTATTGAAACCAATATTCTAGATTTAACACCAGAAAAAGCTAATGAAATTTACAGAAAACAATGAAAAGTAGAAGAAAATTTCAGAACATTAAAATCTTCTTTACAAGTTAGACCTGTTTTTGTTCATAATGAACAGCATATACTTGCACATCTTTTATTATGTTTCATTGCTCTTGTTGTTTTAAAATACTGTCTTTATAAATTAAAGAAATATTATGAAATCAATGGAGAAATACAAAAAGTGACGTTAGATTTATTTGTGGATTCATTAAGAATGATGACTATAACAAAAAAAGAAGTAAATGGAAAAGTGGTACAAGAAATAATTAATGATTTGGATGAAAACCACAAAGAAAATATAAAAATTTATAAAGATTTCATCGCATGTATGAGTTAATTCTATGTGTGTAATTTTAAATGTAAAAAAACGAATACACCTTATTTATAGCTGTATTCGTTTTTTATAGTGTCTCAACTTGGAAACTCAGGAAAAATAGTCACATTCATAAAGCAAATCCGCTGGTTCATCCTAAAAAATAGGATGAACTTTTATTTTATCTCGAACAAATTTTGCTTAAGCAATCCTGAGTTTCCAAGTTGAGCCTATTTTTTAGGCTCATTTTTTTATACATATATCAAAGATATATGACCTAAAGAAAAAAATGTTTTTTTACTTACATTACATACATAAAATGATATAATAAGAGCATGAGTTACAGTTTATGCAAGAAAAAACAAAATGGAAAATATTATTTAGTTTTAGCTATTTCTAAAGGTTTTAAAAAAGGTTATGGAAATCAGATTGGTCTAGGATACTGAGAAGATATCAAAGAAAAGTATGGATTATCTTCAATTGAAGATATGAAAGAAATAGCAAAAAAAGTAGATACATCTTTAGATAAAGCTGTTGCAAAAGAAGAATTTTTTAAATTATTAAAACCCACTTCTGTAAAAACAAGTATCCAAAATATTGGAGTTGATTTAATTTATAAAGTTATTAAAGAATTAAATTTATTTTCAGCATTACCAAAAAGTAAACATAAATCGTTAGAAGAGGTTTTGGAATTTTTCATAGCAACTAGAATTATCCTTCCAAGAAGCTATATGTCACAATATAAAAATAAAAGTGATTTTATAAATGATATTAATGTTAAAAAATCATCAATATATAACTATCTTGATGTTATTTTCGAAAATAAGAATTCTGTTTTAGTCAATTTATTTCAAAAAATAAATGAATTTACAAATCGTAACAATAAAGTTTTTCACTTCGATAACACAACAGTTTATTTTGAAAGCTTTACAAGAGAAGGAATAAGAAAAAACGGTTTTTCAAAAGACGGAAAACACAATGAAGATCAAGTAGTCATAGCAATGGCTGTAGATGAAAACGGAATACCAATACACTATAAAGTTTTTCCAGGTAAAACAGCTGATGGTAAAACAATGTTATCCTTCGTTTTAGAACTTCAATCAATCTATAAAATAAAGGATATTACAATAGTTGCAGATCGTGGAATAAATAACAACGCAAACTTACGTTTCCTAGAACAAAAAGGAATTAAATATATATTTCAAAAAAGATTAGATACATTAAGTATTGGGATGAAAAAATTCATTCTTGAAGACAAATATTATGTTTTTAGAGATGAAATGTTTTGAAAAGAACAAATTGTTGAATCTATTTGAAATAAAAATAGATTTAACGGTAAATACAGAAAATGATGTGTGTTTTTCAGTCCTGGAAAAAATACTTTAGATAAATTAAGAAGAAATAATTTTATTGATAAATTGAATAAGAAAACTGTAAATGGAGAACTACCACTTAGTTCTTTAGTTCCAGAATATAAAAAGAAATACATGGACATTGATGGCAAAACAGTGGGTAAATTAAATTGAGAGAAAATTAAGAAAAAAGAATCTGAAGATGGTTTTTACATTATTGAAACCAATATTCTAGATTTAACACCAGAAAAAGCTAATGAAATTTACAGAAAACAATGAAAAGTAGAAGAAAATTTCAGAACATTAAAATCTTCTTTACAAGTTAGACCTGTTTTTGTTCATAATGAACAGCATATACTTGCGCATCTTTTGTTATGTTTCATTGCTCTTGTTGTTTTAAAATACTGTCTTTACAAATTAAAGAAATATTATGAAATCAATGGAGAAGTACAAAAAGTGACGTTAGATTTATTTGTGGATTCATTAAGAATGATGACTATAACAAAAAAAGAAGTAAATGGAAAAGTGGTACAAGAAATAATTAATGATTTGGATGAAAACCATAAAGAAAATATAAAAATTTATAAAGATTTTATCGCATGTATGAGTTAATTCTATGTGTGTAATTTTAAATATAAAAAACGAATACACCTTATTTATAGATGTATTCGTTTTTTATAGTGTATCAACTTGGAAACTCAGGAAGTGTTTTTAAAGTAAAGTTAAAAAACACTTGAAAAATAGTCACATTCATAAAGCAAATCCGCTGGTTCATCCTAAAAAATAGGATGAACTTTTATTTTATCTCGAACAAATTTTGCTTAAGCAATTATTGCAAAAAGCACTATTTTTCTTTATAATTCTTATTATGAATCAGAAAAAAGCACATAAGATAGGTTTCTTTGCCTCGCTTGCAATTAGTGTTTCAAGTGTTATTGGGATTGGGATCTTCTTTAAAAACATTAGTATTTTTAAAAATCAAGCAATTGAAAATTCAAACGATTTTAGTTTGTATAGTTTTTTAGTTGTTTGAATTTTAGGCGCGCTAATTTCGCTTTTAACTGCTTATTGTTTTCTGCAAGTGTCTAAATCAGGTCATTCTAAAAGTGGTTTATCCGGTTGAATTGCTAATTTATCCACTCCAAAGCAAGGGTATATTGCAAAGCTTTATCAATCATTTTTATACTATGGACTTTTAAGCACAATTTTACCTATTTTTTCAACTGAAATGATTTTTAATGCAATTGCTTCAATTAAAGGAATTAATGTAACTAGCATCCATTTTGGTTATGTTGTATTAACTAGTTTATTTGTTGCGATTTTCTTAATTGGGCTTAATTTTTTGAAATTAAAAGCTTCGGTGCGATTGCAACAATTTTCATTTTTCTTCAAAATAATTCCTTTAATTATTGCAATTATCATAGCGTTTATTGGTAGTCATAACTCACCAAATGTAGATACGGGAACTTTAAACGATGGAGCAAATGGAGTTGCAAGCACCAAGCAGTTTAGTTTTAGTGGACTTGCGCTTTCGCTTCCAATAGTGCTTTTTGCTTTTGATGCTTTTTTAATGATTGGAAATCTTGCTGATGATATGAAAAAACCCAAGCAAATTCCAATTGTATCTATTTTAACTATTATAATTTCAGGTGTTATTTACTTTTTTATTTCACTCGGAGTTGCTTTAACTGGTTATGCAAACGTAGTTGATATTTTTAAAAGTATTTTTAAGGATCCTTCGCAAAAAGACACCAAACAAGTAATTGAAATCATTATTTACTTTATGCTTGGTTTTAGTGGCTTTTTTGTATGTAATTCAATCTATTTAGGAACATTAAGGGGTTTTCAAGCTCTTGTAGAAGAAAGAAGCGTTATTGGACATAAATTCTTTACTAAGCTTGAGTTAACAAAGCAAGGACTTGGCGGATTTAGTTTATATTTGATTGTTTTTGCTATTTATTTTGCGTTTCTAACTGTTCCCTCAGTTGTTTTAAATTCAGATTCATTAATTGATACTTTTTCAAATATACCAATTAACATTTTCTTTTTAGTTTATGCTTACACAATCTTTTTGGCGCTAAAAAGAAATATCCAAACCAAAGAACCAGCTATTAGATTTTTCAAAACAATTTCAGTGCTTTGCATCATTAGCATTGTTGTTATAATGGGATTTGATATAATTTATCGTGATATTTATCTCGCTTTTATTGTTGGTGGTAAAAGTAATAGCGGACTTTTTTATAGCTCTAGTTCATGAAAATACATTTATGATGGAATTTCATATTGAGGATTTTTATTAATTACATCTTCTTTTGTGTTTCTCAATTACAAATTTAATTACCATAAGGTTCATTTAACTCCACAATCATAAAACACATTTTGAAAGAAACTATAACAATTTTTAACATTTAATCCTGAGTTTCCAAGTTGAGCCTATTTTTTAGGCTCATTTTTTTATACATATATCAAAGATATATGAGCTAAAGAAAAAAATATTTTTTTACTTACATTACATACATAAAATGATATAATAAGAGCATGAGTTACAGTTTATGCAAGAAAAAACAAAATGGAAAATATTATTTAGTTTTAGCTATTTCTAAAGGTTTTAAAAAAGGTTATGGAAATCAGATTGGTCTAGGATACTGAGAAGATATCAAAGAAAAGTATGGATTATCTTCAATTGAAGATATGAAAGAAATAGCAAAAAAAGTAGATACATCTTTAGATAAAGCTGTTGCAAAAGAAGAATTTTTTAAATTATTAAAACCCACTTCTGTAAAAACAAGTATCCAAAATATTGGAGTTGATTTAATTTATAAAGTTATTAAAGAATTAAATTTATTTTCAGCATTACCAAAAAGTAAACATAAATCGTTAGAAGAGGTTTTGGAATTTTTCATAGCAACTAGAATTATCCTTCCAAGAAGCTATATGTCACAATATAAAAATAAAAGTGATTTTATAAATGATATTAATGTTAAAAAATCATCAATATATAACTATCTTGATGTTATTTTCGAAAATAAGAATTCTGTTTTAGTCAATTTATTTCAAAAAATAAATGAATTTACAAATCGTAACAATAAAGTTTTTCACTTCGATAACACAACAGTTTATTTTGAAAGCTTTACAAGAGAAGGAATAAGAAAAAACGGTTTTTCAAAAGACGGAAAACACAATGAAGATCAAGTAGTCATAGCAATGGCTGTAGATGAAAACGGAATACCAATACACTATAAAGTTTTTCCAGGTAACACAGCTGATGGTAAAACAATGTTATCCTTCGTTTTAGAACTTCAATCAATCTATAAAATAAAGGATATTACAATAGTTGCAGATCGTGGAATAAATAACAACGCAAACTTACGTTTCCTAGAACAAAAAGGAATTAAATATATATTTCAAAAAAGATTAGATACATTAAGTATTGGGATGAAAAAATTCATTCTTGAAGACAAACATTATGTTTTTAGAGATGAAATGTTTTGAAAAGAACAAATTGTTGAATCTATTTGAAATAAAAATAGATTTAACGGTAAATACAGAAAATGATGTGTGTTTTTCAGTCCTGGAAAAAAGACTTTAGATAAATTAAGAAGAAATAATTTTATTGATAAATTGAATAAGAAAACTGTAAATGGAGAACTACCACTTAGTTCTTTAGTTCCAGAATATAAAAAGAAATACATGGACATTGATGGCAAAACAGTGGGTAAATTAAATTGAGAGAAAATTAAGAAAAAAGAATCTGAAGATGGTTTTTACATTATTGAAACCAATATTCTAGATTTAACACCAGAAAAAGCTAATGAAATTTACAGAAAACAATGAAAAGTAGAAGAAAATTTCAGAACATTAAAATCTTATTTACAAGTTAGACCTGTTTTTGTTCATAATGAACAGCATATACTTGCGCATCTTTTGTTATGTTTCATTGCTCTTGTTGTTTTAAAATACTGTCTTTACAAATTAAAGAAATATTATGAAATCAATGGAGAAGTACAAAAAGTGACGTTAGATTTATTTGTGGATTCATTAAGAATGATGACTATAACAAAAAAAGAAGTAAATGGAAAAGTGGAACAAGAAATAATTAATGATTTGGATGAAAACCATAAAGAAAATATAAAAATTTATAAAGATTTTATCGCATGTATGAGTTAATTCTATGTGTGTAATTTTAAATATAAAAAACGAATACACCTTATTTATAGATGTATTCGTTTTTTATAGTGTATCAACTTGGAAACTCAGGGCTTTAGGTAATTTAAGCATCTTTAAAACTTTGTTTTCAGCATCTAAAAGACCTACTTTTGAAATAGCGTTTGTATAATGGATTAATGATGAATCAGTGTTATAAACCTGGATATATTTTTCTGTAAGTTTCATATTAGTATTAATTATATAAAAGCTTAAAGTTAGGTGCAAAATAAAAATCAAGAATTAACTTGATCTTATTTTGCCTTATTAACTTCTTTTACAAAATTTTCATTAGTATCATCCTGGATAGTTTCTAAAACTTCTGTAATTTTCTTTCTATCTTTTTTACCATAATCAGGAATGATAATTCTTAAGTTAAGTTTTAAATCACCGGTTCCATATTTGTTTTTAACTCCCTTACCAGCTACTTTAACAACTTTAGAATCTAAGTAAGATTTTTTAAGTTTAATTTGTTGATCACCATAAGGAGTTGGAACAATAATTGTTTTTTCTAATAAAATATCAGCAAATGATACTGGGAAATCTAAGTAAATATCATGGTTATGTCTTTTGAAAAATGGATGTGGTTTTACACGAATTTCTATGTATAAATCACCAGATGGCCCACCATTTTGACCTGGATTTCCATAACCTAAAAGTTTTAACATTGTCCCATCTGTTGTCCCTTCTGAAATAGGGATTGTGACAGGTTTAATAACTTTAACGTTACAATTTCCTTTACATTTTTTACATACTTTTGTGATAATTTTACCTTTTCCAGAACATTTAGAACAAGTTGTATGCACTCTTTGAGCACCAAAAATCCCACGTTGAATTTTCTCTACATATCCTGATCCATGACAATCACTACATTGCTGAATATCGCTAGGAGTTTCTGCTCCTGTACCATTACAATCTGGACAAGTTTCATATTTAGGGTATTCTTCTTTTTTCACCATCCCGTGAATTGATTCTAAAAATGAAATAGTGATTGTAGTTTTAATATCATCACCACGTTTTGGAGCATTTGGATTGTGGTTTCTTCTTGATGAAAAACCACCAAATCCTGAGAAGATATTTTCGAAAATATCACTAAAATCTCCTGAGAACCCTTCAAATCCTTCAAAACCACCGAATCCACCAGCTTGTGCATTCATTCCATCGTGCCCATACTGGTCATACATTCTTCTTTTATCTGCATTAGATAAAACTTCGTAAGCTTCATTAATTTCTTGCATAATTTCAGTAGCTTTTGGATCATCTGTTTTATCAGGGTGATACTTCATAGCTAACTTACGGTATGCCTTTTTAATTTCAGCTTCAGTTGCAGTTTTACTAACGCCTAAAACTTCATAATAATCTCTCTTATTTTTCATAGTAATATAATTTTAGCATAAAATTAGCAAAAAACTAATTAAATTGCTAATTTTAATCGTATGTAACTCCTTTTAATCCTTTTACTCAATTGATAAAGTTGATTTGTGCTTTTTGCAAATCAACTTTTCCTTTTTCTTTTAAAAATCCAAATTTTTCTGCATATTCATGAAAAAGTCCATAAATTTGCACAGTATCTTCTGATGACGTCATACCTAAATCAGCAAGTTTTTCTGGGTAGTATTTTGAAACAAGTGCTCAAAGTTGAATTGCCACAAATTCAAGTGGGAAAATGTCATTTTTAATTGAACCAATTGCAAGAAGTTTGATTGCATTTTCTTGATCGTCAAATTTAGGAAGCAAAATACCAGGGGTATCTAAAAATCAAAACTCACCATCCATTACTCATTGCTTAACCCTGGTTACTCCAGGCATATCAGCTACTTTTAATCTTGATTTTGAAGAAACAAGATTAATTAAGGTGCTTTTTCCGCAGTTAGGAATTCCCACCACAAATGATTTAAGCCTGCTTACAAGCATACCTTTAGCCTTATCTCTTGCAATTTTCTCTTTAAGAATTTGCTTAATTTTATTTAAAATGATTTTCTTAGAACTTTGCTGTCTAAGATCAAGTCAAAGCAAGTTTTCATTACCAAAACGCTTAGCAATTTGGTCTTTTTTACTTTTATCCATTAAATCACTTTTGGTAATGATAAAGAGTCGAGGTTTTTGTGGTTGAATTGCATCAAAATCTTCATTATATGAACTAATTGGGCAACGAGCATCTAAAACAACAACAAAAAGATCAGCTAAATTAGCAGATTCTTTAATGTCTTTCATTGCTTTAGACATGTGGCCTGGGAATCATTGAATTAAATTATTAAATTCTTCATTTATTTTATTTTGATTCATTTTTATCCTTTATATTTGTATAACTTTTTAATCTTTTGTTTTCGAAATTAAGCATTTGCATTTGATTTTTGAGTTTATCATTTTCTTCTTTAAGCTCTTCATTTTTTTCAAGCAATTCTTCAAGGTAAGAATCAAGCAGTTCCATTTTTTCTTTCAAACTTTCTAAAAATGACAACACTTCATTTTTAGAAAGTCCATTAACTGATTTAGTAAAAGAAATTTCAGATAGTTGCTGTAAACCTAATTGCAGTATTTCTTTTTCTTTCATATTTATCCATTCCTTACTTTATTAAGTACAATTGCAGCGCAACAAGCAACATTTAAGCTTTCAAAACTAATTGGAACATAAACTTTAGTATCGTCTTGAGATACTAAAGATGGATCAATTCCATTTCCTTCATTTCCAAAAATAATTGCAAGTTTTTCGCTTTCAAAACTGACATTATTTAAAGGAAGCGCATTTTTATCTAAAAGAGTGTGATAAATTTTGTATCCTTTTTCTCTTAAAAGGTTCATTGTCTGATTTGCATTTTTAGTAGCTATTAGATTAACACTAAAAAAAGCACCTTGTGAAGAACGCAAAACTTTATCGTTGTAAAAATCTAAATTTTCAACAATTACCGAATCAAAGTCAAAAGCTTTAGCTAACCTGATAATTGTTCCTACATTTCCTGGATCTTGTAAGTTATTTAAAACAATGACTTTTTGTCCTAGTTTTTGCTCAGGTTTAAATTTACAAAGAGCAAAGCAATTTTGAGGATTTTTAGAAGGAAGTATAGATTCAATAATTTCACGTGTTACTTTGGTAGAACCATCAAAAAGAAACTCTTTTGAATCAATGTTTTCAAAAATTTCAATAATTAAATTTGAATCTAAAGCTTCTTTAATTAAATGCTCACCTTCAATTACAAAATTAGAGCTTTCTTGACGAAACTTTTTATTTTGTAATTTTCGGATAAATTTCACTTTTGGATTAGTTTTGCTTGTTATTTCCATAGTTGATTAAAAAATCTTTTCCTTTTTCTACTTCGAATTTAGATAAGTCTTGAAAATCAAGTTGACGCATTACTTCAAATCCTAAAATTGACACGCAATTAGCTAAGTTAATTGAACGCATTGCTGAAACCATTGGAATTCTAAGACATCTTTCTAAATTATTAAAAAGAATATCCTTATCAATTCCAGTTGATTCACGACCAAACATAAGTCAAATTTCACCGTTTTGCTCATAAGTTTGTTTGTAATTTACATCAGTATAAGTTTTTTGCCCATATCTAGTAATGTAGTAAATGTGTTTATCATGGTACTTTTTATAAAACTGTTCATAATCAGCATGCACTTCATGCGGAATATCTGAAAGCATTCTTCCAGCACCAGCTCTTTTAAGATATTTCGGGTGCAAATCAAAACCAAGTGGTTTAATGATATGGAGTTTTGCTCCAAGAGCAAAACAAGTACGAATTATATTTCCTGTGTTAGGGCAAATTTCGGGTTGGTATAAAACTATATTTAACATGCTTAAATTATAAGAAGAAAAAATCATTTTTTTATTTAATTTTTTAAATTTTATGTATAAAATATTAATACATACATTAATTAGCTGTCAAGCACTTTCGCTTGACATCACGGAGGAACAAATGGTAAAAATTAGATTAAAAAGAATGGGGAGCAAATTTAGCCCAGTTTACAAAATTGTAGCTGCTGACGCTAGAGCTCCTCGTGATGGTAAATTTATTGAAGCACTTGGACACTACAACCCATTAAACGATGAAGTTGTATTAAACAAAGAACAAATTTTAAAATGATTATCACAAGGTGCACAACCTACAGCAACTGTTGCTAACTTATTCAAAGCTCACAAATTAACAAGCGAATTAAAAAAATAGTTAATTATGAAAATTAATTTCCTAACCCTTTTTCCAAAATATTTTGAACCTTTTATTAATGAAAGCATCATTAAAAAAGCTCAAGAAAAAAACCTTTTAGATTTTGAAGTTGTTGATTTTAGAGATTTTAGCAAAAGTAAACATCGTAAAGTTGATGATGAAATTTATGGTGGAGGTCATGGGTTGCTTCTTCAAGTAGAACCAATTGATCTTGCCTTAGATTCACTTAAAGATCGAGGAGGTTATAAAATATTAGTAACACCTCAAGGTAAAACCTTTAATCAAGAAATTGCAAATGAACTTGCTAAATATGATCAAATTACATTTATTTCTGGACGCTATGAAGGTTTTGATGAAAGAGTTGTAGAACTTTGTGATCTAGAACTGTCAATTGGAGATTATGTTTTAACTGGTGGCGAACTTCCATCAATGGTTATGGCTGATTCAGTTGCTAGATTGGTTCCAGGAGTTATTCGTGAAGAATCACATGTCTATGATTCTTTCCAAGGAAATGGGTTACTTGATTATCCTCAGTACACTAGACCAAGAGAATATAAAGGAATGAAAGTTCCTGAGGTTCTTTTTAGTGGAGATCATAAAAAAATTGAGGAATGAAAATCAAATGCACAATATCAGAAAACTTTAAAAAACAGACCTGATATTATTGAAAGGATTAAAAATGAGAAATAAATTAATTGAATTAGTTGAGCAATCACAATTACGTACAGATATCGTTCCATTCCAAACAGGAGATAATGTTCGTGTTCACGTACGTATCCGTGAAGGTGAAAAAGAACGTATCCAAGTTTTTGAAGGTCTTGCAATTGTTAACAAAGAATCAGGAACAAGACAAACTTTCACAGTTAGAAAAATTTCATATGGTGTTGGTGTTGAAAGAACATTCCCACTTAACTCACCATTAATTGCACACATCGAAGTTGTTCGTTCAAACAAAGTTCGTAGACAAAGATTATTCTTTATGCGTTCACGTCAAGGTAAAAGTGCTCGTCTTAAAGAAATCAAAAGATAATAAATACCATCTTTTCCAAATAATAAAAAGTAGCTTAATTGCTACTTTTTATTATTTGATCATTTCATTAAAAGCATCTTCATCAATAATTGCAACTCCATTTTCAAGAGCTTTTTCTTTTTTACTTCCAGCATTTTCACCAGCAAGAAGGAAAGAAGTTTTACTTGAAACACTTGAAGATACTTTACCACCATTTTGAAGAATTAAATCTTTAAAGTAATTACGTTCTTTCGAAAGAGTTCCGGTAATTACAAAAGTTTTACCACTTAGTAAATTGCCATTAGTAACTTTTTGATAATTTAAAATTTGATCTAGCTCAAGCATAATCATTTTATTTTCATCTTTAGAAATAAACTCTTTAATTGAACTGACAATTTTATCACCAATAGTATCTATTAAAGCAAGTGAATCTAAATTTAGATCTAATAATTCCTTAAAACTACCTACTTTCTGAGCAATAAGTTCAGCTACTTGAGAACCAATATGCTTAATTCCTAGTGCAAAAAGAGTTTTTGCAAAAGATACATTTTTAGAATTTTCAATGCTATCAAGAATATTATTAACTTTTTTGTCTTTATAAGTAGGTTGACTTAAAAGCAATTCTTTATAGTTATGTAACTGATAAAAATCAGTTACTTTTTTAACAATTCCTAAATTGTAAAATAACTCAACATTTGATTCACCAATTACTTGCATATTCATTGCATTGCGAGAAACAAAGTGAATTAACTTTTTCACTATTTTAGAAGGACAATCTTCATTGGTGCAAAACTGATCTACTAAATTATCTACATGAACTAAAACTGAATTACAACTTGGGCAGTTAGTGACTTTTGAAAAAATAGAATCTGTTTTTTTAGCAACTAATTCAATAACCTTTGGAATAATTTCTCCAGATTTGATAATTTTTACAATATCACCAATGTTAATTTCCATATCTTTAATAAATTCATAATTATGTAAGGTAGCATTAGACACTGTAGTTTGATTTAAGTTAACCGGTTCTAAATTAGCTACATAAGTAATTTTTCCAGTTCTGCCAACAGTAGCAATTATGTCTTTAATTTCAGTATTAGCTGATTCGCTTTCATATTTATAAGCAATTGCATAGCGAGGAAATTTGGCAGTATAACCTAGTTTTTCATATAAGAAAAACTGGTTAATTTTAATAACAAACCCATCACATTCATAATCTAAATCGTTTTTAATTTTTCCAAATTCTTCAATATTATTAATAATTTCATCTAATGATTTAGCAATGTTATGATAATTATTTAAAGGGAATTTATGTTTTCCTAGAAACTCAAGAGCTTGCTCTTGAGTTGTAATATTATGAAAATCAGTATCAACGATTTGATATAAAAAAGCATCTAGTTTTCTTTGCTTTACAATTTTAGCATCTAGCTGTCTTAAAGTTCCTGAAGCTGCATTTCTAGGGTTGGCAAAAGTTTTTAATCCTTGCTCTTCTAAATTATTATTAATTTCTTGAAAGACACTTTTGCTTAAATAAACTTCACCACGAACTTCTAATTCATTTTTATAATCAATTCGCTTTGGAACAGATTTAATTTGATAGATGTTTTCAGTAACATCTTCACCAATTTTTCCATCCCCTCTGGTAACAGCTCGAATAAGCTGCCCATTTTCATAAAAAAGAGCAATTGAAAGTCCATCAATTTTAGGTTCTAGTGAATATGAAAGGTTTTCGCCACCAGCTAATTTTTGTGCATTTTCAACAAATTTCCCAATTTCTTCAAATGTATATGCTTTAGCTAGTGAAAGCATTGGTTTTTTATGAGTGTATTTTTGGAACTTATTTGAAGCAAATCCACCTATTTTTTGCGTAGGTGAACCTTCTAAAATAAGATCTGGATATTTTTGCTCTAACTCTTCAAGTTCTCTAAGTGCTTTATCATATGTTTGGTCGCTAACTGTAGGGCTATCCAAATTATAATATTCATTATTTCATTTATTAATTTCAGCAACTAATTTGCTGATTTTTTCTTGGATTTTGTCTTTTTCTAAATTCATGCATTTATTATACTAACTTAAGGTGCGCCAAGGGGATAAAAATAAATTTTTATTTATTCAAAATTCACAAAAATATAATAAAATTAACACATATAAAAAATAAAAAATTAAGATAAATGCAGACATAACTTTTGTTTTGTTTGATCTTAATTAAATAAAAATAAGATATATCAAGCCTATTAAGCTTATATTTTGTATAATTAGAGCAAGATTATAAAAATATACTCGCTATTAATATATGGAGGATATAATCTTAATAGTTAAATTAACAAAACAAAATTATTTCAATTCTTATTAGGAGAAAAAATATGAAATTAAAAAATAAAGTTTTAGTTGGTGCTAGCGTTGCAACAACATTAGTTGTTCCAGCAGCTTTAGTAGCAGCAAATTCAGAAGAGACAAAGGCAAAATCACTTGCTCAAATCTTTGCTGAAGTTGAAGCTGAAGCAACAACAAACACAGCAGGTGAAGGAAATGGTGCAGAAACAGAGACAGCTCCAGAACAACCTGCAACACCTGCACAACCAGAAGCTAAATCAGTTGCTACAGCTTCATCACCAGAAGAAGCTAAAGCTCAAGCAAAATCATACATTGCTGAATTAAGCATTTCAGAAGAATTAAAAACATACACAAATCAAAAAATTGATGCCGCAACAACAGTTGATGAAGTGGAAACACAATTACAAGATGTTCAAGAATTAGCTGTTAAAATTACTAGTTTAATGGCATTCCAATACTTAACAGCTACACAAAAAACTGTTTACTCAAATGATTTAGTTGAAAAATATAAATCAGATTCATCAGATAAATCAACAGAATATACAACTGTTTTTGAAGCTGCTGAAGAATCAGATACATTAATGAGAAATGTTGACACACTTTTAACTAATGCTGACGCTCTTAAACAAAACAGAAACCTTGTTTATGCATTAGCTAACGAAAGTAATGAAACACTTAAAAAAGTTCAAGACTTAAAAGCTTCAAAAGAAGCATTAGACACAAAAGTTACTGAAGTAAACTCACTTAAATCAGATACAAACCTTGATACTGTAAAAGCATCATTACAAGAATTAGAAACTAAAAAAGACGCTCTTGCAGAAGCTGAAAAAGATACAGATGCAAAAATTAAAGCTGTTGTTTCAGAAACAAAAACTGAGCTTAAAAATTTTGTTGAAGGAACATCACATATTTCAGAAAGTTTAAAAACAAAAACAAAAGATAAAGCAGATAAAACAAACTGACTTTCATCATTAGTTGAACTTAAAAACACAATTGTTGCTTTAGAAGAAGATACACCAGTTGCTGTTGCTGAAGTTAATAAGCAAGACGCAGTTCATGGTGAAACTAAATATTTAAACGCTGAAGATGATAAAAAACAAGCTTATGACAATGCTGTTAAAGCTATTAAAGATCTTTTAGAGGGTGATAAATTAAATAGCGAAACAACAACAGCGCCTCAATTAAAAAAATTAACAGAAGATCTTAAAGCTGCAGAAGCTGCTCTTAACGGAGAAGGAAGACTTAAAGAAGTTCAAGACACTGCTAAAGCTGCTATTGATGCTTTACCATACTTATCAACAGCAATTAAAGAACACTTCAAAGCAGAAATCGACAAACAAACTCTTGTAGCAGAAGTTGAAAGACTTCAAAAACAAGCAACAGATTTAAATGCATCAGCAGAAGAACTTATTAATCAAGTTAAAGCTGCTATTGCTGTTAAACCAACTGTTAAATATACATTAGCTTCAGAAACTCCAGATAACTTAAAAACAGCTCTTGACGAAAAGCAAACTGCAGGTGAAAATCTTTTAACACACACAGCTGCTAGTGGTGAAACACCTGAATCATATGTATTAACATCAAAAGATACAGAAAAAGATGCTGTAAATACAGCTGCTAAAGCTATTAAAGACGCTATTGATGCTCTTGATGGGGATAAAGTTTTAGCTAAAAAACGTGAAGATGCAAAAGCTCAAATTAATGCATTAGAGTTCCTTTCAGATAATGCAAAATCACAATACAACAATAAAATTGATACATTAGAAGTTCCAAAAGCTATTGATGGTGTTGTGACAGTTGCTACAACAGTTAATGCAAAAGCTGGTGAATTAATTAATGAAGTTAAAAAACACCCTAACTACAAAGAGAAAGATGGAAACTACATCGAAGCTGATCAAGATAAAAAGACAGCATTTGACAACGCAATGGATGCTGCTACAGCTCTTTTAGAAAACAACTTATTAAGAGAATGAGTTGAAAACTTACCAGAAGCTGACGCTAAACTTGATGTTGAAACCAAAAAAGATGAAGTTGTAAGAACATATAGCGAACTTAATGGTACAGAAAGACTTAACAAAGCTAAAGAAGATGCTAATACAGCTCTTGACGGATTAAACTACTTACCAGAAGAATACAAACAAGCAAAAAGAGATGAAATTAATGATGCTTCAAGCATTAACGCAGTTAACGCAATTAAAGATGCTGCTAAAGCATTAAACGCTTCAGTAGAAGCTCTTGTTAATGCTCTTAGAGATGCAAAAGCATACAAAACAAACGAAAACTACACAGAAGCTACACCAGAAAAACAAGCAGCATTCAACAATGCTATTACAAATGGTGATGCATTACTTTCAAATGAAATTCTTAAAGATAAAGCTACAACACAAGAAGCGGTAGATGCTGCTACAGCTGAAATTAAGAGAACAAAAGCTGCACTTGATGGATTCAAAAAAGTAGCAATGGACAAACTTAATGAATACAAAAATGCAAGATTACTTGTTAACCTTTCACGTGTTGCTGTTGATGAATATGTAAAACAAATTAATGATTTAACAAACCCAACAAAAGAACAAGTTGATGCTATTGTTAATGAAGCAATTGAAGTTAACAAAGTTGCTGGAGAACACATTAGATTACTTAGCTCAGCTACATCAACAATCATTGACAAACCAGCAAGATATGAAAACGCTTCAAAAGAAACTAAAGCAAACTTCAATAATCTTGTAGAGCAACAATTAGCTTTATATAACAAAGTTAAAGATGCTGCTAGAGGACAAAACCCAAGAACTCTTGAAGCAGAATTAAAAGCTGCAACTTCATTAGAAAAAATTACTGAAAGCTTTAATGCTCTTTCACAAGCATTCAACAAAGAAAACCTTAAAGCTGCAGAAGCTAAACCAGTTGTTAATAACAAAGTTGAATCAAATTCAGATAACAATTGAAAAAAATGATTATGAATTCCAGTTTCATTATTAGTAGTTGGAACAGTAATCATTGCTGCTGGATTACTTAGAGTTTACTCAAAGAAAAAAGCATCTAAATAATTAACTAATAAGAGAAAATAGAACCACTTAGGTTCTATTTTTATTTCTAAATTGGTATAATGTAAATTACAATAAGGAGTAAAAATGAGACTTGAAAAAAAACATTTTACAGCAGAAAAAGAAATATGAATCAAAATTCAAAATGATGTATATAACAACCTTGTAGCGCAAGGTAAAGAAATTAATCAAAAAATCATTTTAGATCATAGTAAAGAATATGCTTCTAGAATATGAATTAACAAGCAATGAACCTTGTTAAATAATGAAGCTAAAGGCCAAAAGATTTACTTTAGACCAGTAATTAGCAACATTGTTGCTAATGTAGAAGAATTTAGTTATGATCTTTCTTGATATGTTATTGATGATTTAAATTTTATTAAAATGGATTTAACGCCTTCGGAACTAAAATATGATTTTGAGAATAACTTTAGTGAGGTAAGTAAAGCGTTTATTGAACACACTTTTAAAAACTATAAATTCAGAGTAGATAAAGATTCTAATGTTTCAGTTGGTGATCTTATTGAAGTAGAAATTACAAGCGTTAAAACAAAACAATCAAGTAAAACAATGCTTGAAGTAAGTGAAAATAGTGAAAACCCAATTATAACATGAGCTATTGGTAAAAACAAAGGTGCTGAAGATATTTTAAAAGATAATAATAGCGATCTTAAAATTAAGATTTTAAACATCACTGAATTTGTAACTAAAGAGTTAAATGAAGAAACTTTACCTCTTTTACATAAATATGGTATTTATTCACTTAAAGAAGCAAAAGAACAAATTTTAAATGTTATTAGAACTGAGAATTTAAATGCTGTAATGTTTGCTTATGGTAAAAAACTTCTTGATTTAATTATGCAAAAAAATAAAGATGTTTCTTTTCCGATGGAATTATTAGAGCTTGAAGCTTCTTCAAGCAGATATGATAACCTTAGAGAAAACAAAGATGCACTTTATAAGAAAATCAATATCGATTTATGAAACTACTTTTGAGATATGTTTATTAGAATTAAATGTAATTTTGATATCTCTAAACAAGAAGTTGAAGAAACAATTCAATTTGCACACCGTTTTTGAGCTAAGTTAGAGAACCAAAATAAATTAAATATTACTGCTATTCACAATGTTTTAATTTGTCAAAAATTAGGACTTTTCTACCTTAAAAAAGTTGATCCTAATTTTTATGAAAAAAACAAAAAACTATTTTACTTTGATAATTACAAATAAAAAAAGAAAGTTCAAACTTTCTTTTTATTTTCCGAATTTAAAGTGGCAAATATCACCATCTTTCATAATATAAGTTTTACCTTCTGAACGCAATTTTCCAGCATTTTTAGCTCCAAGCTCACCACCAAATTCAATGTAATCTGAATATGAAATAACATCAGCTTTAATGAATTTTTTCTCAAAATCAGTGTGGATAATTCCAGCACATTTAGGTGCAGCTCATCCTTTGTGAAACACTCAAGCTCTAACTTCAATTTGCCCAGCTGTAAAGTAAGTTTCAAGCCCAAGAAGATCAAAAGCTTCTCTTGTTAAAACATCAAGTCCTGAAGTTTCAATTCCGTATAGACCAAGAAGCTCTTGTTTTTCATTTTCATCTTCGATGTTAATAAGTTCAGATTCAAGCTGCACGCAAATTGGAATTACTCTTTCATATTCTTTAAGTGAATTTTTTAATTGTAAGTAAAGAGGATCATTTTGATATGATGCAAATTGTTCATTACTTAAATTTGCTACATAAATAATAGGCTTAAAGGTTAATAAATGATATCCTTTGATGAATTTAGCTTCATTTTCATCAAGGATAACTTCACGAGCAGGAATTTCTTTTTCAAGTGCTTCTTTAACTTTTAAAGCAGCATTTTGCTCGATAATTCCCTCTTTGTCACCGCTTTTAGCTTTTTTAGCAACACGGTTTAAAACATTATTAATTGTATCTAAGTCAGCAAGAATAAGTTCATAGTTAATAACATCTTTATCTCTAACTGGATCTACTGAATTAGCAACGTGTAAGATGTCTTTATTTTCAAAACATCTTACTACATGAATAATAGCATCAACTTCACGAATATTAGCTAAGAATTTATTTCCAAGACCTTCTCCTTTTGAAGCTCCTTGGACTAAACCAGCAATATCAACAAAATCAAAAGTTGCATGAATTATTTTTTGTGGATTAACGATTTTAGCAATTTCATCTAATCTTTTATCCATTAAAGGAACTGATGAAATATTAGGTTCAATAGTTGTGAAAGCATAATTAGAAGATTCAGCTTCTTTTTTGGTAATAGCACTAAAAAGAGTGCTTTTACCAACATTTGGAAGACCAACAATACCAGCTTTTAATGACATTTTTATTCTCCTTTTCTGAGTTTAAAAGTTATTAAATTATAACTTATTCACTTAAGTATTTTACTTCTTTTACTCTTAGAAAGTGAAAAATTTAATATAATTTATAAACAATAACATATTTATAATATGTTATGTTTATATGGGGGTTAAAATGAGTGAAAAAAACCAAAGTTATGATGCAAGTAATATTAAGTTTTTAGAAGGTTTAGAGCACGTTAGAAAACGTCCTGGAATGTATATTGGTAGCACTTCAAAAACTGGACTTCACCACTTAATTTGAGAAATTGTTGATAACTCAGTTGATGAAGCAATGGCTGGTTTTGCAGATAAAATTTACATTACAATTACTAAAGATGAGCATATTATTGTTGAAGATAATGGACGTGGAATTCCAGTTGGAACTCATCCAAGATTTGGGATTAGTGCCTTAGAAGTTGTTTTAACCAAACTTAATGCTGGTGGTAAATTTGAATCAAATGCATATAAAGTTTCTGGTGGTCTTCATGGGGTGGGGGCTAGTGTTGTTAATGCACTTAGTGATTCACTTAAAGCTTGAGTTAAAAGAGACGGAAAGCTTTATTTTGCCGAATTTGGTAATGGTGGTCAAACAATTAAATCAACTGAAGTTATTGGTGAAGTGAAACCAGGCGAAACAGGAACTAAAATTGAGTTCCATCCTGATTACAAAATCATGGAACAAGTTCCTTTTGATAAAGAACTTGTTATTGACCACGCTAAGCAAATTGCTCACTTAAATAAAGGGCTTTACATTAGCGTAACTGATTTAAGAGATGGCAAAATTGAAGAGTTTCAATATGATAATGGAATTATTGACTATGTAAAAGAACTTAATGAAGGATATAACCCAATTAGTGATATTATCTTTGCTAGTGGCGATTATGTAGTTAATGAAAATGATCCTGAGCATAAAAAGACTGTTAATATTGAAGTAGCTTGTCAATACCTTAGTGATTTATACCGTAGCAATATTATTTCATATACCAATAATATTGCTACTCATGAAGGTGGAACTCACGTTTCAGGGTTTTATGATGCATTAATTAGAATCATTAATAACTACGGAATTGAAAAAGGACTTATTAAAGTTGAAAGTGATAAGTTTACTCGTGATGATTTAACTGAAGGTCTTACTGCAGTTATTTCAATTAAATATCCTGATCCTCAATTTGAAGGGCAAACCAAAGGTAAGTTAGGTTCTAAAGATGCTCGGATTGCAACAAATAAAGTCTTTTCAGCTTCATTTGAAAGAATGTTAAATGAAAACCCAGATATTGCTAAAAAGATCATTGATCGTGCTATAATGGCTCGTAAAAGTAGACTTGCTTCAGTTGCTGCTAGAGATAATGCTCGTAGAAAAAGTGCTTTTGACAATGGTGGACTTCCAGGAAAATTAAGTGACTGCTCTTCAAAAAATGCAGAAATTAGTGAACTTTTCATTGTCGAAGGGAATTCAGCTGGTGGGAGCGCTAAAATGGGACGTGATCGAAACATTCAAGCTATTTTACCACTTAGAGGTAAGGTAATTAATGTTGAAAAAGCAAGACAAGAAAGAGTGCTTGAAAATGAAGAAATTATGTCTTTAATTACAGCTCTTGGAACAGGACTTGGTGATACTTTCAACATTAACAAATTAAGATATCATAAAATTGTTATTATGACTGACGCCGATGTTGATGGTGCTCACATTAGAACTCTTTTACTTACTTTCTTTTATCGTTATTTCAAACCACTTATTGAATATGGTTTTGTGTATATTGCTCAGCCTCCACTTTACAAAATTCAGCAAAATAAAACTGTTGAATATGCTTATACAGATGAGCAAAAAGAAAAAATTATTGCTACTTTAAATCCAAACCAAAAAATTAATATTCAACGTTATAAAGGGCTTGGAGAAATGGATCCTGAACAACTTTGAGAAACAACAATGGATCCAGAAAAACGTAAAATGTTGCAAGTTCAAATCGCAGATGCTTATAAAGCTGATCTTGCCTTTACAACTCTTATGGGTGAAAATGTTGAACTTAGACGTGAATTCATTGAAAAGAATGCAAAATTTGTAAAGAATATCGATTTATAATCACAAATTAAAAGTCACATGCTAATAATGGCACGTGACTTTTAATTTAGCTTTTAAATGGCCTAATAAGGCTTAATTTTGGTTGTTAATCTTTAAGATAACTCTAATCATTTCTTAACGAGAATAAGCTCATTATCGCTTAATTTTTGCACATTTCCCACTTAAGGGTATTTTTACTTGTTTTATGCACCTATATATTTATCAAATAAATATTATAAATTAGAAAAGTCACATGCATTAAATTTGCGTGTGACTTTTCTAATTTATATTCTATAATTTTTTATATGTTATAATTAGAAAGATTTCCATATATTAAAGGGAGTTGCGCAAGCAACTCTTTCATATTTTTAAGAGGTAAAAATGGATTATAAAAAAATTTTAAATGAACACTTTGGTGACCTAATTTTAGATGCCAAAATGGTTTTTGATCCGGAAAGTAGTTTAGAAATTACAATCAATACAGATTCATTAGATGTAGTTACTGAAAAATCAAGAAAAATTGTTGATTTTCTTGAAAATCAAACTTGATTTAAAAATTCATGAAACGTTATTGTTCTTTCAAAAGGAACTGATTTAAATGTGAATTTAGACAATGCAAGTGATTTTGTAGGTCAAATGGTAACTTTCAATTTACATAAAAGTTTTGAAGGACAAAATGTTTTCAATGTGGAAATTTTAGAAGATCTAGGCGATGAAATTCTAGTCAAATGAAACAATAAAGGAAACTTTAGAAAAATCAAATTAAACAAAAGCAATATTACTAAAGCAGAAAAATACATTAAATTTTAGAGGTATTTATGAGTAAAATCCAAAATGATTTATTAAACCCAAACCCAAATAGAGATTCAGAATTTTATCAAGTAATTGAAGGGTTTGCAAGAAACAACAAATTAGAATTTAAGGAAATTTTAGAAATTTTCCAATCAGAAATTAACAAAACAATTGCTAAAAACATCGACCCTGAAGTTGAAGTTCAATTAGTAGAAGATGCTGAAAACAAAAAAGTTTACATTTACAACGTTAATGGTTCAGTAGTTGAAGATTCATACGAATTTGAAGATGAAGACAAAATTAATAGTGATGAAGCATTTGAACTAGATCCTACTAGAATTTCATTTATTAAACTTTCAGAAGCTCGTGATCTTTACGGAAAAAAATTAGAAGTTGACGATGTTGTTTCTATTAAATTTTCACTTGAAGCACTTCCTGGAAAAAGTAGAAATGCAATTATGAGCGGATTCAATATGTCTTTAAGAGCTCAAATTAAGTCAAAAACTTATGAAGCTTACAAAGATCTTATTGGTTCAAAACTTAGTGCAAAAATTCTTTCAAAATACAAAAATGGTTCATTTAACCTTGAATTTGAAGATGGAGTTACAGCATTTTTATTCAAAAACAAAGTTAATACAAAATCAAAAATGGAACTTGGAAGCTATATTGATGTTTACTTAGAAAACATTAATTTGGAAAACAAATTAAGCATTTGTGAAGTTACAATGATTTCTCCAAAAGAAATTGAAGATGCAATTAAAAGAGAAATTCCTGAAATTGCTAATGGAGATATTTTAATTGTTAAAATCCAGAGAAATGTTGGTATTAAATCTAAAATTGCAGTTCAACCAAATCCTGAAAGAAGCTTTGATTATGATGTTATTTCATCAATTTTCGGTGAAGGTGCAAGACGTATTTTAGCTGTATCACAATCACTTAATGGTGAAAAAATTGATATTGTTCGTTATAGCGATAATAAAGAAGAATACATTAAATATGCTTTATCACCAGCTAAGGTAATTGATGTAATTTATCAAAAAGGAACAAATACATATCTTGCAATTGTACAACCAGAAGAAGTAGTATCAGCAATTGGACGTGAAGGAAATAACATTAACCTTGCAGCTAAACTTGTAGGTGCAAAAATTGAGGTTAAAAGTACTGAAGATGCTATTAAAGATGGAATTGAATTTAACAAAAGCAATATGTATGAAAAACCATTATTTAAAGCAACTGCTAAAAATGATAGAACTAAAAAAGCTCGTTCACAATACTTTGATAACATCGAAATCGACCTTCAAGATTTTAAAGCTGATGTTCAAAACTTCATGGAAAGTTTCAATGATGAACCTGAAAATGAACCAGTTAAAGAAGTAAAAGGTAAACCAAAAGCTGAAACTAAATTAAATGAAAATGAAATTGATAACTGATTTAGTCCAGAAAACATTCAAATCGATGTTGAAGATGAAGGTGAATATGATTTCATTGAACAAATTGACTTTGAAGAATTAATTTCTAAAGAAGAAGAGGAAACTGAAGCTAAAGAAGAAGCGTTCGCAGAAGCTCCTGCTGCTAAAAAACCTGTTGAAAAATACAAGAAAGCTAAAGTTGAACTTAAAGGTTTCAAAGTTGATAATGATTTAGCTAACTACGGTTTAGATGGAAACTTAGACTTAAGCGAATTCGAAGATGAATGAGATGAATAAAATTTCATACACCCGTAAATGCATTATCACAAACCAAATCGTTAATCACGAACTTTTAATTCGTTTTGATTACAACAAAAGTAAAAATGAAGTGAATCTAGATTTAGATCGCACTTTAAAAGGGCGTGGCTGCTATATGCTTTTAACTGATGAAAATTGAACTAAAGCTAAAAAAACCAAAGCCTTAAACCGTGCTTTTCGCACAAATGTTTCAAAAGAGACATATGACAAAATAGACACAATCATTCAGGAGGTACTAAATGAGCAAGAAAAATACAAGAATTAGTAATGTACAGGATGTTAAAGAGCAACTATCTACAACTAAAACAGAACTTAAAGATGGAGTTTTTACATTTACTGGAAAACTATCAATTAGTGACTTTGCTGAAAAAACCAAAATTAACGCTAATGAAATTATTAAAAAATTCTTTTTAAAAGGTCAAATGTATACCTTAAACCAAATTTTGGAAGAAGAAGAAATTGCTGAGCTTTGCTTAGAATATGGATTTGATTTTAAAAAGGAAACCAATGTTGATGGTACAAACTTTTTAGATGAACTTGTAATTATCGATGATGAAAAAAACTTAGTCAAAAGAGCACCAATTATTACTGTTATGGGACATGTTGACCATGGTAAAACAACTCTGATTGACAAAATTAGGAATTCAAATATTGTAGCTAGTGAAAGCAGTGGAATTACTCAACATACTGGAGCATATCAAATCAAGCATAAAGGAAATAAAATTACCTTTATTGATACTCCAGGGCATGAAGCTTTCACAATGATGCGTGCTAGAGGTGCTAAAGTAACTGATATTGTTATTTTAGTAGTGGCAGCTGATGATGGAGTTATGCCACAAACTAAAGAAGCTATTTCACATGCTAAAGCAGCTAATGTTCCAATTATTGTCTTTGTTAATAAAATGGATAAACCAAATAAAGACTTAGATAGAATTAAAGGGGAACTTGCTGAAAACGAAGTTGTTATTGAAGAATATGGTGGTGATACACAAATTGTGTATGGATCTGCACTTAAAGGTGAAGGTCTTAATGAGCTTTTTGATTCCATTATGCTTCTTAGCGAACTTTTAGATCTAAAAGCTAACCCTTCAAGATATCCAATTGGTACAGTTATTGAATCAAAAATTGATCGTGGAGTTGGTTCAGTTTCTACTATTATTGTAGAAAATGGAACCTTAATGAAAGGTGATTTCTTACTTGCTGGTTCTAAATATGGTCGCGTTAGATCAATTCAAGATAGCTATGGAAATACCCTTGAAAAAGTTGAACCAGGAGCACCTGCTAGAATTAGTGGTTTAAATTATGCTCCAAATGCTGGTGATCGTTTTATTGGTATGTCTGATGAAAAATTAGCTAAAAGACTTGCTAGTCAAAAAGAACAATTTGACAAAATTAACTCAATGAACTCACGTGCAAATATGAACAATTCAGGTAAAAAAGTTATTAATGTAATTATTAAATCTGACGTTCATGGAACTAGTGAAGCTATTAAAGGTCAAATTCACGGACTTGAAAATGATGAAGCTATGGTCAATGTTATTTCAGCTGCAGCTGGTGATGTTAACGGAAGTGATTTACTTTTAGCTCAAGCTTCTAATGCAGTTATTTTCGCATTTAACTTAAAATTACAACCTGCAATTAAACAAAATGCTTTAAACCAAGGTGTGCAACTTATTGCTCATGATGTTATTTACAAAATTGTAGATGATATTCAAACTATGCTTGATGGAGAAAAAGCTCCAGTTTATGAAGAAAGAAAAATCGGTGAAGCTCACATTATTAAAGTATTTTTCTACTCAAAAGTTGGAAAAATTGCAGGGTGTCTTCAAGATACTGGTGTAGTTAAAGCAGGTTCAAAAGTTAAAGTTTATCGCAAAGGTAAAATGATTCATGAAGGTGTGCTTGACTCACTAAAACGTGAACTTAACGATGCTAAAGAAGTTGTTAAAGGTAAAGACTTTGGATGTCATATTAAAGGATTTAATGACATCGAAGAAGATGATTTACTTGAATTTTATGAAGATGTACGTGTAAATTAGAAGGTAAATGATGGATATTAAAAAATTAATTAGAGATGTAAAAGATTTTCCAAAACCAGGAATTATATTCAAAGATATTTCTCCACTCCTTGCAAATGGAGAAGCACTGAGTTATACAATTGACCAAATTGCAAGTCATTGCAATGATGTTGATGTAATTGTAGGGCCAGATGCTCGTGGATTCTTATTTGGTACTCCTACAGCTGCTCAATTGAAAAAACCATTTATAATGGTGAGAAAACCACATAAACTTCCTGGTGAAGTTATCTCAATGAATTATGATTTAGAATACGGAAGCAACGTTTTAGAAATCCAAAAAGGATTTATCCAAAAAGGACAAAAAGTAGCTATTGTGGATGATGTTCTTGCAACCGGAGGGACAACTAAAGCAATTATTAAACTTCTTGAATCTCAAGGCGCAATTGTTTCAAAAATCATTGTTTTATTAGAACTTAAAGAACTTAAAGGTCGTGAACTTTTAGGTAAGGAAACAGAAGTTATTTCTTTAATTGAAGTTTAAAAAATAATCTAGGTTAATAGGCCTAGATTATTTTTTAAAATTAAGTTTTGCAACCTCTGCAAGAGCTTTCTCACCAAATTTTAAGGTAAATTCATTGACAACTTCTTTAGTTTTAGAGGAAGCCCCAAGAGGAAAATTAAAGTTTCATTTTTGAGATTGCTCTTGCATTTTTAAATTTAATGTGTAGCGTGCAATAATTGAAGCACAAGCTACAGAAAGATGAACTTCTTCTGCTTTATTAATAAGTAAAGTGTCAATTTCATAATCTTGCAACTTAGCTCAATTGTTTAATTTCAAGATCTTATTATCATATTTAAGAATTGAATTAGTTGTTGAATATTGATCAATGACAATTAAATCAATATCATGATTAACTCTAAGGTTATAACGATCAACGAGCAAATTGATAGCTTTTTGATGTGCAAAAAATTTCATTTCATTAGCGTTATAAACCTTGCTTAAAGAGTTATAACCACTTTGTGTAAGTGTATATACAGAATGTGGAATGGTATTAATTAAAATAGGAGCAATTTCATTTATTTGTTTTTGTGATAGTTTCTTTGAATCTTTAACACCAATTTTTTTAGCTCACTCAGTTAAATGATTAGGTAAAAATGCTGCAGCAGCAATTAGTGGTGTAAAATAATCGCCTACTCCTGTTTCATCTACTCCAACTACATTTCTAGTGCCTAAATTTAGGTGATTAAGATTGTCAAAATATTTCATTATTCAATTTCTACTGATTTAGATAATTTTTGTTTAAAAATGCTACTTTTATTAATTTCAGCTTCTGGGTTGTCAAGAAACTTATTAATATATCAACCCACTCCGCCTTCTTTGTTAGTTTTACTTACTTTAACACTAGCATATTTTTTAACTTCTTTGGTTGCATTAGCCATAGCTACTGAAACGTTAGCCACTTTAAACATTGCAACGTCATTAAATCCATCACCAATAGCAACTGTGTTTTCAACTTTAACATCATAATATCTAATAAGCATACTTAAGGCTTTACCTTTATTAGCTGTAATGTTAGTCATATCAAATACTGGTGAAAGCCCTTCACCTTTTGATCAATATGAAAATTCAGCTAAATCTCCATAACGAGCTTTAAGGTATTTTCTAAGTTTTTCAACATCTGTTGTTTGCTTAACGTCAAAAATAATTCCAGTAGGCATAAGTGGAAGTTTATGAAAATCAAGACCTTCTCTAAATTTAGGTGTAGTTTCAAATCCGAAGACTTTTTCTAAATTTGGATCACGGTGCTGAAGTTGCACTCAGTCAGGTCCTTCAATAGCAATGTTAGTAAGTTCTGCTTGAACTTTTTCATCTCCAAGAATGTATAATGCTTCATTTAAGTTTAAATATTTAATGTATGGAATGAATTCATATTCATATGGGTGGTGAATGTGAGCTCCGTTGTAGTTACTTACAATAGTTTTAAGCCCAAGTTCATCATAAATAAATTTAGTACTTCTTCAAGGTCTACCTGTTAAAATACAAACAATATGACCTTCAGCAGTTGCTCTTTTAATTGCATTAACTGTTGTATCGTGAATTTCACCGGTTTGACTTGAACGTAAAGTAGTTCCATCAAGATCAATTGCAAAAAGATATCTTTCTTTTTCCATATTACTCCTTTAATTAAATTGCTCTCTATTTTAAAAAATAAGCAATTTCAATCGAAAGTGCTTATTTAAATTATACTATTTTTTAGTCTTGTTTTTGTTAAAAGGAAATTGTTCCACTTGCGGGCTGAAGTTAAATAGCAACCAAAAACATATAAATTTGAATTGTGTCAACAGTGTTGACACTTTTTAAATTTTGGGAATAAACCAGTTCTATCATTGTAGGAACCTTTAGATTATTTACAAATGAACCTATAAATAAGGATTATTTGTAAATTGTTGTCTTGCAACTTGGAAAGAATCTTGAAGAAATTGAATTGTGTCAACACTGTTGACACTTTTTGACTTGGGTATAATGTTACAACTAACTCAATTGTGTCAACACTGTTGACACTTTTTCTTTTTATAACTATTGTTAATCAACTAATTTTTTTAATCAGCAAATATAATTGTTTATTATTCAATTTCTTCAGCTTCTTGAGCAATTTCGATATATTCTTTCAATTTTTCTTGAAGTTTATTTTTATCAATGAGTTTAAGGGTATAATCTGCTACTAATGTTGGTGACAAACTTCTACTTAAAGCAAATTCTACAACTTCATCATCTTTGGTAGCACATAATATAACACCAACACTTGGGTTTTCGCATTCTTTCTTATATTCTCTATCTAAAGCTTCCAAGTATAAATTCATTTTACTTACATATTCGGGTTTGAATTCACCTATTTTTAATTCAAAAGCCACCAAACATGAAAGAGCTCTATGGTAAAAAAGTAAATCAATATAATAATCATGAGAACCAACTTGGACTCTATATTCATTTCCAACGAAAGAAAAATCTTTCCCTATCTCTAATATAAAATCTTTTAAATTTTGAATTATTCTTTTTTGAAAATCTTTTTCGCTTAATATTCTAGGTGCATTAAGAAACTCTAACACATATTTATCCAAAAATAAATTATTTGTAGCTTTTTTCACTTTGTCTATACTAGGCACACTAGGTTTGTTAGAAAGAGTATAACAATCATAATAAGCACTATCAATTTGTCTTATAAGTTGACGGTGAGTTAAGTTGTTTTTAACAACTAACTTAATATAAAACTCTCTTTCTTCTTGAGTTTTACAACTAGACATTATTTTTATATGATTAGATCAACCTATTTTTGTTAACATTGTTGAAACTTTTTTATCATCTTTATATAATTCGTAAAATTGTTTCATCCTATAGAGACCTCTACGAGTAAAACCTTTTAAGTCTGGATGGTTTTTCTCAAAAAATTCAGCAACTTTATCAATAAAATTTGCACCATATTTGGTGTTACCATTTTTCTCACTTAGATATTTACCTATTTCTCTATACATTAAAATTAATTCTCTATTTATTTTTCTATAAGTACGTGATTTTGCTTTTTTTACAATATTAGCAATTTCAAGAATTTCTTGATTTTCATTTTCTAGTTCAATTCTTTTTAATTTATTTTCTTCACGCATAAGATAGCTCTCTATTGTTTTAAAAGTATGTTCCTTAAAAATACATAAAATTCTAGTCTTTTTAATAAATTTTTATTATATTTAAATTATACCCATTATATTAATGGTCTATAACACTTGAATATGCTTTTTTAAAACTAAAAATATACAAATTTGAATTGTGTCAACACTGTTGACACTTTTTGGATTTTACAAATAAACCATGTTCTATCATTGTAATATTCTGGTTCAAATTTACCAAAACTCCTTATTTATAGGCTTATTGGTGAATTTTTGTCTTGTAACTTGGAAAGAAGTTTCGATAAACCAAATTGTGTCAACACTGTTGACACTTTTTTATAAGAGCTTAAATTAAAATTCGAAATACCAATTTCAGTATTTCGAACAAGGGTTTAATTATTTTTGAGGTTTATAAAATCGATTCATAATGAATGCATATCTTTTGACTTTTTGTATTTTTTTTCAATAGCGCTATCAATTGAAACAAGTGCATCAAAAAGCAATTCAGCAATTAATAATTGTGATGCTTTGTTGCTAAAATAAATTTTATTGATAGGGTTTTGAATTTTTGAATAAATAATTTTAGTTGCTACCCGAACATCATCAGGAAGAACATTATCACTTGATAAAGTGATTAATTTAGCTCCATTTTTAAGTAAATATTTAGAGATAAATTTAATTTGTAATGACTCAATAACATCAGAAAAACAAACAGCAACATCATTTTTGCTCGCGTTAGCAAGAAGGGGTAAAAAGATGTCAAAGTCACTTGAATAAATAACATGTTTACCTACTTTTTGGAGTAAATAAGCAAATTCAGAACTAATCACTTTATCTTCATTGCTTGTTAAAATAAATATTTTTTCAGCTTTATAAATAAGTTCTGCAGCATATTCAATTGAAGAATAAGTTTTCTCATTAATAATGCTATTAACTGCAAAATTATGACTTAAAAGTATTTCTTCCCTGCGAGTAATTTGGTTTAAATTCTCAATGTTATTCTTTAAGTAATTGGTATAAAAATCTTTAATTACTAAGTTAATATGAGCTATAAATTCACGGTAGCTTTTAAATCCGATTTTATTAACAAACCTAGAAACACTCCCTTCGCTAACATTTGAATAACGAGCAAGTTCTTTTTGTGAAAGATCAAAGATTTCTTTGTCGTATGAATTGATAAAATCATGCAATTTAATGTCTGAATTAGTAAAGGTATCATGAAGTTGAACAAACGGTTTTTTGAAAAAGTGTGCGTTTTTCTTATTTTTAACAATGTTATTCATATTTTTAATTATACTAATTTAATTTTTGAATTTCATAAAGAAAAATTGAGCCTAAAGTAGCTCAATTCCTTCTTTTTTAGCTTCGCTTATTACTTCTTCTGATCAAATTCCAACTTGAACTTCACCAATGTGTTTTTTCTCTAAAAGAAACATTGAAAGTCTGCTTTGTCCAATTCCGCCACCAATTGTAAATGGAAGAGTTTCGTCAAGAATTTGATTGTGGTAAGTAGCAACTTTATCTTCTTTTTGATCAAAAATCATTTGCTTAGTTAAAGCGTCTTTATCAACTCTAATTCCCATTGATGAAATTTCTAAAGCTTTATCATTAACTGGGTCATAAACAATTAAATCACCATTAAGTGTTCAATCATCATAATCGAATGCTCTAGCTGAATGTTTAACTCCATCAGGAAGTGGATATCCAATTTTATATACAAAAAAAGCTTTTACTTCTTTAGCAAAAAGGTTTTCTCTTTCTTCTGGTGAAAGGTGTGGATATTTATTATAAAGCTCTAAAGCAGAAATGAAAGTGATATTTTCTGGTAATTTTTTAGTTAATTGTGGAAAGTCAAAAATTAATTTGTGCTCTACAAAACGGATTGTTTTGTAGATTTTTTTCACTACTTCCTTAAGAAAATCTAAATTACGATCCTCTCTTTTAATAATCAATTCTCAGTCTCATTGATCAACATAATATGAATGCTTATAATCAATATTTTCTTGTTGTCTAATAGCATTCATATCGGTTCAAATTCCTTCATAAACATTGAAATGATATTTGTAAAGCGCTTCTCTTTTTCATTTAGCAAGAGAGTGCACAATTTCTAATGTTTCATCAATTTGAGCTGGTGAAAAAGTAACAGGATTTTCTCCGTTTAATCCGTCATTAATTTTAGTTGTGCTACGGACAAAAAGAGGAGCAGAAACTCTAACAAGATTTAATGCTTTAGCAAAATTCTTTGAAAAGTTGTATTTTAAATCTTGAATTGCTAATTGAGTTTCTTTAACTGATAATTTACTTTTGTACATATTTTTCTCATTTCTTTTATTTAATCAATTTAATAATTAAATTTTAAAGAAAAATAGAAATTATTTGCTTAATTTAGCAACTTCTTTTTTAAGTTCTTCAACTTTATCTAATCTCTCTCAAGTAAAGTCTAAATCATCTCTACCAAAGTGTCCATAGTATGCAGTTTTTTGGTAAATTGGTTTACGTAAATCAAGTGCATCAATAATTCCTTTTGGTGAAAGATCAAAAATGTTTTGGATTGCTTGCTCGATGATGTTATTATCAACTTTGTTTGTTCTGAATGTTTCCACCATAATTGAAACTGGCTGAGCTACTCCGATTGCATAAGCTACTTGAATTTCAACTCTATCCGCAAGACCTGCAGCTACAACGTTTTTAGCAATTCATCTAGCTGCATAAGCTGCTGAACGATCTACTTTAGTTGCATCTTTCCCTGAGAAAGCGCCACCACCATGTCTTGATGCTCCACCATAAGTATCCACAATAATTTTTCTACCTGTCAATCCGGTATCACTTGATGGACCCCCAATAACAAATTTACCTGTTGGGTTAATTAAAATTTTTGAAGGTACTTCTAAGTTATATTTGTCAAAAACATATTTAATAATATTATCTTTAATGAATTGTTTAAATTCTTGTTCGTTGAATTTTTCATCATGTTGAATACTAATTAAAACTGTATCAGCAGTTACATTTTTTGGATCTGTATAATCAAGAGTTACTTGACTTTTCATATCAGCTTTAGCTCATTTAAATTCTCCGCTTACTCTTAAATCTTCAGCACGACGAACAAGTTGGTGCGCAAGAGTAATAGCAAGAGGCATATATTGAGGTGTTTCATTTGTTGCATAACCAAACATAATCCCTTGGTCTCCAGCACCAATTTCTTTATCTAAATTAACACCTTGAGCAATGTCAGGGCTTTGAGTTTTAATATCAACAATAAAGCTAGTTTTGTGTGAGTAGTATCCTAAACGTTTTAAAATGTTTTTACAAATTTCAATAACGTCAATATCAACAATTGACCCAACTTCACCAGCTATGAAAATATTGTGACCACTAGCCATAGCTTCAACAGCTACTTTAGCGTGTGGATCAAGAGCTAAATAAGCGTCTAAAATAGCATCTGAAAGTTGATCACAAACTTTATCTGGGTGTCCTTTACCCACTGATTCACTTGAAAATAATTTTCTCATAAAAAAACCTCTCTTTTGCGCGATAACAAAAAAGAGGTTAGGATTATTTTTGCATGCTGGAAATTCCCTAACTATCCACCTTGCAACTAGCAGGTTGGCAATGGTCATCGCTGTCAAGCTACCATACTCTTTATGCATCACGAATATTTATTATATTTAGCACGTAATTAAATGTGCTCAATTATTATAAACCAAAAAAATTAAAGCCAAAACTTATTTTTTGCCAGCTAGGTAAAAATGCATCTTTTTATATTTATATAAATAATTAGTTAAAAATTATCAATTTAAACTTCTTTTTATGTAAAAAATTTACAAAAAATCTGTGATTTTAAAAATTGATAACACAATTATTTATTATTAAAGTAAGTGAAGAAAAATAAGCTAGATAAAATAGCTTTTTTGGTTTTTCTAACAAAGAATTATAAGGGAAAAAATTTATAAAAAATTTTATAAAATGACTTTTTAATTAATTGTGAAAACTTTAATGAAATTTCTTTTTTGCTATTTTTTTACCTTTATAATACTTGGGAAATTCAATAAAAAGAAAGGGATATATATTATGAAAAAACTTAGAGGATTATTTTTATTAGCACCACTTGCAGTAGCGCCTGCTTTTATGTATGCATGTAATAATACAGCTAAAGAAGAAGGGGCAAAAAACCAAGAAAGCTCTGAAAAAACAACAAATACTAATTCAGAGGCTACAAAAGAAAACAATCCAAATAATTCTAATCCATCAGCATCAACTAATTCACAAGCAAACCAAGAAGATAGTAATCAAGGAACAGGTACACCAAATTCAGATTCAAGCCCAGTACCATCAAATGATACGCAACCTAGCCAAGGAACTAGTTCAGAAGGGGATGGAACAGCTAATTCAGGTTCATCATCAACAGATAATGCACAACCAAATCAAGGAAATAGCGATGCAAATTCTGATTCTTCATCAAATACATCAGATCAATCAGGAGGAAATGCTCCAGTTGAAAACACACAACCGACTCCACAACCAGCTAGCGGAACTGTAGAACCAGCAACTGAAAATAGAGAAGAACAAACTTTAACCCCTTCTCAAAGGGTTAACTCAGATAACAACAACATTATTTCATTAAAAGAAGGTTTTGATTATTCAGATTTTTATAAATACATCGATTTTTCTAAAACAACTGGAAAACCAAGTAGTCTTATTTATAACTACCAAGATGGTACAATTACTACAAGTAGCAGCGGAAAAAATGGATATACAGAAAAAACATGAGAATTTAATTTAAATAGAGATAACTTTGATAATTCTTTAGATTACAAATTAGCTACTCATGAAAACCCTCTTTGAAATCCAAGTAATACTCAAAAATATTATGTTAGCAAGTTTTTAAACTTTACTTATGATGAAGTAAACAACACAATTACTGTTTCATATAAAGTAGTTTATTCAGGACCAAACCAAATTGAAGAAAGTTCTTACACAATTTCAGATGATGTTTTCACTTCTGTTTTACAATTACCAACTCAAGCTAAAGAAACCGTAACCACTTCAAATACTGAAGCAGAAAATAGCACTCCTACATCTGAAGAAAATGCACCTGTATCAACAGATTCAAGTTCAAATTCATCAGAAAATACAACAGATACAGAATCAAATGGTTCATCTAACACGGATACAAATGTAGAAGAAAGAAGAGAATTAACCATTGAAGAGAAAGTAAATGATGAAAACAATAATAATTTAATCGTTCTTAAAGATGGACAAGATTATTCTACTTTTGAAGAATATGTTCAATATCTTGGTTCAAAAAGAAAAAACATTAGACTTTAATGTCGAGAATGGTCAAAGTATTTCTACATATTCAAAATATACCGGTACTGAAATTTACTTTGATTTCAATTCAAGAAAATTTAATGATCAACACTTTAGATTATCTCATCCAAATGGTAAATACAAAAAGACAAGCAGCGGAAATAGATATTTCGTAGAACGTAAAGTTACATTTGAGTACGATAGTGAAAACAGAACTCTTGTTCTTTATTATAGAGTTGTATATTTTAATGCAGGATTAACAGAGAAATCTGTTCCTGAAAAAAGCGACATAATAATTTCTGATAAAGTTTACACATCAACAATCGTTCTTCCAAATGGGGTTGCAAGTGTAGAAAACACTGAAACCCCAATTGAATCAGCTGAAGCTAGGAACTAGTGAAAATTTAGACAATAACAGCTTCAATAACGTCGAGGATAATAATCAACCTTCCGTAGAATATGCCGCCAGACATGATTTAAGAATAGCACATTACAATATTCTTAATTTTGGTATTTCTGAAGAAGAAGAATTAACAAATGAGTTCCGTTACAAAGTGAAATCATTGGCATATAACATTAGCCAAGTTAATCCTGATGTTATTGGAATTACTGAATTAAATTACGGAGCTGGAGCACAAGTTTCAAAAATTGTAGATCAATTAAACCTTTATAGTAAATCTCTTTCTAGAAACTACAAATTTATTTTACAAACACCTGAAGAAGCAAATAATCCTGAAGTAAATTCAGATACAGTTGAGCAAATTGCAATTATTTATGATGCAAATAAAATTGATCCTAGTCTTTTTTCTAATAATTCTAGTTCAGCAAGTTTTCATGGCTCAATTCAGTTAATTGGTGAAAATGGAACTCTTACTAATAAAAGAAAAAGATATCAAAGACCTCCTTTTGGAGCAAGGTTTAAATTAAAATCAAACAATAAGTTTTTTACAACTATTTTTGCTCATTTTGATTCTCCGGGAGCGAAAACTAAAAATAATGAAATATCTATTAAAGCAGTTCCTGATGGAAATGGTAGAGTGATTTATCTACAAAAAGCACAAGGTAATTTTGAAATCAGTGAAGCTTATGGACTTCCATATGTTATTGATTACTTTAAAAGTTTAGGCGGAGAAAAAATTATTTTTGGTGGAGATACAAATATACAAGCAAATAATGATAAATCATTCATTTCTTCATTTAAAAGAGGTTATTCAACTGGATGAAAAGATTTCAATGAAGATAAATACTTAACTTCTTTAGGCAGAAATCAAAGTATAGATGCATTTTTAAGTAACCGTAGACCAACCGGTTATTCACAACCATATGACAAAATGATTTATGACACAGCACATTTTAGACAACCTGAGAAAAACAAAGATATATTTAAATTAGATGTTCTTAATATGTACAAAAACTGAAGAGAAAATAAGAAAAATGAAACTTATAAATCAACAATAGAAAGTATTTGAAATGAAGAAGTTGGAACTTCAACAACCCCTTCTAACTACTTTTCAAAAACATCAGATCACCTTCCTGTTTATATTGATTTAGAATTTATTTAAGATGTTAATTATCGCTCAGAATATGGAATTTCATATTCTGAGTTTTTATTTTAAAAATGAGTGTTTTTTAATTTAATTATGATATACAGTAAGATAAATAGTTGATTTTTGTTGTAAAAAACACCTTAATACCTTTGTTAAAAAGGAATTAAGGTGTGAATAATCTTTTGTATTTTTCGAATAAATTAATTAGGTTAAATTAGTGATTTTATCTATTTTTCACATCATTTGTTGATCAAAATGATGTGAAATAAAAATAATTGTTTTATCTAAATTAATTAAATATTCAAAAATTGAATTTTGTTTATCTTTATCTAAATTACTTAGCGCTTCATCAAAAATATAAATTTCTTTATCTTGGGATAAAACTTCAAGAATTTTTAACCTTTGTTGTTGACCAAGGGAAAGTTGACTTGTTTCTAATTCTTTTTCAAAATCCACAAAATCAATATGTAAATTTATAAGTTTATCTTTAATATTTTCATTATCTCAATATGAAGTAGGTATTATTTGGGGTAAAACATTTTCCTTATTTAAGACTGAAATATTTAATGATAAATCATCATCATTATTAATTTTATAATCATTTAAATACAAATCACCAGAATAATCACTAATAATGTTGAGAAGAATGTTTGTTAGAGTGGTTTTTCCACTTCCGCTTTTACCTATAATTAAGTGCTTTTGATTTTTAAAAATTTCTAAATTAAAGTTATTAAAAATTTGTTTTTCTTCATAAGCAAAACTTATTTTTTCAAGAGTTAATTTTTTAAAATGCACTTTATCTAAAGTATTTTTAGTTCTGAAAGTAGCAAAAAAATCATTAACTTTTTTATTATATTCTTTAATAGTTTTAAAGTCTTGGATCGTTGAAAAGACAACAGAAGCACTTGAGCTAAATTCTTGATATTTAACAATAAAAATTAAGAATAAAGCTAAGTTTATGTAACTATTATTAAGAAGCACAATTCCCACAACCAAAGAACATAATAAACTAGCTCAATTAATAATTTGAGTTATAAATGAAACAAGTTCGCCTTGAGCAGCATATTTAGCTTGCTTTTGATATACTTTTTCAATTCTCTCAATAAACAATTTAGCAAGCAGTTCTTTCTTATTTGCAAAAACAAAGCTACTAAAATTAGAAATATAATTGCCAATTTTGACATAAATATCATTTTGAAGCGATTGGGATTTAATTGTAATTTTGCTTTTTAAAACAACAACAGTTAGATTTAAAAGTAATTTTATACTTGTTAAAGCAAGAAGTATTAAAAGAATAGTTCATGATAATATACCATACAAAATTATATAACCAAAAAATAATGATAAATGTCCAAATACCACAACATGAACTAATGCATATTGAGCTATGTAATGTGAATCAGTTTCTAAGTTGTTAAGTATCATTTCATTTGACTTGTTTAAAAATTCTCTAGGGTGAAATGTAGAATATTTACTCATAAATGCATTCCGCAAATTATTTTGAGTAACATAGATTAATTTAATGAATTTTTTTTGATTTTGAAACTCAATATACAAACCTATAATTTCACAGGCAAAAAAACCAAGAATGTAGTATAAAGAAGCATTGACACTATCATCATGAAGATTGCCAATGGCTTGGTAAAAGCACCAAACACCAAAAACAGTAAGAAAAGAAGAAAGCACTCTAAATAGAACAGAAATTAAATATAATTTTCTATCTTTGAAAATTAGTCTATTTCATTTCATGAACTACTCCTTTTTCTACTTTTCAAATTCTATTAAATAATTCTTTATGCTCTATTTTGTGGTTATGAGAAACGATAATCACTGTTTTATTTAAGCTTGATAAATATCTTAAGATTTCTGTAGTTGCTTTCTCGTCTATATTACTTAAAGATTCATCAAAAAATAAAATTTCTTTGCCTGAGTTAATTGCTTTAATCAGTGAAATTCTTTGTAATTGGCCATGTGAATATTGCGGGTTCTCGATATTAATTTGCTCATTAAGATCTAGTTTTTCTAGATCAAAAAGTTTTAATAATTCCTTAGTATTGTTAATTAAATCATCATTGAAGAAAGTTAAGTTTTCAAGCAAGTTCCCTTCTAATAAACTTTCTTTTTCATCGGTTAAATAACTTTGATTCAATAAATCCAAATTGTTAACTTTTTTGTTATTGATTAATACTTGTTTTTGATCAACAATAGGTAATGATCCAGTAAGGTTTAATAAGAGAGAGCTTTTTCCTCCACCACTTTCACCAAAAATAAGAATTTTGTCATTTTTATTCACTGTAAGATTCACATTTTGCAAAATGGTTTCATTAGTTTCTTTAGATACAATGCTTGCATTTTCAAGATTTAATTGTTGAAAACTTAAATTTCCTTCTTCTGGTTTATCAATTAATTGATTAGTTAGTTCATTTTTTGAATATAAATCTGACTCTAATTGTTTAAAGTGCATCTTACACATATAAACATTTAAAAACATTGCCAAAAATTCTTGAATAAATGATTTAAATGAAGGTAATTTAGTTAAGATAACTCCAAATAACGAAATAGTAAGAAAACTAGGTGCAAATAAAGTGATAAATAATGAAATAACAATTACTAAAGCAGCAAAAAGAAGTGCAATTAAATTTTGCCAAAACATAAATGCTCCATAAATTTTAGTAAAAATATTAATGTTAGACATTACTTCTTTATTCAAGCTTTCTTTATAACTGCTTTCTAAATTTTTAAAAGTAGCATTAATTGAATTGGTAAAAAGTTGTTTTGTGATGTTTGATGAAATTTTTTTAGGGGTTATCATTAATTGATTGTTCATATATGATAATTGTTCTCCCTTTTTTTGGGCAAGCATCGGCAAAATAATTGAAATTATAGTTAGTGGCAAAATATAAGCAAGTACGATTGGACTAATTATCGCAAGAGAAATTAAAGTGGCTAAAAAAGAAACAAGTCTAATAAAACCATTTATAAAACTTAAATAGTATCCTTGAGACAAAAGATCTGGTGAATTTGAGAAAGCGACAAGTCTACTTTCATGCGAAACAAAAGCTCACTTTGCAAAGTTTTTTGAAAATAACTTATGAATCATTTCTTTAAGAACAGTTTTTTTAAATAAAAAGTTAGAAATCAAAAAGAAAAATTCATTAATTAAGATAGAAATTGTTGCAAAAAGACTTATTAAAAGGAATTTAATTAAAAGATTTTTAACTTGAGTTCCTTTGGAATCTAATTGCAAAACAGCTAGAAATTTATTAAAATATGATACTTCTAAAAAATTAATTAGAAAAATAATGGTTGTAAAAATCAATGCTAAAAAAACTATAAATCAATTCTTTTTCAATACATTCTGCATCTATAATTTTCCTCTATTTAAAATTTCTTTATATAAAAATTTTGCAACCTTATAATTAGCGTAAGTTTCTTTTCAATTAGAGTTTTCGCTTTTAAATTCTCCATTTTTATTAATAAAATAAGATAAATTATAAACTGGGACACGAAAAGTGGACAAAAAAGTTTAATTTGGTAAAACACCTCAACACTCTTGAGGTGTTTTTCAATTTAATACTGATTGAATTCTTTCATTGTTGTATCAAAATACAAAATCATCGATTAGTGATTTTAATTCATTAAAAGTTATTTTTGTAATGTCGATTAATTTTAAACATTCTGATTTTAAAATTGAAAAGAAATATTCTGCTTCTCTATTATCTAAAGAATTTCCAACTCTACCCATTGATACAACACCATTGTTTTTCTGAATTAAATCTACATAAGTTTTTGAAGAATATTGGAAACCATGATCAGAATGAGCTATTCATTTTTTGTCCATTTTGATTTTAGACATATGTTCCATTACTAGTTCTAAATCATTTCTTTTTGAAAGATTATAATTAACAACAAATTTGCTTTTGTGATCAATCGCAACAGATAAAAATACAAAATTGTTTAAGCAATCTTTTGGTGCAGAAATATAAGTAACATCAGTAGCAATTATTTGGTTTGTCTCTCCATGATAATCACGATTAACAAGATCTATAAATTTTACGTTTGTGTTCTTTTGTTCTCTGTCTCTTTTCTTTCTTCTGGTTAAACAAAATAAGTTTAATCTTCTCATTGCTCTACCAATAGTCCTATAATTTAGAGCTATTTGGAATTTTGTTCTAATATAGCTTTCCAATCTTTTTCTGCCAAACAAACCCTTATTTTTCTTAAATGACTCAATTATTAATTCATCATATTTAGTATTTACAGATTTTTTTCTCGCTTGCTGATCTTTATTTTTTAGATTGTGAATTGTTGACTTAGATTTATTAAAGCATAGACCCAATTTTCTTGTAGAAAGTGAAGATTTCTTGATTTTAGAAATATCAACTTCAATATTATTTCTATCAAAAGAGTCTTTATAAATTTCTAAAATCTCAATCAATTGTTCCTTAGGCATTTTTTCTCACTCCTTTTTTACAATTTCGATAGGAGTAATTTTTTGCTTCCTTGGTCTACCTGAACCTTTACCTTTTTTAGGTGATTTACCTGTTTGCGATTCTATATTTATCATTCCTAAATTATATCTGTTATACTTCAATACAAAATATTTTTTAGCATCATTGAATTTTCTATCAAAGAAACTAAAACCTCTAATTGAGTAATATTTAAGTTCAAAATCATTTTTCGATATCAAATTATTTTTGTAATCTTCATAACTACCGAATAGTTCTAATCATTCATGTGCCTTTAATTGTCTCATAATACCTCCTAAATATATAAAAACACTAAATATGGTTGTGTCCATATTTCGTGTCCTAGTTTATTATAAGTTTGATCTATTGCGTTTTTAATAAATATTTTATTTTTAAAAAGTTTACCAACATTATGAATTATCACAATATTACCTATATTACCATTTAAAAAAGATTGCTTAAAAGTAAATTTATTAGTTAATGAATCAGTAAATTTTAAAATTCATTCATCAAATTTATTTGATCGAGTTTTTACTTTACTAAATAAAAGTAATGCAATCAAAAAAGCGAGCCCATAATTTAAATAAGGAGAATAATAATTTTTAACTTTTACTCCATATGTATTTTCTTTTGTTTTAACAACTTTTTCTGATATAAATTCATCAAATTCTTTAAATAATATTTCAGAATTTGTTTTTTTATTTGAAAAAAGAATATTAATTATTTTTTGATATCTATCAGTAAGATCTAAATCTATTTCCGCATCAATTAAATTTAATTTTACATATTTAAATTTTCGAATTCAAAACGAAAATCTTTTAAAAGATAATGAAAGAAGAAACCTGATATCGACAAAGGTTTTTGATTCAAGTCTTTCTTCTAAATTGTGTTTCTGTGATGATTTAATCTTTAAAAAATTTATAACTTTTTCTTTATTTTTTTGTTCAAAATAAATGTTATCGTTTAATTTTTGACTTTTTAATAATTGAATTGATTTTTCAAAATCAAAAATTTTTACATTAGATAAATAATCTATAATTTCAAAGAAACCAAAATCTATATTAGTTTTAGAAATAATAAAATTTAAGTATCTTAAATAATTTTCAAGATCTGGATCAAAAGATAAAAACTTTTTATAATCCAATAGTAAATCGCTAATTAATAAAGCTAAGCTGATATTGTTTTGATTCAGGGGTTTTTTATCTAGTTTACAAATAGAATTACATACATTAATTTTTTTATTCGACCCTTCAAAATAACTGTGTTCTAAATCAATTAAATATAGTTTTTTTAGTTTTCTGTCATATCCAAAATTAGATAAATTATAATCGTTTATGTTAAATTTTTTATTTTGAAATTCTTTATGCATTTTAATAAATTCTAATGTAATAATTTTTAATTCAGAAATAAATTCGTTTGAGAGAGTTTGCTCTAAATTAATTGTTTCTCTTAATTTTCAAATGTTTAAGGGTATTATATTTAAGTATTCTCAAACAAAAAAACAATCCCCTTCGATTTCAAAACTTTCAATAAACTTAGGCACAAATTCACTTAATAATTTCAAGGAATTATTGACTTCGTTTTCTCTTAAATTTATACTTGAATTATTTTCATCGTAAAAAGTATAATTCCTTGCTTGTTTTGCAATATAAAATTTATGATCATTTATATTTTTTAATAAATAAACACTGGAAGTAGTTTTCTCTTTTAATAAACTAATAATTTCATATTTTTGATTTAACAATAATTTATTTAAATTTGTATTAACTTCTTGTAAATCTTGAATTCCAGATGTTAGACTAAATACTCTCCTATTATCATATTTATTTTTATTTACATAGTAACCATATCTGTAAAATAAACATCCAGAATCTTTGTATCTTCTATCCCCTACAATTAAAGGTGAATTAAAATCTTTTAATATTTTATGGAGTTTTTCTAATGTTAAAATAGCTTGTTCTCTATTTTCTGAATAAATAGTTATAAATTTAAAAGCATTTTCCAATTTCACTTCATCTGTAAGAAATTTGAAGTATGTTGTTTTATCTTTTACAAATTTAAATGTTAATTTTGAATTTATTAAGAATTTGAAAACTTTATCAAATATTAATGAGATATTATCATTAGTGGCACTTATGTGAATTTTTCAACCCAAATCAGGCAAAATTTGATTTTTATTATTTAAATATGTAAAAAACTTATAAGTTTTTATCTCGTAAAGATGATTTACAAATTGTATTTTAGAGTCTATAAACATATAAATAAACCTTTCAATTTTGATTATTTAATTCTTATATTTTTAAATAAATCACTATAATGAGCATTTATATGAATTTGGACAAAAGAATGTAATTTTTAAAAACTCTGATTCTTGGTTGCTTTCTTGCATCAAGAATTCACCCACATAATTTTGTATTAATGGTGATTGTTCAATTAATGAATTTTGATTATAAATTTCATTCAACATATTATTTTCTCCTTTTTAGTATTTATTTTATGTTATGAATAAAATAAATGCCCACAAGCTTTGTATTTATCTTGTGAGCATTTATTTTTATTAAATTATTAAAATTCGAAATATATTTTAATCAGATAATCCACAAAACAATACAAAAGACAATCATTGATTCACAATAATTGATTTCTTGATGTAAAAACGTTTGTTTGTGTTTGGTCTATTCATAACAAAGGTATTATATATTAATTTCTTTATTTAAATAATGAAAAATATAAGTTATAAAAATTTAAAGAAGAGCATATTCTGGCGCATGTATTTTTATGTTTCTTACCTCTTGTTGTTCTACAATATTCAATCTTTAAACTAAAAAATTCTATGAAACAAATGGAGAAATTCAGAAAATTTCAATTAAGAAATTTATAGATGCTTTAAAACTTATAAATGTCACTCAAAAAATAGTAAATGATGAAGTAGTATCCGAAATTACAAATAATTTGGATCCTTCACAGAAAGAGTTGAAGAAAATATATAGTGATTTTTACAACATGCTAGAGAAATAGTTCTAGTAATTTTTAAGACAAAAAAACGAATACGTCTATATAGTAGATGTATTCGTTTGTTAAACAGTTTTAACTTGGAAACTCAGGATAGGAACTAAAAGCAAAAATAAAAAGCCACAAGAGATTACTCATGACTTTTAGGATTATTTTGCATTTTTTTTGATTTATGTTGTTTTATTTTATTTTTCACTACTTTTTTGGACTTCTTAGGTTTATTTAAAGAAATTTCTTCACTTATAGCATAGCTATAAAAGTTTTTACTAATAAGCTTATCTTTGAGAAGTATTTCTAAATAATAATCAATAATTTCATCATTAAAAAAGTAAGAAAAACTGTTGTAATCTTCAATAATGTTTTTTATCTCTTCATAGATCTTGGTTTTAATTTCATCACTATAGTTCATAAGTTTTGAATTTTGGCTGAATTCTTCACGATCAACTACTTGTAAATTCTTACCAGGATAGCATTTAATATCTAAATCATAATCAATAAACTTGATTGTATTATCTTCAAAAATAGGTTTTGAAGCCATGTTTATATAATAATATTTTCCAATGTTTTCTTTAAAAAGAACAATAGCATTATAAAAGGAGTTTTTTGGAAGAAATCAAATAGCATTTTCATTATATTTTCACCCATTGTTTTCACGATTAAATTCAGTTACTTTAGTTCCATATAAAAATAAAACAATGTGTCTTTTGTTTTGGAATATAACCTTAGCACCATTTCACTGGCGATATAAGAATCCATTGTGTTTATAGGCCTGAACGTTAATCATTGAACCAATTTTTAACTTTGAAAAATCTCATTCCATAATCCCTCCTTTCTTATTTATTTTCGCACTTGAATTTTGGTTTGTGAATCTACATTAGTTACTGTAATTTTATATGTATTTGAATTTTTTTCTAAATCTTGGCTTGTAATAGATGATTTTTCAGTAGAAACTCATCTTTGAGTTGGAATTGAAAGCTCTCTATGAACGATTTCATCACCAGCATCATAAATTCCGTTTTGGTTAAGATCTTTTCATAAAGCAATCACTGAATTGTTTTCTAATTTTATAAAATCTTTAGTTACATAAGGATAATATTTTTCTTTTGGATAAATTCTGCTTCTAATTTGATCATTTCTAGTAGCAGGATCTCAAAGTGATGCCCCTGTGTCTATTTTTGATTTACCAAAGAAACTAAAAGTATCTTGGTATTCAAAAGGAGTAACTTGAATATCACCTGAGCTTTTAATAATTGCAAAACCAGTGTATTCTTTACTTGGCATATAACCAATAAATTTAATATCTTGAGTGTAAGCATCTTCGCTTTCAATAGCAGTGTGATACTTGTGATTTTCATTTAATGAATCACCTCATCTTCATTTAATATCTGAGAAGATTTGAGCAATTTCTTTACCATATCCCATTGTATTTAAGAACAATTGGTAAAATTCTTCCGATCTATTTTTAGTTCTTTCTTTCTCAAGAGTATTTCCATTTCTATCAATAAATTTAGAAGCATCAAAAATGTTATTTGGATAAGCAAGGTATGCAGGCTGTTGTTTTGAAGCTTTTAAAATTTGGTTAGATGGTTTAATATAGAAAGTTTTTCATCAATCTTCAACATTAGCCGAAGGAAGATAATTATATGTTTTTCTATTTTCTAAGTTTGTAAAATAAAGCCCACTTCAAGAAACATACGAACCATTATTTTTTAAGTATAAATCTCTTTTTTGAGCGTTATTATCATCATTGATATCAAAATATGATTCAAAAGCATATTTTGTATATTCACGCGGCACAAGTTCAGTTAATGAGAAGTAGTATTGAATTGTATTTAAACCAATTTCAAATTTAATTTCTGGTTTATTAGTATCGCTTTGATTTACACCATAAATTAATTGGGTATCATCTACAGTTGTGAATTTATTTGTAATATCTGCAGTGTTTGCTTCGTTAGCTAATCTTCAAATTTCATTTAAAGATAAAGTTGTAAATAAGGTATTTTCAGCAAGATCTGGACTCACTCTCAGTGTAGTTTTAATTGGGTTATTATAAAGCGCTTTTTTATCAACATCATAATTTAAAAGCTTTTTAAAATTACTTGAAAAATAACCATTTCAATATTGAGTAAGCGAATGCTTGTGGCCACTAGCTAAACTTGAAGCTGAAGAATCTTTGTAATAAAGAAGCTGCTGAGTTTTAATGTCTTTATTATTTAAATCTGTGTTTTGATCAGATTTTTTTCCAGTTTCGGCATAAAATGTTGCTCAGTGGTGCATATATTCGTGAAATAATGTAGTTGTCATATATTTGACAATTGAAAATAAATCTAAACCTTTTTCAGCTAAGCTAGCCCCATTTAAATAGATGTTTTGAAGCTCTTGAATGTATAACCCCTTAGTTTTAGGTGGTGATACAAAAAAGTTGTTAATGTTAATTTCTTTTAATGCAAAAACTTCAGGACCAAAAGGTATTTTACGTTTAAATTCAGTAGCTAGTAATTTTAATCCTTCTTCACCAAGCAAGTATCTTGGTATTTTATAAGTTGTAATTGATCCATCTTCATTAGTTTCTGTTATTTCATCTTCATAGTAAGCAAAATCGACAAATCTAATTTTAGTTACTGGATCCACATATTCACGATAGACTTGATTATCAATGTTTTTAACATCTTTAATAAATTTCTCTGCACTTTTGTAATAATTTTCAACAATTTCTTTTTTGGATTTACTTGAATCGATTTGAAGTGTTTCAAGATCATAATCTGTAACTAATTTGCTCATCAGCGCATTATATTGGTCTGCATCTTCCTTATAAAAAAATGGAGACTTGTATTCTTTGCGAATGGCAATATCGTCAGTAATGTTTTTAATTGTTGGAGCAAAATACTGGTTTGAAGAGCTATTTAAAAGATTTTGAAGCACACCAGAAGCATATATTCCATATCCTGCAGCTCCAGCTGCGGCAAGCGACCCTAGAGCAACAACTGGAAAAATTCATTTAGTACTTTTTTTCATTATTTTTCTTTCTTTTTACTATATTTTACTTTTTAATTATACAATTAAAACTATTTTTTAGCCCCTTGTTTAAGGAGATTTTTTATGAAAAATTGCCATAAAAACACCCCTTTTATAGCTTATAAGCTCCGAAAATAATATAATTTAAGTGTAGTAATAATGGAGGTACTTATATGTATAAATATAAAGCAAAATTACTTTCAAATGGTGAATTAGTAGCTCAATCAAATTCACTTGAAGATCTTGAAGGGCAAATTAAAAGCTTCCGCCGTAAACAAAAATACGGATTACACACTAAACAAAATGAAAAAATTCAAATTCTTCATGTAGAAAGAAACAACCTTGAAGGTGCTAGCCACTCAAAAGAAGTTGTTCTTAAAAACGTTTAGATTTTCTTTTAACCAAATTATGAAAGTAACCAGATTGGTTACTTTTTTCATTGTTATGGAATAAATTATGAAAAAACTTTATAAATAGCAATATTATTGTAAAAAACTTATAAAATAAGACTATATTTAACTAATTATTAGTTAATTAGTATTATTTAATTAAAAATGACTTAGGAGTTAGTATGAATATTGAAGCTTTACTTGAAACAAAAGTAAGTAATTTAAAAAGTGTTAAAAAAATTGTATTAATTGATGGTGATGATGAAAGAATGCAAAAAGCTGCAAAGCTTCTTGCACAACATAAAAACATCGAAACAGTGCTTCTTGTTGAAGAAGATGTAAAAGGGTCATCAAACCTTAACTTTTTAAATATTAATGCAGATAATAAAAAGATGGAAGAATTAGCTCAAAAATACTTTGAGATCAGAAAAGGTAAAGAGTCAATGGAACAATGTATTGAATCTTTATCAACTAGACCGTTTTATGCAATGATGCTTTTAGCTAACGGAGAAGCTGATGGTGTTGTTGGTGGACTTAAGTATGCTACAGCGGATATTTTAAGAGCTGCTTTTAAGGCGATTGGACCAAAACCAGGAACCAAAACAATTTCTTCAGTAATGCTTATGCACAATGGAGAAAGCAACTACATTTTTTCTGATATTTCAGTTAATGTTAAACCAAATGAAGAGCAACTTGCAGATATTGCTCGTAATGCTAATGATTTTGCTCTTCAAATGGGATTTGATCCAAGACTTGCCTTTTTATGTTTCTCAACTTCAGGGTCAGCAGTTACTGAAGAAAGCAAGCTAGTTAAAAAAGCAACTGATTTATACAATGAAACAACTACAGGCAGAAAAGCTCTTGGTGAAATTCAACTTGATGCTGCTATTGATTTAGAAATTAGAAAAGCTAAATACAAAGGCGAATCATACAAACATAGTGCAAACGTTCTTATTTTCCCTGATTTAAATGCTGGAAACATTGGATACAAACTTGTTCAAAGATTTGCTAATTATGGTGCAATTGGACCTATTGTAGTTGGAACTAAAAAACCAGTTAATGATCTTTCAAGAGGAAGTACAATCGAAGATGTTTATAACACAGTGTTAATTACTGCACTTCAAAGTGAGGAGAAATAAGATATGGAACACAAAATTTTAGTTATTAATGCAGGTAGCTCATCAATTAAATTAAGCTTATTTAACAAAGATTCTTTAGAACTTCTTGCAAGTGGAATTGCTGAAAGAATTACCCTTCCAATGGGTAACATTTCAATTAAATTTAAGGGTGAAAAATTCGAAAAAGAAGTAGCTATGCCAAATCATGAAGTAGCTGTTGAAGAAGTGTATAAATTAATGCAAGAAATCAAATTAATTGAAAACAAAGATGAAATTCAGTACATTGGATTTAGAGTTGTGCAAGGTGGAACTTACTTTAGTTCAACTTCAAAAATCACTCAAAAAGAAATTGATTTAATCCAAGAGTGCTCAATTTATGCACCTTTACATAACCCAGGAGCTGTCCAAGCCATGTATGGGTTTAAAAAAGTTTTCCCTAATGCTCTTTTAAGTGCGGATTTTGATACTGCTTTCCATACTACAATTGATAAAGTAAATAGCACTTATCCAATTAACCGCGAACTTGCTGAAAAATTAAAAATAAAACGTTATGGAGCTCACGGAATTAGTCACCAATACATTACTGAAAGATTAAGCCAGATTCTTGGTAAAGAAAAAGTTACTTTTGTTAACTTACACCTTGGAAATGGTGCAAGCTTATGTGCTGTTAAAGATTCTCGTTCATTTGATACTTCAATGGGACTTACACCACTTGCTGGAATTATGATGGGAACACGTAGTGGGGACATTGATCCTTCAATTCACCAATTTGTTAAAGCACAAACTGGAATGGATGTTGAAGAATTTACTAATTTACTTAACAAAAAAAGTGGTCTTTTAGGTGTATCAGGAATTTCAAGTGATATGCGTGATGTACGTGATGCAGCTCTTAAAGGTGACGAAAATGCACAATTTACACTTGAGTTATTTGCTCAAAGAGTAGCTGATTATACAGCAATGTATGCAAATAAACTCGGTGGAAAGATTGATGCAATTGTTTTTACCGCTGGTATTGGAGAAAATGATAAAAGCATTCGTAGAATGATTGTTGAAAAATTATTCTTTAAAAACATCAAGCTTGATCTAGAACTTAACCAACTTAGCCGTGGTTCTGAATATCGGGTAATTTCAGCTCAAGATTCAGAAGTTCCTATTTATGTAATTTCAACCAACGAAGAACTTGTAATTGCTAAAAACGCAAGAAAAATTTATGAAAACAGATAAAAAAGCAATTTATGCAGGATCTTTTGATCCTTTTCATGATGGACATTTTCAAATACTTCAAAAAGCCGCTCGGCTTTTTGATTTTGTTTATGTAATTGTTTCAATTAACCCAGATAAACCAGATGCTAGCGATATTGATATAAGATATAATAATACAAAGAAATTACTAAGTAATTTAACTAATGTGCAAGTATTAAAAAACAAAGACCGCTTTATTGCTGAAATTGCTCAAGAATTAGATGTAAAATATTTAGTAAGAAGTGCAAGGGATGTAATTGATTTTAATTACGAACTTGAACTTGCAGCAGGGAATAATAGTTTAAATAATGAATTAGAAACCGTTTTATTAATCCCAAGTTATGAGTACATCAAGTATTCATCAACTTTAATTAGACATAAGGAGAAAATGAAAAAAGATGTTTAAGTTTGTCAAATCTAGCACCGAAAAAAGCAATTGATATGAGCATAGCAATAAAGAGATTGCTTTTTGAGGTCGTTCAAATGTTGGTAAAAGCTCACTTTTAAATGCCATTGTTGATAATAAAAAGCTTGCTAAAGTCTCTAAAACACCAGGAAGAACGCAGCTTTTAAATTTTTTTGAAAATGAGCATGGAGCTGTCTTTGTGGATCTTCCAGGTTATGGATATGCAAAACTGTCACAAGGCCAAATTCAAAAAATGATGAAGATGATTGAAAATTATCTAATTGAGCGAGATAATTTAACTCATTTATTCTTGCTTTTAGATTCAAGAATTCCAACAACTAAAAGTGATAAAGAGGTAATGGAATTTTTAACAAGAATCAACTTACCTTTTACTGCAGTTTATACTAAAGTTGATAAGTTAAATCAAAAAGAAAAGTCAGCTTTACTTAAAAGAATTAAGCTAGATATGCAAAATTACAAATTTGACAAATACCACATTGTTTCTTCTGAAACTTCTTATGGAATAGCAAATTTAATCAATCAAATTAATGAAATATTTGGAGAAAATCATGAGTAAAAAAAGAATGTCAAAAGGTCTTAAAAGCGCCCTTTTAATTGGTGGTTTTGTAGCTTCAGCTGGTTTTTTTGCTGGAACAATTACAATGGTGCATTATTCAAAAGTTACTAAAGAGCTTACATTAAAGGATTTTACATTACTTCAAAGTGATGCTTTTAAAAAGAGAATTAAAAATGAGCTTGCAAGTAATTATGCAACTTACCAAAATACTTTTTCAAAAGCAAAAAGTGCTTCATATTTTGAAGATAACTTCATTTTTAGCTCTATTAAAAACCAAAATCAACTTGCAACTCAAGATTTAGCTCTCATTGGACCAAAAGGTGAATTGCTTAATGTTTTTAACAACGGTGAAGTGAATTTTTACTTTGATTCATATGCTAACAACTTAGAAGGCAAATTATTTATCGTTGTAACTATAGCTCCAAAATCTAAAACAGATAAAAATAAACAAGTAGCAACTTT